>NZ_LABZ01000052.1 GCF_001043955.1 Methylobacterium tarhaniae | reverse complement strand
GGCGAGGCCGGCGGCGAGCGCCACGGTGGAGACCGTGAAGGACAGGCCGAGGGCCTGGATCAGCTGGTCCCGGTCGAGGCCGAGCGCCTGGAGGTAGGGCACCGCCGGGATCACGAAGACCCCGGTCGCCCCGGTGACGAGACCGGTGAGGAGGCCGACCAGGGGTGACAGCCAGGGCTCGGCGCGGGCCGGCACCCGCAAGGAAAGGCCGGCAAGGCCGATTCCCGCATAGGCCACCAGCGCGATGCCGAGCGCGCTCGCCGGGCCCGGCCCCTTCGCGCCCGCGATCAGCCCGGCGCTCGCCACGGTGCCGGCGGCGATGGCCACCATCATCGGCCAGAGCCGCAGCACGAGGGCCCCGAAGCGCGGCCCGACGAGGAGCTGCCAGATATTGGTGACGAAGGACGGCACGATCAGCAGGGCCGCGGCCTGAGCCGGGCTCATCACGGTGGCGAGAAGCCCCACCGCCACGGTCGGCAGGCCCAACCCGACCACGCCCTTGACGAAGCCGGCGACGAGGAAGGTGGCGAGGATCACCGCCCAGCCGAGCGGGCCGGCGGCGCCGGACAAGAGGTCGGTCACGGACGGGGCTTCCTCAGTCGCGGCCGATCATGTCGCGCAGCATCGTCTCCGGGCTCGGCAGCGGACGGGCGGGCGCCTCGTCCCGCGTGACGAGCGGTGAGACCGACGCATCGACCGGGTGCCCCTCGAGGACGAGGCCGGCGACCAGGATCGCGAGGGCGAGGGCGATGAGCCCGAGCGGACCCGGTCCCCCGGGATTGAGCGGGATGCGCGGCGGCATGGCGACGTCCTCCGGTTGCGAGACCTGCAGCTTGGGCGGCCGCGGAGGGAGCAACAAGCCGTAAGGGACGAATGGTGCCTTCGTGGCGGGTGGAGGCCGCGCGGCGACGTCAGGAGGCGGCGCGGTCGGCGAGGTCCCGCAGCACATCCATCGCCTCCTCGGCCCGCGTCTCCGGCACGAAGAGGTGGTCGTGGTGGAAGGCCGAGACGGCGTTGACGGCGATGCCCCGTTCCGCGAGGCGCGCCGTCACGGCGGCGAGGAAGCCGACCGCGCCGAGCGAGGAATGGATGGCGAGGGTGATCCAGCGGCACGGGAACGTGCCGGACAGGCCGGCCCGCGCGGCGTGCGCCCGGGTGAGGATCAGGGTCGTCCCCTCAGCCTCGCGGAAGCTCAGCACCGGGGTGAGATCCGCCGCCATCGCCCCGTCGCTCGCGGTGGCGAAGACGTAGGTGCCGGGGCGGAGCTCCGGCCGCATCCCGGCGAGGAGCCGGGTCAGGTCGGTCTCGCCGTTCATACGGCGAGCGGCTCCAGTACCCGCCGCAAGTCGTCCGGCAGGGGCACCGGGCGCTGCGTCGCCCGGTCGACATAGACGTGGACGAAATGCCCTTGCGCCGCGGCCGCCTCGTCGTCGTTGCGAAACAGCCCGACCTCGTAGCGCACGCTCGACGTGCCGCGATGCGCGACCCGGATCCCGGCGGTGACCCGATCGGGAAAGGCCATCGAGCGGAAGTAGCGGCACCCGGTCTCGACCACGAGGCCGATCACCGGGCTCTGCGCGATGTCGAGGGCGCCCTCCGCGATCAGCACGCTGTTCACCGCCGTGTCGAAGAAGGCGTAATAGACGACGTTGTTCACGTGGCCGTAGACGTCGTTGTCGGCCCAGCGGGTGGTGATCGGCACGAAGCGCCGGTAGGCGGCGCGGGTCTCGGGGGGCGTGCGTAGGGTCATGAGGACTCGGTGGCGCTTACAGGCCGCGAACTTCACCACTCCTTCGCCGCCGTGTCGAGCGACCGCTCACCCGCACTAATGGGCACTCGTGCGGCCCGTGACCCGAACCTCGACGGGATAGTCGCCATAATGGTCGGGCAAGGCCTGTGCGGCCGTCGGCGTTTCCGCGAAGACCGTCACCGCCCAGTCGTCGCCGGTATGGTTGAGCCCGAGGCCGACCGCCAAGTCATTTCGCCCGGCAGCGTATTCTGCTGCGAACGCATCCTTCGCCGCTTGCGCCGCAGGCTTCGACGCCAAGAGCTTCTCTCTGCGGTCGACCATGGTTCTCTCCATTACCCGCCAGTATGAATTTCCAGATTGAGGGCGTCCAGGACCACCTCGATCGGGTTCGCGTAGGTCAAGCCGTATCCGGTCGTGCCACCTCGCTCCGTCCCGGCAAACAGCAGCGCGGCCGGCGATCCGTCCCGGGTCCAGATCAAGGCGCCGCTGTCGCCGCCTTCGGAGAAATGGCCATCGGAGCGCTCGATCGAAATCTGACCATCAAAGCGTGCGAGGCGCTGACCGGTTCCAGCCCCCATCGCCACGACGACGTTGTCGACGTTGACCGCTACGACACGGCCCGCCGTATGTCCCGTGGTGCGCCCGATCTTCCACACTTCATCATCGGGCAGCAATTGGACGGGACGGGACTTGACCGGCCATTGCTCGGCCGTCTGTGGGGAATGAGCCCAGCTGCTGTCATGCTTGATGCCGCCCATCAAGACGGCGAACGCGCAGTCCACGAGATTGCGCGAATTGACTGCAAAATCAATCCGCTCAAAGCTGAACAAAGTCGCCACACGGCTGTCGGGATCTTGTCGCCGCCCTCCGTCCCTGCGTCCGGGCTGCAGAATGACGTCGCCCAAACTGGCCTTGTTCGTATCCGCCAGGATATGGTTGTTCGACAGGATGCCGATACCGCCCCCATCCTGGTGCATGCAGAAGCAACCGATCGACCCAGCCGTGACACGATAATGACCGATGGAACTTCCGATGCGGAGCGGCCGATGCCGTCCCGGATTGAGCGCCCTGCGGCTCACCGGTCCCGTGTAGATGACGCGCGCCTCACCCCGGGCGCGAAGCTGGGCCTCCTGGACGAGGGGATGATGCAGCAACTCCGCGCGCTGCACGAAAATGCCGAGCTTGAAGCCATCCGGGTTCCGGTTGTGTCCCTCCGGCGGCAGAACTCCGAGAGAGATCAAATCCCGCGCGTCGTACCGCCGACGCTTTCGCCCATCAACGACGTTGCGAAATGCCGCAGTTTCTGGCCTGGGCGCAAATAGAGGAACCTCCATTCCAGCACTCGCCGCAACTGGAATCGCCTGAAAACCGAAAACATCTTCGAATATATCCGCTTTGGCGTTCTGAACGCTATCGAACTGCATGTGACGGCACCCCTAGGCACGGCCGCGCACAAAATCACAGCTCATTCAATAAAGATAGATCTAAATTAAAAAAATGTAAACATTGTCGAATCATCGATTTGGAAATCAATATTCCATATTTGGGAAAATCCACTTCACGATTAGATAATTTTTTGCATATGACGAATGCCAGCCATGCCATCTCCGATCTGCCGCATCCATGCTGCGAGCATGGATCACGCCACACCCTGGCAATCCGTATTGTCCGTGTGCCGCCGTCGGCGACACGGCTGCCGGACACCATGTCCCGGATGGCCTGCCCCCCGCGGAACCACCCGACCGGCCTCACCCGCCGAACGTTTCCGGATCCGGCCCCATCCGCCCCGCCGGATCGTCGAGGGCGGCGATGCGGGCGAGGTCGTCGGCGTCGAGGGTGAAGCCTCCGACCTCCCGGTTCTCGCGGATGCGGGCCGGCGTCGCCGATTTCGGGATCGCGACGTTGCCGATGTCCAGGTGCCAGCGCAGGACGACCTGGGCCGGGCTGCGGCCGTGCTTTGCGGCGACGGCCTGGATCACCGGATCGTCGAGCACGCCGCCGCGGCCGAGCGGCGCCCAGGCCTCGGTGACGATGCCGGCCTCGGCGTGGAAGGCGCGCAACGCGCCCTGCTGGAAGCGCGGGTGCAGCTCGACCTGGTTGACCGAGGGCGTCGAGCCGGTGGCGTCGATCACGCGCTTGAGGTGCTCGACCGTGAAGTTCGAGACGCCGATCGAGCGGGCGCGGCCATCCTCGCGCAGGCGCATCAGGGCCCGCCAGGTGTCCAGGTAGGCGCCGCGCTGCGGCACCGGCCAGTGGACGAGGTAGAGATCGACGTGGTCGAGGCCGAGCCGGGCGAGCGAGTCCTCGCAGGCCCGCAGGGTCTCGTCGTAGCCGTGGCGGTCGTTCCAGACCTTGGTGGCGACGACGATCTCCTCGCGCGGCACCCCGGAGGCCGCGATGGCCCGGCCGACCCCGGCCTCGTTGCCGTACATCGCCGCGGTGTCGATCAGGCGGTAGCCGGCCTCGAGGGCGGCCCCGACCACCGCCGGGGCCTCCTCGTTGTCGAGCCGCCACACACCGAAGCCGAGCTGGGGGATGCGCTTCCCGTCGTTCAGGGTCAGGACGGCGTCGGACATGGCGGAACCTCTCGGGTGACGACACCCGATCTGGGGCAAGTCCCACCGAAGTCGAGCGCCCACCGAAGTCGAGCGCCCGCCGGTGGCGAGCGCCCGCCGAATGCGGGCGTCCGGCCTACTTCACCAGCGGGCAGCCGCCCTCGGCCATCGGCCGGAAGGCCTGGTCGCCCGGCACCGTGTCGAGGAGCTTGTAGTAGTCGTACGGGCCCTTGCTGTCGGCCGGCGCCTTCACCTCGAACAGGAACAGGTCGTGCACCGCGCGGCCGTCCTGGCGCACCGTCACGGGGCCGAACAGCGGATCGTTGATCGGCTTCTCGCGCATCGCCGCCACGACCTTCTCGCCCTCGATCGTGCCGGTGTCGCGCACCGCCCGCAGGTAGGCCAGGGTGGAGGAGTAGACGCCGGCATGGTTCTCGGTCGGCATGCGGCCGTTCATCCTCTCGCCGAAGCGCTTGGCGAAGGCACGGGTGCCGTCGGTGCGGTCCCAGTAGAAGGCGCTGGCGAGCTGGAGCCCCTGCGCCGCCTTGAGGCCGAGCGCATGGATGTCCGAGAGCTGCACGAACAGGGCGGCGAGCCGCATCTCGGGCATCACCCCGAACTCCGCCGCCTGCTTGACGGCGTTGATCATGTCGGCGCCCGTATCGGCGAGCGCCAGCACCTGGGCGCCCGAGCCCTGCGCCGAGAGCAGCGGCGAGGCGAAGTCGCCGGCATTGAGCGGATGCTTGCTCGACCCCTTCACGGTGCCGCCGGCAGCCTTGAGCGCCACGGTGGCGTCGCGCTCCAGCGCGTGGCCCAGCGCGTAGTCGACGGTGACGAAGTACCAGGACTTGAGGCCGCGGCCGGCGATGGCCCGCGCGGTGGCCGAGCCCTGCGCCCAGGTATCCGAGACCCATTGCACGGTGGTCGGCGCGCAGGCCTTGCCGGTGAGGTCGGAGGTGAGCGCGCTCGACGCCAGGGCCACCCGGTGGCGCTCGCGCATCAGGTTGGAGACCGCCAGAGCCACGGCGGAGTTCGGCAGGTCGACGATGGTCGAGACGCCCTCCTGGTCGAGCCAGCGGCGGGCGGTGGCCAGCCCGATATCGGGCTTGTTCTGGTGGTCGGCCGAGACGACCTCGACCTTCAGCTCGCCGGCCTCCTTGGCGAAGTCCTCGACGGCGAGCTGGGCGGCCGTCACCGAGCCGGTCCCGGCCTGGTCGGCGAAGGGCCCGCTCATGTCGCTCAGCACCCCGATCTTGATCGGCGCCTTGGCGTCCTGCGCGAGGGCGGAAGTGCCCAGGGCCAGCGACAGGGCGAGGCCGGCGGCGCCGGCAACCCGTGAGCGGAACGACATCGGGGAACCTCCCAGGCAGCTTTTGTCAGATCTTGTTCGCGGCCCAGGCGGGCCGTCTCGCGGCCCTGTATGTCAGGGGTGCGGGGCGGCGTCGATGCGGATCGCGCGGCCTGGTCGAGAAAGCTGGGGGGCCGCGACCTCGCGAAAACCCTCTCCCCTCTGCCGGGAAGGGCTCATCCGCGAGAGACGGACGGGCAACCATGCTCGCCACCATTGCTCCCTCGTAACCGAACCGCTAAGCTCCCTTCCGACGGTTCCCTCCGGGGATCAAAAGGGAACGCGGTGAGGGCGAGAGCCCGATGCCGCGGCTGCCCCCGCAACTGTAAGCGGCGAGCCTTCCATCACCTTACGTCACTGGGGATCCCGAAAGGTCCCTGGGAAGACGATGGCAGGCGCTGACCCGTGAGCCAGGAGACCTGCCGTCAGCCGTGGTCACACGCGAGCACGTCGGGCGGGGTGTCCTGATGGGTGTCGAGGCGGATGCGAGAGGCATTCGTCCCGCTGTCGTTCGCGGTGACGTGCCACAGCCTCGCGCCGTCCCGCCATGTCCGCCGCCCTCCTCCGATCCGCCGCCCGTTTGCGCCCAGCGCATCCCGCGCCGCGACCCGGAGGAGACAGATGTAACTTTATAACATTACATTTGTGGCTGAGTCGGGTACGGACGGTGCGAAAACCTGCTCCGGAACCCGTCATGCCCGCGCTCCGCGCCCGTCGATCTGCCACCTTCGCCGCCACGCTCGCCGCGCCGCTTCTGGCCGCCGCACCCGCCTCCGCCGAGGAGATCGGCCTCGACCTCATCGACGTCGCGGGCAGCCGCGGCCGGGGGGAGGCCGCCCCCGGCCTCAATCTCGCGACGCCGTCGCGCTCAGGGTCCCGCCTCGGCCTCACCCCGCTCGAAACCCCGGCGAGCCTCGACATCATCAGCGGCGAGACCATCCGGGCCCGGGGCCAGAACACCCTCGAGGAGGCGGTGACCCAGAACGCCGTCGGCATCACCAGCGTCGCGCAGCCCGGCAACGGCAACCATTCCTTCGCCAGCCGGGGCTTCGTCGGACCGAGCTCGGTGCAGCAGCTCTATGACGGGACCCGGCTCTATGTCGGGGTCGGCACCGTCACCTTCCCGTTCGACACCTGGTCGGCGGAGCGGATCGAGGTGCTGCGCGGCCCGGCCTCGGTGCTCTACGGCGAGGGCGCGATCGGCGGCATCATCAACGTGGTGCCGAAGAAGCCGGTCTTCTCGGCCCTCGGCGAGGCCCGGGCGGCGATCGGCTCCGACGGTATCGCGCGGCTGGCCCTCGATACCGGCGGACCGGTCGGCGAGGACCTGGCCTACCGGTTCAACCTCAGCGGCAACCGGGCCGATGGCTGGGTGAAGCCCGACGGCGATTTTCGCAACGTCGCCCTCTCGGCGGCGGTGACGTGGCGGGCGGCGCCCGACCTGAGCGTCACCCTCTCGCACGATCTCGGCTACAACGAGCCGACCCGCTACTGGGGCTCGCCGCTCGTCGGCAACCGGGTGCCCGAACGCTTACGCTTCACCAACTACAACATCCGGGATTCGCAGATCGCCTGGTTCGACAACTGGACGCAGCTGCGCGCCGAGTGGAACCCGAGCCCCGACATCACGTTGCGCAACACCGCCTATCGCCTCTCGACCGAGCGGCACTGGCGCGACGTCGAGCAATACACCTACCAGCCGGCGACCGGGCTGATCCGGCGCAGCGACTACATCGAGATTTTCCACCACGAGGAGCAGATCGGCAACCGCCTCGACGCCACGTTCCGGGGCAGCCTGTTCGGCTTCAAGACGTCGACGGTTCTGGGCTTCGACGTCAACCACATCGCCTTCCGGCGCGACAGCAACGCGCCGTTCGGGGGCGAGAGCTTCGTCGATCCGTACAATTTCGCGCAAGGCGGCTTCATCAATCTCACGGGCACCCGCACCGACATCGTCTCGCGCACCCGCCAGGCCTCGGTCTTCGCCGAGAACCGGCTGGAACTGACGCCTCAGCTCGCCCTGGTGACGGGCCTTCGCTACGACGTGCCGCGGGTGGCGGTGAGCCGCCCGCTGACGGCGTCCGGGTTCGAGAAGACCTTCGACTCGGTGAGCACCCGCGTCGGCGCCGTCTATACCCCGACGCCCGACCTCGCCCTCTACGCGCAAGTCGCCACCGCCGCCGACCCCCTCGGCAGCCTCATCACCACCAGCGCGGCGCAATCCCAGTTCCCGCTCACCACCGGCGAGCAGATCGAGGCCGGTGCCAAGGGCCTGTTCGACAACGGGCGCGGCGAGTGGACCTTCGCGGCCTACCACATCCGCAAGGACAACCTCCTGACCCCGATTCCCGGGCGGCCGACGGAGGTCGCCGCGGTCGGCCGCCAGTCCTCCCGCGGCGTCGAGGTCGCCTTCGCCTATCAGCTGTCGGATGCGTGGCGCATCGAGGCCAACACCGCCCTGCTGCGGGCCCGCTACGACAATTTCGCGCAGACGGTCGACGGCGCGGCGGTGTCCTTCGCGGGCAACGTCCCGGTCGACGTGCCCCAGCGCGTCACCAATGTCTGGCTAGCCTACGCCTTCGCCCCGGGCTGGGTGGCGCGGCTCGGCGTCAACGATGTCGGGCCGGTCTTCAGCGACTTCGCCAACACGTTTCGCCGACCGAGCTACACGCTGCTGAACGCCACCCTGGACTGGCAGGTGACGCCGACCTCGCGCCTGTCGCTGCGCGGCTACAACCTCACCGACCGGCTCTACGCGGTCGAGGGCAACAGCAATTCCTGGCTGCTCGGCCGGCCGCGCTCGGTCGAGCTCGCCTACCACGTCACCTTCTGATGGCGAGGTGGGGAAAAAGCCTGAAGCGGTGGCTGCATCTCGGCCACCGCTGGCTCGGCATCGGCACCGGGCTGCTCTTCGTCGCCTGGTTCGCCTCCGGGCTGGTGATGCTGGTCGTCGGCTTTCCGTCCCTCACCGAGGCGGAGCGGCGCGCGGCCTCAGCCCCGCTCGACCTCGAATCCGTGCGGGTGACGCCGCAGGAGGCGCTGGAGCGGGCGGGCGCGGCGCGCTTTCCCGCCCGCCTCACCCTGGCGATGCGGGGTGCGGAGCCCGCCTACTGGATCACCGGCCTCGACGGGCGGCGGCAGGCACTCTCGGCGGCGACCGGCGATGCCGTCCCGGTCCTGACGGCGGAGGGCGCCGTGGCCCTCGCCGCCACCCATCCGGCCGCCCACCGCGTGACCGATCTCGGCACGGTGACCCGCGACCAGTGGACCGTGACGGCACGCTACGACCCGCTGCGGCCGTTCCGGCGCGTGGCGCTGGGTGACGCGGCCGGGACCGAGCTCTACCTGTCGGCGGCGACGGGCGAGGTCGCCCTGGACACCACCCGGACCGAGCGGGTGTGGAACTGGGTCGGCGCCGTGACCCACTGGATCTATCTCACCCCGCTCCGGGCGCGGCCGGGGCTGTGGCAGGACGTGGTGCTGTGGGTCTCCGGCATCGCGCTGGCGGCAGGCGTGAGCGGCTACCTCCTCGGCTTCGTCCGGCTGATGCGCGACCGGCTCACGCCCTATCGCGGCTGGGCCGCCTGGCACCACCTCGCCGGGGTGGCGGGCGGCCTCGTCGTCGTCACCTTCGTGCTCAGCGGCTGGCTGTCGATGAACCCCCGCGGCTGGTTCGGCCCGCGTTCGCCCGACGCCGCCATGCGGGCGGCCTATGCGGGGCAGGCGGCGCCGGTCTTCCCCGCGGGCCCCGGCGACCTCGCGCGGGCGCCGGCCGGCAGCGTCGCGCTCGATTTCACCTGGATCGGCGGGCGGCCCCTCGTGGTCGCGACCGGCCGCGAGGGTGCAGCCCCGTGCTGCGGCACCGCCCTGGCTCCCGACACCCTCGTGGCGGCCGCCGGCGCGATGCTGCCGGGGGCGGCGCTCCGGTCGGCGACCCGCCTCGAAGCGCCGGATGCCTACTGGTACGACCGTCACGGCGCCCCGCGCCTGCCGGTCCTGCGCCTCGCCTTCGACGACCCGGCGGCGACCTGGTTCCATCTCGATCCCGAGACCGGCGCGATCCTGGGGCGGACCGACCGCAGCGGGCGGGCGAACCGCTGGCTGTTCGATGCCCTCCATACCCTCGATGCCGGGCCGCTGGCGCAGCACCCGGCCTTGCGGCTGACCGCGATCGGTGCCCTCAGCGCCCTCGGCCTGATCGTCTCGACGAGCGGTGTTGTCCTCGGCTGGCGCCGGTTACGCCGTCGCCGCGCCTGAGCACGACAGCATTCCCGCCGCGTCCCCGTCCGAAAACGGGCAACGGAGCCCGGCACGACCGCAACTCGGCTGACGCGCCGCAGACCGATACCATCCTTGGCCGCACGCTTCATGCCCGGCTTGTTGGCAAGTCGATCGAATACGCCGGCTCTTCTCGTCGATCCGTCTGCGAAGACAGAGGAAGGACGGAGCCCGGCGGGATGGCGGTCGAACCGGCTGCCGCAACAGGTTCATTGATCAAATCGAGCATGATCGACTAGCTTGACGGGGCGAATCCTAGACCTAACAACCCGGGCCGGCCTGGGATCGACCCCGGATCCCTGATGACGCGACCTCAGTTGTTACTACCATCGGTTGCGTTCTGGCGTATCGACTTTCGTCGGCTTCAATGGCCGGAGGATTTGACGCCCGGGTGGCCGCCTCATGGCTCGCCGGGCGCGTTCTCGACCATACTATACAGCCAAACAACGGCTCGATCGACCAAGCAACCTGCCAGTCGAGACGCCGGCACGCAAAGCTATACCATTGTGGCCGCAAGCGAAAATATCAGAATGGGGCATCCGGATTCAGATACCGATAACTTTCACGGCGCATACTCTGATGACCGCAGCCGCTGGACGAGCCGGGATGGCCCTGTACCTCAAGCAGTTTCCGAGATTTCTGGCAGAGCGCCGTGGGCCGGTGATCCTCGGCCTGATCGTCGTGGCGCTCCTCTGGAGCGGCGTCGCGGTCAAGCACCAGAGCGACATGCGTGACGCCCTGCAGGACTCGGAGCGCACCACGCACAATTTCGCGATGGTCTTCGAGGAGAACGTCCTGCGCTCGATCGGCGAGATCGACAAGTCGCTGCTCTACATGCGGCGCAGCATCCAGAACCGCAGCGGCAAGGAGGATTACGGCACGATCGTCAACACGACCGATCTCCTGAGCGAGATCATCGTGCAGGTGGCGATCATCGGTCCGGACGGCGTGATGCGGGCGACCAATGCCGGACCGCAGCCGCCGCCGGCGACCGACCTCAGCGACCGCGACCACTTTCGCGTCCATGTCGAGAGCCCCGAGGACAACCTCTACATCAGCCGGCCGGTGATCGGACGGGCGAGCGGCCGGGTCTCGGTCCAGTTCAGCCGCCGCTTCCTCGGGCCGGACGGACGCTTCGGCGGCGTGGTGGTGGCCTCGCTCAACCCGAGCCACCTGACCCAGTTCTACGACAAGATCGATCTCGGCAGCCCGGCCTCGATCTCGCTCATCGGCAGCGACGGGGTGGTGCGCTCCAGCGGCGGCGCCGGCGGCGGCTTCGGAGTCGGCGCCGACCTCTCCCGGACCGAGACCTACCAGAAGATCCGCTCCGGCCGGTCCGGCACCTTCACCCTCGAGATGCCGGACGGGGCCGAGGCCCGGCTGGTGACGATCCGCAAGGTGCGCGAGCATCCGCTCTGGGTGAGCGTCAGCGTGCCCGAGGCCGAGATCTACAAGGATTCCCGCGCGACCCTGCGGATGGACGCGATGGCGGCGGCGCTGATGACGCTCCTCGTCGGGATCGCGGTGGAGAAGCTCCTGCGCATCGAGGCCAAGCGCTCCGAGGCCGAGGTCCGGGTCGCGCGCCTGGCCTCCCTCGACCCCCTGACCGACCTGCCGAACCGCCGGGTGTTCCGCGCCTCCCTGGAGGCGGTGGCGGAGACGGCGCGGGCGGCGCCGGACGCCACCTACGCGGTGATGTTCCTCGACCTCGACCGGTTCAAGCTCGTCAACGACACCCTCGGCCACAAGGTCGGCGATCACCTGCTGCAGGCGGTCGGCGACCGCCTCGCCGCCGTGCTCGCGCCCGGCCAGTTGCTGGCGCGCCTGGGCGGCGACGAGTTCGCGCTGCTGGTGCCGGGCGCCGGCGACCGACAGGCCATCGAGGCCCTGGCGCACCGCATCGCCGAGGCGGTCCTGCCGCCCTTCGAGATCGGCAGCCACCAGATCCGCTCCAGCGTCAGCATCGGCATCGCGGTCGGGCCCGCGGATGGCAGCGATGCGGACGACCTCCTGATCGCCGCCGATCTCGCGCTCTACGCCGTCAAGGCGGGCAAGCGCGGCACGTTCCGGTTCTACGACCGGCAGATGAGCGAGGGGCTGGAGGAGCGGCGCCAGATCGAGAGCGACCTGCGCCGGGCGATCGAGCGCGGGGAGCTGGAGCTGCATTACCAGCCCTCGGTCATCCTCAAGACCGGCGAGATCGCCGGGTTCGAGGCCCTGGCGCGGTGGCGCCACCCGGAGCGGGGCAGCGTGCCGCCCTCGTTGTTCATCTCGATCGCCGAGGAATGCGGCCTGATCCACGCCATCGGCGAGTGGTCCCTGACCGAGGCCTGCCGCCAGGCCGCGACCTGGCCCGAGCGGCTGAAGATCGCCGTGAACCTGTCGCCGGTGCAGTTCACCGGCCCCGACCTCGTCGGGATGGTGCGCGGCGTCCTGGCCCGGACCGGCCTGCCGGCCCACCGCCTCGAGCTCGAGATCACCGAGCAGATGCTGCTCGACAGCGGCGAGGCGACGCTGACCATCCTGCGCGACCTGAAGGCCCTGGGCCTGCACGTGGCGATGGACGATTTCGGTACCGGCTACTCCTCCCTCAACTACCTGAGGAGCTTCCCGTTCGACCGGATCAAGGTCGACCGCAGCTTCGTCACCGGTCTCGGCGCCGGGGCGCAGAACGCCGCGATCGTCCGCGCCGTCATCGACATCGCCCGGGTGCTCGGCATGCGCACCACCGCCGAGGGCATCGAGACCGCCGACCAGCAGCGCGTCCTGGCGCTCCTCGGCTGCGACGAGGTCCAGGGCTACCTGTTCAGCCGCCCGGTTCCGGCCGGGGAGGCACGGGCCCTCATCGATCGCTGGTGCGCCGAGAACCAGAAGGCCAAGACCTTGGCGGCTTGATCCCCGGCGGCTCGATCCCTGGCGGCGTGGGACGCGGGCCGCCGCATCGGTCCGCGTCGCGGGACCGTCGCCGGATCTCTCTCCCGTGCGAGACCGGCACCGAAGCGGGAGAGAGGCTCGGCGGTCGGGCGGGACATCGCCGACCTAAGAGGCGACCGTCATGAGGGTCGCTGCATCCAGGTCGAAGCTCCCGTCCGGTCCGACGGCGAAGGACTCCCTGACGACGGCAGGGGCTCGCTCCTGCAACGAGCGGATCGCATCCGCGTGGGATGCGGGCGTCCGTGTCCGGGCCGTCCAGACGGAAAACTCCATCCGTAACCGCCGCATCGTGATGCCCTCGACGGCGAAGCCTGCGCGGGACAGGGCGGAGACCAGCTCGGCCGTACTGTAGTTGCGGACATGCGACGCGTCCCGCAGCAATTCGATGGCTTGCAGATGGCTGTCGAGAACGCGGTCGGCCGGCGCGACCGTGTCGATGAACACGCCCCGGCCCCCGGGCTTGAGGACGCGGCGCGCCTCCCGCAGCCCGGCTTCCAGATCCTGCCAGTGATGCGCGGTGAAGCGGCACAGGACGACGTCGAACGACGCGGCCGGGAAGGGCAGCTGTTCCGCAGCCGCCTGCCGGACGGCGATGTTGGAGAGGCCGCGCTCGGCCGCCGTGGCGGCGACGGCATCCAGCATGGCCTGAGTGATGTCGCACGCGATCACCTCGGCCACGTGGGGCGCCGCGCGGTAGCTGACATGGCCGCCGCCGCAGCCTAAGTCGAGCACCCGTGCGGTGCTCAGGCCGCGAACGGCCTCCTCCACCTGATCCAGGTCGCCACCGGCGCTGTGCACCGCGCTGGTGACATAGTCCGGAGCCCGGCCACCGTATTCCTGGGCGACGAAGGCGTGCTGCGTGGTCATGGTTGCGCTCCGCTGTGGGACAACCACCCTGAAACTGTCTTCATGCTGGTACAAGTTGGCAGGATATCCTGGTATGTCCAGCACCAGCATGTCCCTGCCGGTCGACCAGCGGCGTCTGCTCGGCGCCTTTCTCCGCACCCGCCGCGAGGCGCTGGCGCCCGCCTCCCTCGGGCATCCGCCGGGCGCGCCGGCCCGGCGACGCACGCCCGGCCTGCGGCGCGAGGAGGTGGCGCAGCTCAGCGGCCTCAGCACGACCTGGTACACCTGGGTCGAGCAGGGGCGGGACATCGCCCTGTCCGCGGCGGCTCTGGCCCGGCTGGCGGACGCACTCCGGCTGAACCCGGCGGAGCGCGCCTACCTGTTCGAGCTGACGCGGCGGCGCGACCCTGCCGCGCCCGCCGCCGCGACGGTGCCGGCCACCGCCCCACCCGAGTTGCTGGACGCCCTCGGCGCCCTGACGGCGCCGGCCTATCTCCTCGACCGTCTCTGGCGGGCGCGCGGCTGGAACGAGGCCGCGGGGCGCCTGTTCGCCCCCTGGTTCGACAGCGGAGAGCCGTGCCTGCTGCGGTTCGTGTTCCTTCACGAGGCGGCGCGCCGCTTCATCCAGGACTGGGAGGACCGCGCCCGCCGTCTGCTGGCCGAGTTCCGGGCCGATACCGGGCACAATCCGGACGATCCCGCGATGGACGACCTGATCCGCGACCTGCGCCGGAGCAGTGCCGAATTCGCGATGTTCTGGAACGACCATGCGGTGCTGGCCCGGGAAGGCGGCCTGCGGATGTTCGATCATCCCGACGACGGCAGAGTGTGCTTCGAACAGGTCACGCTCGTGCCCGCGACCCAGCCGGACCATAAGCTCGTCGTCCTGCTGCCGCGCTCGCACGACCTGGGCGCGGTCGACCTCGGGCTTGCCCGGGATCGCTGCAAGGAGCGGCGATCCCGCGTTCAGAACTCTGACGGTAGAATCAATCGCTTGGAGTGAGTTTCCATTCGTGGGAGCAGATTCTGGATGAGGCGAAGCTCGACGGGGTCCATACCTCGCTCGGAAACTATGACGATGCCGAGATGGCTGCCCTGGTCGAGGCCGCCAGTCGGCGCCTGAACCTGTCGAAGGCCGAGGTTCTTCAGTGGTTCGGCACGCGAGCCATGCCGCTGCTCAAAGAGCGATACGGGTCGCTCTTTGCTGGACATCCCGGATCGAGGAATTTCATCCGGAGCGTGAACAAGATGATCCACCCTGGGTGGCGATGAGTTCGTCGCACCGGTCGATGGCGCGTCGGAGATCGAGGCGGGCTCTCGTATCGCGGAGAGTTTGCTGACGTCACTGGTGACGCCCGCGATGGCGATCTGCTTTCGCCCGCTTCCCGTTCTCGTGTACGGGGCTCCCCGCGCACTGGACCCCCTGACGGTACTCACGGGATTCAGCCCGACCGCGGAACCCCGAGGTCGGGACGAGTGGCCTTCGCTCTCAAGCCCGCAAATCCCTGGACAGGATGAGGGTCTCGGGCCGGTGCAGGGGCATGGCGACCGGGCAGGCCAAGCGCCGGGGCGCGCTGTCCAGCGGGGGCGCGCTGTCGCGCCGGCGCGTCCGGGTCTCGGGCTGCCGCCGCGCCCAGGTCTCGTGCCAGAGGAGCAGGGCGCCGGCCGCGACCACGATCACGCCGCCGGTGACGAGGTGCAGGTTCGGGACCTCGCCGAAGGCGAGATAGCCGAGGCCCATGCCCCAGACCAGCATCAGGTAGTAGAAGGGCGACACCGCGGTGGCCGGCGCCGAGGAGAGCGCCCGGGTCCAGAGATACTGCGCGCCGACATTCGAGGCGCCGAGCAGCCCGAACAGGGCGGCGTCGGCCAGGCTCGGCCAGCGGAAGCCGAAGACCAGCAGCACGGAATGGGCCGCCGCCATCACGGCCATCTGCCAGATCAGCAGCGTGCCGGCCTTCTCGGTCTTGGCCATGCCCCGCACCGCCACCGTGACGGTGCCGTACATGACGGCGTTGCCCAGCGCGAACAGCGCCCCGACCTGCAGCGAATCGGCCCCCGGATTGGTCACCACCAGGACGCCGAGGAAGCCCACGATCAGCACGCCCCAGCGCACCGGGTCCGACGCCTCCTTGTGCCAGAGGATCGCCACCACGGCGGCGAAGAGCGGTGCCGAGAAGCCGATCGCCGTGACGCCGGCGAGCGGCATCAATCCGAGCGCCAGCACCGTCAGCGTCTGGGAGATCGCCTGCGACAGCCCGCGGGCGACATGGGCCCCGGGCCGCCGGGTCCGGAACACCCCGAGGCCCGTCGCCGGCAGCATGAAGGCGCAGACCAGCCCGAAGGCGATCGACGAGCGCAGGAACATCACCTCGCCGACCGGATAATGGGCGACGAGGTGTTTCGAGAACGCGTTCGACAGGGTCAGCAGCACTGTCGCGCCGATCATCAGCGCGATGCCGAGGGGGATGTTGTCGGCGGGGCGAGCGGCCTCCGCCGGCGGATGGCCGGCGGCCGGGGCGCGAGCGGCGCTCTGCATGGGGGTCTCCGACGCTGGCGGTACGGATCAGGCGACTGGCTGGCCGGCCGGCTGAGCGGCCGGCTGGGCGTCCATGAACCACGGCTTCACCCCGACGCCGCGGCGCAGCGAGTACATGTAGAAGACCGGCATCGTGGCCGGGAACAGGTCGCGGAACTCGCTGCCGTTGAAGGTGACGAACACCGCCTCCGGGAAGGCCGCCGCGACGGCGCGCTTCTCGACCATGTTCATGCGGTGGTAGTCGAGGGCGCCCTGCTCGGTGGAGCCCTCGCCGCGGTACCACTTGGCCGCGCAGGCGATCAGGCTCGCCAGGATCTCGCCCGTCGGCTCCTCCTGCGGCGTGTCCGCGCCGATCTCGCGGGCGAAGGCGACGACGTCGCTGAGCCGGGTGCTGGCGAAGCCGCGGGCCTGCGCGGCGGCATCGATGGCGCCGAAATAGGCATCCGCCGCCTCGGCCGGATGCCCGTTCAGCGAGGCATGGGTATCGGTGAAGATCAGCCGGAAGAGCGCCCCCGGCGCGTAGACCTGGCGCACCCGCTCGGCGAGCTGGCCGAGATAGTCGAGGCAGGCGAGATCGGGCGCGGCGATCCCGGTCCGCGGACCCTTGCCCCAGTACTGCACGAATTCGAGCGGTCGCCCGGCCCGGGCCGCCGCCTCGACCACCGGCACCAGCCGCTCCGGGTTTCCGGGCTGTTCCCGCTTGAACGCCCAGGTGTTAAACGACTTGATAATCAACTCAGGATTGAATTTCGCCGTCCTGTCCTCGTCCTTGCGGATTTTCTTCCCAGTCTTCGGCAGATCAACTGCTCGCGCCGCCGATTGTATGGCGCTCGCTTCCCTGGGATACCCCGGCTGCATTGTCTTTGTCCCCATCTCGGGCGACAACGTAAAGCCGGAAGTAAACTTTTCTAGAGCGGGCATGACGGCGACCTGTTCATCGTCCGGGATGCGCGATAAGTGGGTTAACGACTTGCTAAAGTCAATCGATTTGCTAACAAATAGTTAACGGGTTTGCACACCCGATCTTTCGCCGGCTCGCGGCCGCGACGCGGCCGATGGCGCGGGCCGCCCGGGGCGTCGGGCCTACCGCGCTGGACGCGATCTTGCCTTAAGGTCGTGGGTACCCAGTCCGGGGAGGCGCGCGGGAAGGCTCATGGACCTCGACAGCATCACGGAGGTGGTGGCGCCCCGCACCCGCGCGGCGCTGCCGGCTTGGCGGCCGGGCGACGCCTGGCTCGCCGGCGGGACCTGGCTCTTCTCCGAGCCGCAGGACGGGATCGGCCGGCTGATCGATCTGCCCTCCCTCGGCTGGGAGCCCCATGCGGTGACGGAGCAGGGCCTGCAGATCGGCGCGACCTGCACGATCGCGGCCCTCGGCCGGCTCGAGCTGCCGACGGCCTTCAGCGCCGCACCGCTCATCGGCCGGTGCTGCCGGGCGCTCCTCGGCTCGTTCAAGGTCTGGAACGCCGCCACCGTGGGCGGCAACCTCTGCCTGGCGCTCCCGGCCGGGCCGATGATCGCGCTGGCGGTCGCCCTCGACGGCGAGTGCCTGATCTGGACGCCCGAGGGCGGCGAGCGGCGCCTGCCCGTCCGCGACCTGGTGCGCGGGCCGCAGGAGACGGCGCTCGCGCCCGGGGAGATCCTGCGCCGGATCGACTTGCCGGCGGCGGCTTTCCGGCGGCGCACCGCCTTCCGGCGCCTCTCGCTCAGCCCCAACGGCCGCTCCGGCGCCCTGGTGATCGCGACGCTCGACCCCGCCGGCGCCTTCGCCCTGACGGTGACGGCCGCGACCCGGCGCCCGGTGCGGATCGACCGTCCGGGCCTGCCCGGGGCCGCAGACCTCGCGGCGGCCCTCGCCGCGGCGATTCCGGACGGGCTCTGGTACGACGACGTCCACGGCGCGCCGGACTGGCGGCGCCACGTCACCGGGCTCCTCGCCGAGGAGGCACGGGCCGAACTCGGGGGAGGCGGCGCATGAGACTGACGGTCAACGGGACGGAGCACGAGGTCACCCCCCGGGCAGGGCAGTGCCTGCGCACCCTGCTGCGGGAGCTCGGCTGGTTCGGCGTCAAGAAAGGCTGCGACGCCGGCGATTGCGGCGCCTGCACGGTGCATGTCGACGGCGAGCCGCTGCATTCCTGCCTGGTACCGGCCTTCCGGGCGGCGGAGCGGAGCATCACCACGGTCGAGGGACTGGGCGGCCCCTGCTCGCCGCGGGACGGCGTGCCCGCCGCCCTCCACCCGGTTCAGGCGGCCTTCGTCGCCGCGCAGGGGTTCCAGTGCGGCTTCTGCACCCCCGGCATGGTGATGACGGCAGCCGCCCTCGACCAGGGCCAGCGGCAGGACCTGCCGGCAGCGCTGAAGGGCAACCTCTGCCGCTGCACCGGCTACCGGTCGATCGCGGACGCGATCGCGGGCGCCGAGGGATCGGCCGGGTCGTCCTGCGAGCACAATCCGCCGGCCCCGGCCAGCACGGCGATCGTCAGCGGCCGGGCGCGCTACACCCTGGACCTCGACCTGCCGGGCGCCCTGCACCTGAAGGTGCTGCGCTCGCCCCACGCCCATGCGCGGGTGCTGCGCATCGACGCCGAGGCCGCCCTGGCCCTGCCCGGGGTGGTGCGGGTGCTCACCCACGCGGACGCGCCGGACCGCCTCTTCTCCACCGCCCGGCACCAGAACCCGGCCGACGACGCCAGCGACACCCGGGTGCTCGACTCGGTGATGCGCTTCGTCGGCCAGCGCGTCGCGGCCGTCATCGCCGAGAGCGAGGGGGCGGCGGAGGCCGGCTGCCGGGCGCTCCGCGTCGAATACGAGGTGCTGCCGGCCTGCCTCGATCCCGAGCAGGCGCTGACCCCCGACGCCCCCCCGGTCCACGGCGCGCGGCCGACGGGCGAGGACGCGCCGCCCTTGCATCCCCATCCCAACCTTGCCGCCGAGGCGCATGGCGAGATCGGCGACGTCGCCGCGGGCCTCGCGGCGGCCGACGTGGTGCACGAGGGAACCTACCGCTCGCAGCGGATCCAGCACGCCCATCTGGAAACCCATGCGGCCTTGGGCTGGCGCGATCCGGACGGGCGCCTCGTCATCCGCTCCAGCACCCAGGTGCCGTTCCTCACCCGCGACGCCCTCTGCGCCCTGTTCGATCTTCCTCGCGAAGAGGTCCGGGTCGAGTGCGGCCGGGTCGGCGGCGGCTTCGGCGGCAAGCAGGAGATGCTGACCGAGGATCTGGTGGCGCTCGCCGTGATGGCGACCGGCCGGCCGGTGCGCTGGGAGCTGACCCGCACCGAGCAGTTCACCGCCACCACGACCCGCCACCCGATGCGGGTGCGGGTGCGCCTCGGGGCGCGGACCGACGGCACCCTGACGGCGATCGACCTCCAGGTGCTGTCGAATACCGGCGCCTACGGCAACCATGCCGGCGGCGTGCTGCATCACGGCTGCAACGAGGTGATCGCGGTCTATCGCTGCCCGAACAAGCGGGTCGACGGCCATGCGGTCCACACCCACACCCTGCCGGCGGGCGCCTTTCGCGGATACGGGTTGAGCCAGACCATCTTCGCGGTCGAATCTGCCATGGACGAGCTCGCCCGCGCGCTGAACCTCGACCCCTTCGAGTTGCGGCGGCGCAACATGGTCCGGCCCGGCGACCCGATGGTCTCGACGAGCCTGGAGCCGCACGACGTGCGATACGGCAGCTACGGCCTCGACCAGTGCCTCGACGCGGTCTCGGCGGCCCTGTCCGTTCCCCCTCCCCCGGCCCCGCCGGGCTGGCGCACGGGGTCCGGCATGGCCCTGTCGATGATCGACACCATTCCGCCCCGGGGCCACTTCGCCGAGGCCCGCATCGCCCTCGACGGCGACGGGCGCTACACCTTGAGCGTCGGCACGGTGGAGTTCGGCAACGGCACCTCGACGGTGCACGGCCAGATCGCCGCGCAGGCCCTGGGCACAACCCCGGACCGGATCGGCTTGCGGCAGGGCGATACCGACGCGGTCGGGCACGATACCGGCGCCTATGGCAGCACCGGCATCGTGGTGGCGGGCCAGGCGACCTTACGCGCCGCCGAGGCCCTCGCCGATGCCTTGCGCGGGCGCGCCGCCGCCCGCCTCGGCGTCGATCCCGCCGCCTGCCGCCTCGACGGCGACGCCGTCACGGCGGGGGAGGCGCGGGTGGCGCTCGCCGATCTCGGCCCCGCGGACGCGATGGGGCACGCCGACGGCACGCCGCGCTCGGTGGCGTTCAACGTCCAGGGCTTCCAGGTCGCGGTGCATCCGGGAACGGGCGAGCTGCGCATCCTGCGCAGCGTCCACGCCGCCGATGCCGGCCGGGTGATGAACCCGGTGCAGTGCCGCGGCCAGATCGAGGGCGGCGTCGCCCAGGCGCTCGGCGCCGCGCTCTACGAGGACCTGGCGGTGGATGCAGGGGGACGGGTCGCGACCCCGTCCTTCCGCACCTACCACATCCCGGCCATCGCCGACGTGCCGCGCACCGAGGTGATCTTCGCCGACACCCATGACGGAATCGGGCCGCTCGGCGCCAAGTCGATGAGCGAGAGCCCGTTCAACCCCGTCGCGGCGGCCCTGGGCAACGCCATCCGGGACGCGACCGGCGCGCGGCTGACCGCGACGCCGTTCGCGCCCGACCGGATCTACCGGCAGGTCGACGACGCGGCCCGGAGCGGTGAGGCGGACTTGCAGGGCGCGAGCCTGCCTTAGCGTGTTTCTTGCACCATTGTGGTCATCGCCGAACCGGTGACCACTTCGGCGAATGATGCTGAGGAGGAGCGATGGACCTGAAGCGCGACGACGGTCTGACCCGGCCGGTCGGACCTCCTCGAGGTGGAATCCTGGAGCGCACCTTCGCGCTCTCGGCCCACGGCACGACCGTGCGTACGGAAATGCTCGCCGGGCTGACCACCTTCCTGACGATGGCCTACATCGTCTTCGTCAATCCCAACATCCTCGGCGATGCCGGGATGCCGAAGGGGGCGGTGTTCGTCGCCACCTGCCTCGTCGCGGCGATCGGATCGCTGGTGATGGCGTTCTACGCCAATTATCCGATCGCGCTCGCCCCCGGCATGGGGCTCAACGCCTATTTCGCCTACGTGGTGGTGCTCCAGATGGGCTACACTTGGCAGGCGGCGCTCGGAGCGGTGTTCATCTCCGGCCTGTGCTTCATGGCCGTCACGTTGACAGGCCTGCGCCGGATCATCGTCGAGGGCATTCCCCGATCGATGCGCATCGCCATCACGGTCGGCATCGGGCTCTTCCTGGCGATCATCGCGTTGAAGAGCGCCGGCGTGGTGGCGGCGAGCCCGGCGACCTTCGTCACCCTCGGCGACCTGCACAAGCCGAGCACGGTGCTGGCGGTTTTGGGCTTCCTGATCGTCGCGGTGCTCTCGGTGCGCAAGGTGCGCGGCGCCCTGCTCGCCGGCATCCTGACCGTCACGGCCCTCAGCTTCATCGTCGCCGACAACACCTTCCAGGGCGTCGCCTCGCTGCCGCCCTCGATCGCCCCGACCCTGTTCGCCCTCGACATCAAGGGCGCCCTGTCGGGTGGCCTGCTCAACGTGATCCTGGTGTTCTTCCTGGTCGAGCTGTTCGACGCCACCGGCACGCTGATGGGCGTCGCCAACCGGGCGGGGCTCCTCACCGAGGGCAAGATGGAGCGCCTCGACAAGGCGCTGATGGCGGATTCGTCCTCGATCTTCGTCGGCTCGCTCCTCGGCACGTCGAGCACCACGGCGTATCTCGAGAGCGCGTCCGGCGTCGAGGAGGGGGGCCGCACCGGGCTCACCGCCGCCACGGTGGCGGTGCTGTTCCTCGCCTGCCTGTTCTTCGCACCGCTCGCCGGCTCGGTCCCGGCCTACGCCACGGCGCCGGCCCTGTTCTACGTCGCCTGCCTGATGCTGCACGAGCTGGTCGATCTCGACTGGGACGACCTGACCGAGGTGCTGCCGGCCTGCGTGACGGCGCTCTTGATGCCCTTCACCTACTCGATCGCCAACGGCGTCGCCTTCGGCTTCATCACCTACGCGGTGATCAAGCTGCTCACCGGGCGGTTCCGCGACGTGAAGCCGGTGGTGTGGGTGATCGCCGGGGTGTTCCTGTTCAAGTTCGTGGCGACGGGGAGCGCGCACTGAAGAGTGCAACGCCGCCCTGAACCCTCCCCCCTCTGCGGGGGAGGGTGCCCCGCTGCGAGTGCGAAGCACTCATGTGCGGGGCGGGAGAGGGGACGACGTTTCCGGAAATGACTGAACCGTTCTGAAGGGCGCCAAGCCCTGAAGCGTCGCGCTGCCCCTCTCCCGGCCCCTGCTGACGCAGGGGCCACCCTCCCCCGCAGAGGGGGGAGGGTTGAGCGAGGCGCCAATTCCTGAATCGATTCAGTACTTCCGCACCAGGCTCACCAGCCGCCCCTGGATCCGCACCCGGTCCGGCCCGAGCACCCGGGTCTCGTAGGCCGGATTGGCGGCTTCGAGCGCGATGGACGAGCCGCGGCGGCGCAGACGCTTGAGGGTCGCCTCCTCGTCGTCGATCAGCGCCACCACGATGTCGCCGGTATTGGCGGTCTCCTGGCGGCGGATCACCACGAGGTCGCCATCGAGGATGCCGGCCTCGATCATCGAGTCGCCGCGCACCTCCAGGGCGTAATGCTCGCCGCTGGCGAGGAAGTCCGGCGACATCGCCACCGAGCGGCTCTGGCTCTGGATCGCCGAGATCGGCGTACCGGCAGCGATCCGGCCCATGACCGGCACGCTGACCGACTGGCCGTTCTCGTCCGGCGCCGTCGCCGTCGCGGGAATGCCGGCGGGGCGCTTGGGCTCGTGGGCGCGCCCGCCCTCGACCACGCTGGGGTTGAACCGCACCACCTCGGCACTCGGCCCGGTCGCCGCCGGCCCGGCCACCGCGTCGGGCAGCCGGATCACCTCGATCGCCCGGGCCCGGTTCGGCAGGCGGCGCAGGAAGCCCCGCTCCTCCAGGGCCGTGATGAGGCGGTGGATGCCCGATTTCGACTTGAGGTCGAGGGCGTCCTTCATCTCGTCGAAGGACGGGGGGACGCCCGTCTCGCGCATTCTCTGCTGAATGAAGCGGAGCAGGTCCAACTGCTTACGCGTGAGCATGTGACACTCTCATCCCCGCGCTGGCGCGCTCCGGAAACAAATCGCGAACATGGTAAGCGTTCCGCAAGTGTTCCGCAAGCGGCTTCGACAAAGCGGCGCGGGGCGGCAGCAACGGGTGTGATAGACCAGGATTTCGCGGGCCGCGGCGGCGATGAGATCCGGCACCGGGCGGGAGCGCGACCGGCGCGGGACTGTCCGCCGCGCCGGCTTGGACCCGCGCCTCAGCCCCGCCCCTTGCGACCCTTGTATTTCGGCCGCTGTCCCGGGAAGCCCTGCGTCGAGCGGCCGGTCGGGCGCTCGGCATAGGAGAACGGCACTTCGCGGTCGGTCCCCGGGCCCATGTCGTCGAGGTCGGGCTCGCGGATGCGGGTGCCCTCGTCGGAAGTGCCCTTGCCGCCCGGGCCATAGCCAAGGGGCTCCGGGCCGCGCCGCTTGCGCTTGGCGCCGAAGCGACCGGCCTCGCGCTCGACATCCGCTTGTTCGGCCATCGGGTCGTCGGCGATGGCGAGCTCGGTCGCCTGGAGCCGCTTGAGCTCGTCGCGCAGGCGCGCCGCCTCCTCGAAGTCGAGATCGGCGGCGGCCGCCCGCATCCGCTTCTCGAGGTCGGCCATCACCGCCTTGAGGTTGTGGCCCACCGTGACGGCGGACTTGGCCAGCCCCGTATCGACCTGGACGTGGTCGCGCTCGTAGACGCTCTCCAGGATGTCGGAGATGTTGCGCTTCACGCTCTGGGGCGTGATGCCGTGCTCCTCGTTATAGGCGAGTTGCTTCTTGCGCCGGCGCTCGGTCTCCGCCATCGCCCGCTCCATCGAGCCGGTGATCTGGTCGGCGTAGAGGATGCAGCGGGCGTCGGCGTTGCGGGCGGCCCGCCCGATGGTCTGGATCAGCGAGGTCTCGGAGCGCAGAAAACCTTCCTTGTCGGCGTCGAGGATGCCGACCAGTGCGCATTCCGGGATGTCGAGGCCCTCGCGCAAGAGGTTGATGCCGATCAGGACGTCGAAGGCGCCGAGCCGCAGGTCGCGGATGATCTCGATGCGTTCCAGCGTGTCGATGTCGGAATGCATGTAGCGCACCCGTACGCCGTTCTCGTGCAGGTACTCGGTCAGGTCCTCGGCCATGCGCTTGGTGAGGGTGGTCACCAGCGTCCGGTAGCCGGCGGCGGCGACCTCCTTCACCTCGCCCAACAGGTCGTCGACCTGGGAGCGGGCCGGGCGCACCTCGATCACCGGGTCGACGAGGCCGGTCGGGCGGATGACCTGCTCGGCGAAGACGCCGCCGGTCTGCTCCAGCTCCCACTTCGCCGGCGTCGCCGAGACGTGGATCGATTGCGGGCGCATCGCGTCCCATTCCTCGAACCGCAACGGGCGGTTGTCGAGGCAGGAGGGCAGCCGGAAGCCGTATTCGGCCAGCGTCGCCTTGCGGCGGAAGTCGCCCCGGTACATGCCGCCGATCTGCGAGACCGTGACGTGGCTCTCGTCGGTGAAGACCAGCGCGTTGTCGGGCAGGTACTCGAACAGGGTCGGCGGCGGCTCGCCGGGCTTGCGGCCGGTGAGGTAGCGCGAATAGTTCTCGATGCCGTTGCAGGCCCCCGTCGCCTCGATCATCTCGAGGTCGAAGGTGCAGCGCTGCTCCAGGCGCTGCGCCTCGATCAGCCGGCCCATCCGGGTCAGCTCCTCGACCCGCCACTTCAGCTCGTCCTTGATGCCCTTGACCGCTTGCTGGAGGGTCGGGCGCGGCGTCACGTAGTGGCTGTTGGCGTAGACCTTGACGAACTTGAGCGTGTTGATCGTCTTCCCGGTGAGCGGATCGAATTCCGAGATCGACTCGATCTCGTCGCCGAACAGGCCGATGCGCCAGCCGCGGTCTTCCAAGTGGGCCGGCCACAGCTCGATCACGTCGCCGCGCACCCGGAAGGTGCCGCGGGCGAAATCGGACTGGATGCGCTTGTATTGCAGGGCCACCAGGTCGGCGACCAGCTGGCGCTGCTCGATCTTCTCGCCGAGGCTGACGGTGAACGACATCGCCGTATAGGTCTCGACCGAGCCGATGCCGTAGATGCACGAGACCGAGGCGACGATGATGACGTCGTCGCGCTCCAGGAGCGCGCGGGTGGCGGAGTGGCGCATCCGGTCGATCTGCTCGTTGATCGACGATTCCTTCTCGATGAAGGTGTCGGACCGCGGCACATAGGCCTCTGGCTGGTAATAATCGTAGTACGAGACGAAGTATTCCACCGCGTTGTCGGGGAAGAACGCCTTGAACTCGCCGTAGAGCTGCGCCGCCAGGGTCTTGTTGGGGGCGAGGATCAGGGCCGGGCGCTGGGTCTCCTCGATGACCTTGGCCATCGTGAAGGTCTTTCCGGAGCCGGTCACGCCGAGGAGCACTTGGTCGCGCTCCTGACCCTTCACGCCGGCGACAAGCTCGGCGATCGCCCGCGGCTGGTCGCCGGCCGGCGTGAACTCGGATTTCAGCCGGAACGGGACGCCGCCCTCGGATTTCTGCGGCCGTTCCGGGCGGTGCGGCCGCCACAGCTCGCCGTTCTTGAACAGCGGGTTGCCCTCGGTGAGGAGCTTGGTCAGCGCGTCGACCGTCGCCGAGACGCCCTCGCTCGCCAGCGACCCGCGCTCCTCCACCGCCTCGCCGTCCGGCTCGCGCAGGCCGAGCGCCTGGGCGAGAGCAGGCTCGACATCGGCGGCCGTGCCGTGCGCGAAGGCGGCCTGCGGCGCCTCGCCGAAGCCGCCCGGGGCCTCGGCCCGCCTGGCCTTGCGGGCGGGCTTGGCCTCGGCCGCATTCTTGGCCTCGGCCGCATTCTTGGCCACGACCGCATTCTTGGCCGCGTCCTTGCGCGGGCGCCCCCGCTTCGGCGGCTCGGGCGGCGGCGGCTCCACGGCGGGCAGGCGGTCGCGGTTCAGCGCCGGGTTCAGCAACTCGGCGAGGAACGGGTCCAGCGGCTTCAGCTCGGGCTTGGAGGCCTTGCCGGTCGACAGGCGGGGCTTCTTCGGGGCGGGCATGCGCATGATATGGCAAGCCCTGCCGGGGCCGGAAAGGGCCCGCGTGATCGCATCCCGGTGACCGCATCGCCGTCACCGCATCGCCGTCACCGCATCTTGGCGACCGCCAGGGTGTCGCCCTCGACGAGCACGAAGCCGATGCCGGCCCGGCGCAGGGCCTCGATCGCGGCGTGGCGGCTGCGCGCGCCGTCGCAGCCCTCCTCCAGGCGCCGGATGGTCGAGAGCGAGAGGCCGCTGGCCGCGGCGAGATCGGCCATCGACCAGTCGAGGAGGCCGCGGGCGGCGCGCAGATGCGCGCCCTGGATGGCCTGCTCCAGGCCGCGCCGCGCCGCGCCCGTGGGCACTACCGGCCGGACCCCGTCGATCCGGCAATTGAAGCTGGCCCAGGTCTCGATCCGCCCGTCGGCGTCGCGCACCGGGACGAAGGCGCCCCGGAACAGCCCGCTCTCGCCGCTCGCGAGGGCCAGGCGGTGCTCGACCACGAAGGGGCGCCCGGCGGCGATCCGCGCCAGGGCGGTGTCGCGACCCCGCAGGCGTTCCTCCGGCACCAGGATCCGGGTCCAGTCGTCGTGGAACTCCTGCTGGGTCAGGCCGGTGAGGCTGAGGAGCTCGCGCGAGGCGATGCGCAAGGAGTCCGAGTAGGGCGAGGCATGGGTCCAGGCCTGCACCTGCTCGAACAGCACCCGCCGGCGGCGCTGCTCCTCGCGGTGCAGCCCGGCCAGGTGCTCGGCGTCGGTCACGTCCAGCACCACGCCGGCCACGGCGCGGGGCCGCCCCTCGGGGGTGAAATAGACCGTGCCGCGGCTCTCCAGCACCCGCAGCGACCCGTTCGGCCGGATCACCCGGACGGTGTGGTCGTTGAAGACCCCGTCCCGCATCACCTGGGCGTTGTCCTCGACGAGCGGCCGGTCCTCCGGATGGACGAGGCTCAGGAACAGCTCGAAATCCGGCCGCACCGAGCCCGGCTCGAAGCCGAGCAGCCGGAACAGGCCCGGAGACCAGGCCCGCTCGTTGGTCGCGAAGGTCCAGGTCCAGCTGCCGGTCAGGCCGTGGGCTTCGACCAGGCGGAGGAAATCCCGGTCCGGGAAGGCCAGGGTGTCCGAGATGGCGTCGGCCCGGGACGGCCAGCCCCTCGGCAGGACGCGGAGCGGCACGCGCGCGTTCATG
Organism: Methylobacterium tarhaniae; assembly: GCF_001043955.1. Classification (GTDB taxonomy): domain Bacteria; phylum Pseudomonadota; class Alphaproteobacteria; order Rhizobiales; family Beijerinckiaceae; genus Methylobacterium; species Methylobacterium tarhaniae. The sequence goes on along the minus strand of NZ_LABZ01000052.1, from coordinate 6,986 downwards.
CCGACCTCGCGAGCGGCCGCCGCCCGGTGGCTTCCGAGATGCCGCCGGCCGCGGGCAGCGGCTGGTCAGCGCCGAGCGGAGCGGGCAGATCACGGTCCCAGGGCGGGTCGGCGAAGCGGCCGGCCACGAACTCGACAAGGGCCCTGACCTTCGCGGGGGCGCGGCGGCGCGAGGGCATCACGGCGTGGATCGGCAGGGACGGGATGTCTCCGAGATCGAGCGCGACCAGACTGCCCCGGCACAGGGCGTCGCCGACCAGGAAGGTCGGCTGGTAGATCACCCCGAGCCCGGCGGCGGCGGCGGCCACCAGGGCGGCGCCGTTCGAGGCGCGCAGCGAGCCCTCGACCGCGACGGTGGTGCCCTCGAAGCGCCAGCCGTCGCTGCTCGCCAGCGTGTAGCCGAGGCAGTTATGCTGGCCGAGATCCTCGGGTCGCCGCGGCCGGCCGTTTGCGGCCAGGTAGGACGGCGCGGCGCAGACCCGCATCCGGCACGGGGCGAGGAACCGGGCGACCAGGCTCGAATCCCGCATGTGGCCGACCCGGAGCGCCAGGTCCCAGCCCTCCTCGATCAGGTCGACCGGCCGGTCGTTGAGGCCCAGCTCGACGGTCAGCGCCGGATAGGCCTGCCCGAACTCCGCCAGGATCGGGGCGACCTGCAAGACCCCGAACGAGACCGGCACGTTGAGCCGCAGAGTGCCGCGAGGCTCGGCCGCCTCTGCGCCGGCCTCCGCCTCGGCCTCGTCGATCTCGGCGAGGATGCGCTCGCAGGCCTCGAGGTAGCGCCGGCCGGCCTCGGTCAGGGTCAGGCGGCGGGTGCTACGGTGCAGGAGCCTGGCGCCGAGCCGGTCCTCGAGGGCGGCGACGTGCTTGGTGACCCCGCTCTGCGACAGGCCGAGCGCCCGGGCTGCCGCCGAGAAGCTGCCGGTCGCGGCGACGCGCACGAAGATCTGCATTCCGGTCAGCCGGTCGGGCACGGCTCGATCTCACTCTGGGCGTGTGAAGTGATGATATGAGATGCCGGATTTCCGGACATTCTCAAACGATGCAGTCTGCGCAGGCCGCCGGATGTGCGCCGCCAGAGGAGAGAGACATGACCGACCCGATCGACCCGCGCACCCGCATCGGGCATGTCCACCTGCGGGTGGCGGATCTCGACCGGGCGCTCGGCTTCTATTGCAGGGTGCTCGGCTTCACGCTGATGCAGCGCTACGGCACCCAGGCCGCCTTCGTGTCGGCCGGCGGCTACCATCACCATATCGGTCTCAACACCTGGGACAGCGCGGGCGGCGCACCGCCGCCGCCCGGCAGCACCGGGCTCTACCACGTGGCGATCCTCTACCCGACCCGGGCGGCGCTCGCCGACGCCCTCGCGCGTCTCGACACCGCCGAGATCCCGCTCACCGGCGCGAGCGACCACGGCGTCAGCGAGGCGCTCTACCTCGACGATCCGGACCGCAACGGGGTGGAGCTGTACCGGGACCGGCCCGAAGCCGAGTGGCCGCGGGACGAGGCCGGCGGGCTGCAGATGGTGACCCGCCGCCTCGATCTCGCCGCCCTGCGGGCGGAGGGTGCCGCCCGCTCCCCCTGATCCCGGTTCCGGACGATCGCTTCCGCAACCGATATCACAAGCCTCCGCGGCGGAGCCTCTGGCTCCACACATCCGGGCGAAGCCGAAATCCGCCTTGCGAAAGCGATCATGGGGGGATCGCCCGAAGCCATCGGTCGCATGTCGTAAGGCGATCCGCAGGCCGTCATGCGTCCAGGCTGGATCCGGCCGATCGCCCGGGCGCGGCTCCGCCGTCTGAGGGCTCGCAGTTCCGTCCGGGCTCCGCGCGCGACCTGCCGATCGCGACGACCGCGACGCCTGCGCCGATCGAGATCGGCTCATCGCTGCGGGGCGCCGAACGCCCCGGCCACGACACTCGGCCAGCCTCGTCGCCGTCCGGGCCGCCCCGACGGCGCTCCCCCTCGCCGCAACGGTGTCGGGAGAGCAGGCCTGAGGGGCCCCGAGCCCCCGGCAGGCGGCGCGCAGGGGTCCGGCACCCGCGCCCGCTACCCGGCGTCGGTCGCGCCGGCCTCGGCGCTGCGGAAATACGGCTCGACCGGACCCTTCAGCTTCACGGTCATCGGATTGCCGAACCGGTCGCGGGCGTTGCCGGCGGCGAGCCGCACCCAGCCCTCGCTCACGCAATACTCCTCGACATTGGTCTTCTCGACGCCCTTGAAGCGCACGCCGACGCCGCGCTCGAGCAGGGCGGCGTCGTGGAAGGGGCTGCGCGGATCGGTGCTGAGGCGGTCGGGCGGGGTGTCGGTCATCGGTCTCGAGCCTTTGTCTTGAGCCTGCGAGGATCGGTGGGTGCCCCAGGTAGCCGCTCCCGACGCCGCTGCCAATCCGCTTCGGCCCCTCCCGCAGTCTGGAACTTACATAATTCAGAACACAATATAGACGGATCGCCACAAGATAGAAATCCTCCAATATTTCACGATGATCTTGCGAATGCGGAAGGCCTGCTGCATTGAAGGCGGGCCGATCCCCGGCATGATCCGAAATGGAGGCCTCGATGGCGCGAGCGCTGATCCTGATTCACGGTTGCGCGGGTCTGATTCGCGAAGGATGGCCTCCCGTCGGCCTGTCCTTCGAACGCCTGATCGGCCTGATCAGCGAGCCGGGGAGTGCGCGATGACCTTCCACCAGCGCGAGCGGCAGATGGCCGAGGCCGAGGCGCGGGGGCAGGCCGCCCTGGAGCAGGCCCTGACGCTGGCTTTCTGGGACGCCCTGGAGAGAGGTCCGCTGCCGCCGATGGCGGCGCTCGAAGCGGCGGCCCGCACGGTCGGCACCCTCTATCGCCAGATCGCCTCCCTGCACGGCCCGGCGCCCCGCTGCGGCTGCGGCTGGCAGCCCGAGCCCGACGAGGACCTGATCCGGCTCGAAGCGATGCTCGCCGCCGCCCTGATCGAGCGGCCCCGGCCGAGGCTGGCCGACATGCCGGTCGCAGGGCGGGCGTGACAGCGAGTCGGCGGACGCCTCCGCTTCACGACGGCGATCCACGGGCGTACCGCGCGGGCGGGCCCGCCATGGCAAGTCGCCCTCTTTCCCGGACGACTGGGGCTGAAGCAAAAATAACTAAAGAACGGCACACGGTCGCGGGTCGTGTGCCGTTCTGGATTGATGATTTTGCCGTATCGTCCCACGAACCGGTATCCGCCTCGTCGGGCAATGCTCTGGAAGCCAGCACCACATCCGCGCAGCGTCCGCCTTCCTGCGACGGAGGCAAGGCGCCGCCGCTTCATCGCGACTTCCCCGCCTTCCGGCTCTCCCCCCGCCGACGCTCCGGTCGTTCGGGAACGGGAGGGGCTTGCGCTTGACCCTGCGCGATAGGGAGCGTTCGCCACCCCTTTTGATGTGCCGCCGGTTTGTGCTGAAAACCAGCGGCGGTTCTTTCAAAAACGGCAGCGTTTCGGCTCACGCCATCAATACGGAACGCGATCGTCCTTGTCGTGGTACTTCTTCCAGACCTCGACGGCCTCGGCGCGCATCATCTGGCGGGTCGGGATCGAGCGCTCGCCCACCGGCTTCTTCAGCTCGCCGTAGATCATGCTGTCGTCGAAATCGCCGTAGCGCAGCGCGTCCTCGTTCGTCGAGGCGTAGTAGATCGTCTTGATGCCGGCCCAATAGGCCGCCGCCATGCACATCGGACAGGGCTCGGCGCTGGTATAGAGGGTGGCGTCGCGCAGCTTGAAGCTGCCTTGCGCCTTGCAGGCCTTGCGGATCGCGTCGATCTCGCCGTGCCAGGTCGGATCGTTCTCGGCGACCACGCGGTTCGCGCCCTCGGCCAGGATCTTGCCGTCCTGCACGATCACGCTGCCGAACACCCCGCCGGCGCTGTCGATGAGCGAGGTCTTCTCGGACAGCGCGATGGCCCGCGCCATGAAGGCCTTGTCGTCGTCGGTGATCGTCTTGTCGTCGCTCATCTCGGGTTCCTTTTCTCGCCTCTAGGGCAGGACGGTGAACAGGGCGATCTCGGCCGCGTACAGGCCCAGCATGACGCAGGCGCCGAGAAACTCAATGCGCCGGCGCCGGTTCGGCGCCGGAGTGAGCCACCAGCCGAGGGCGGCGGTGGCGAGGCCCATCAGCAGCCAGGAGACCAAGGACACGCTGATCGCGTTGCCGATGAAGGTCGCGACGGCCGTCGGCAGCCCGGCGGTGAGCGGGCTGAGGAAGCGGATCTCCAGCATCACCACCGGAAACAGCACGAGCAGCACCAGGGCCGTCTGCTTCCAGGCCGGCGGAGCGGCACCGCCCTCCTCCGGGAACCAGCCGGCGAAGGGGGCGGCGAGCCTCCGGCTGGTCCAGGTCGCGACCGCCGGATCGGCCTGGCGGAGCAGCGCCTGGCGCTCGGGCGAGCCGAGCCAGGCATCGAGCTGGGCCGGCGTCGCGAAGCGCACGAGCGTCGTCCAGTAGGGGATCTGCGGCGGCAGGGGCGCCTGGACGAGCGTTCCCGCATAGCCGGGGAACTGCGCCTGCGCGGCCTGCGCCGCCTCGGCCCAGGCGCGGAAGGCCGGCTCCCGCCCGGGCTCCACCCGCGTGGCGATCACCTCGGTCACGCAGGCGAGGTCGTGGAAGTCGGGGGCCGCCTCGTCCGGGGCGGCGGGGTGGTCGGGATGGAGCAGGGGCGCGAGCGTCGTCAGGCACGCCGCCCTGGCCGGGCCGTCGCGCCAGGCCGCGAGTGCCGCCGCATCGCGGAAGCGCTGCACCACGTGCCAGTCCGACGCCTCGGGAGCGACCGGAGCCACCTCCAGGCTGACGAAGCCCGGCGCCTCGCCGGCCGCCCGGGTCAGGGCAGCCTGCCATCGTGCGAAGTCGCCCTCCGCGCCCGAGCGCAGATGAACCCGCGTGACGATCGCGGTCACATGCGCGTGGCTGGTTGAAATCATGGGCAAGGGCCGCCGACGGGAAGTGCCGGCACGATGCACAGCGGCCCCTTACCAGCGCCCTAACAGGACCGAATTGAATTCTTCCCGAGAGTTCTACTTCGCATCTTGCCTAATGATTGCCCCCGGCGGCATCTGTTTTGGCCTTGGTTGGCCGGGAGCCGACCCCGGATGCGCCTCCCCGGCATCCGGGATCGCGGAGAGCCCGGGCCGCCGTCAGCGTGGCGCCGTGCCGTCCGGCCGGTTCGACGGCATCCCGCCCGGAGCGTCCGGGTAGGCGGTGCTCGGCACCGGGCCGGCCTGGCCGACCGAGCTGCTCGGCGCCGCGGTGCGGCTCGCATCGGCCGCGCCGGAAGGGCCGGGCGCCGCCGGGCACGGGCCGGACCCCGCGCAGGCGGCATGGTCGGTCGCGACCGAGCGGCCCTCCCGCTCGGCCGCCGGCGTCCCGCCCGGGCTGTCCGGATAGGCCGCGGCGCCGCCGGGCTGGCGCGGCGGGGCGGCCGGGGTCGGCGAGCCTTGGGCCAAGGCGATCCCGGTGAAGGCGCCCGGCGCGAGGAGGGGGCCCGCGGAGAGGGCCGCGAGCAGGGGCAGGACGAGGACGCGCATCAGATGTCCCGCCTTTGCATCGCACCGGCGATATGGTCGGCCTGGCGCAGGGCGAGCGCCACGATGGTCAAGGTCGGGTTGCAGGCCGCCCCGGAGGTGAACTGGCTGCCGTCGGAGACGAACAGGTTCTTCACGTCGTGGGTTTGGCCGAACTTGTTCAGCACCCCGTCCCGCGGCTTCGCGCTCATCCGGTTGGTGCCCATGTTGTGGGTGCTCGGATAGGGCGTGACCGGATAGGTGACCGTGGCGCCGACCGCCTCGTAGATCGCCGCGCCCTGCTTGTAGGCGTGGTTGCGCATCGCGACGTCGTTGGGGTGGTCGTCGTAATGCACGCTCGCCACCGGCATGCCGTGCTTGTCCTTGACCGTCGGGTCGAGGGTGATGCGGTTCGTCTCCTGCGGCATGTCCTCGCCGACGAGCCACATCCCGGCCATGCGCGGATACTGCTCCATGGCGCTGGTGAAGGAGCGGCCCCAGGCGCCGGGATTGAGGAAGGCCGCCATGAACGGCACGCCCAGGGAGACGGTCTCCATCTCGTAGCCGCCGGAGAAGCCGCGCCGGGGATCGTGGTGCGCCTCGTCCCGGACGATGCCCGCCATGGTGGTGCCGCGATACATGTGCACCGACTTCTCGAATACGCCGTAGACGCTGCCGGTCATGTGCCGCATGTAGTTGCGGCCGACCTGTCCCGACGAGTTGGCGAGCCCGTCCGGGAACATCGACGAGGCGCTGTTGAGGAGCAGCCGTGGGCTCTCGATCGAGTTGCCGGCCACCGCGACGATGCGGGCCTTCTGGCGCTGCAGCCTGCCTTCCGCGTCGGCATAGACGACCCCCGTCACCTTGCCGGAGGCGTCGTGCTCGATACGCAGCGCCATGCAGTTCGGGCGGACCTCCAGGTTGCCGGTCTCCTCGCCGCGGGGAATCTCGGCGATCAGCGTCGACCACTTCGCCCCCGACTTGCAGCCCTGGAAGCAGAAGCCGATCTGCTGGCAGGATCCGCGGTCGTGGCGCTCCTCGCTGTTGATCGCCATCCGGCCGGTATGGACCTCCTTGTAGCCGACGCGGCGGGCGCCGGCCTCCAGCACCTTGAAGTTGTTGTTGCCTGGCAGGCCCGGGATGCCGTTGGTGCGGGTCACGCCCATCCGGTCCTCGGCCTTCTCGTACCAGGGATCGAGCTCGGCCCGGGTGATCGGCCAGTCGAGGAGGTTGGCGCCCGGCATTGCGCCGTAATGGTCGCGGATGCGGAATTCGTGCTCCTCGAAGCGCAAGGACGCGCCGGCCCAGTGCACCGTGGAGCCGCCGACCGCCTTGACGATCCAGGCCGGCAGGTTGGGGAAGTCCCGCGCCACCCGCCACGAGCCCGAGGTGGTGCGCATGTCGGTCCAGGCGAGCTGAGCGAAGCTCGCCCACTCGTCGTTGACGAAATCCTCCATGTTGTGGCGGGCGCCC
>NZ_LABZ01000051.1 GCF_001043955.1 Methylobacterium tarhaniae | reverse complement strand
GAGCGGGCCACCTGTTCGAGGGGGGAGGGGGCGTGGCCGTAGGGCGCCTGGTGGCCGGGATGGCCGCTGCCCGAGAAGCCGCCGCGTGATGATCCCCCGAGGAACTGGTCGAGCAGGCGCTTGGCGTCGAACATCGGGGGCTCCCTCCGGCACGAGCCGACGAGATGGTGTGGCGCGGCGCTCCCGCAAGGGGAGCGGGACGTCAGCCCGGCCGCCGCTCCATCCCCGCCCAGCGCCGCCTCACGCTCCAGGCGTAGCGCGAATCACCCTCCAGCAGGTGCAGGTGGTCCTGCAGCCGGTTGCGCTCGAGCCAGGCGAGGGCCGCCTCCAGCTCCTCGACCGTCATCGCCGCCCGGCTCTTGTTGTTGAAGAGACGCTTGAGCACCGCGTTGTAGCGATGCGGCAGGGGCGCGCCGCCGGGAAGGCGCAGCTCCGCCTCGTCCTCCACCGCCTGCGCCGTCACCATGGCGGCGACCCGGGCGCGCAAGGCGCGCTCGACCCGCGAGGGCGGAAGCGGTGCCGCCTCGGCCTCCGCTTGCCGGGCGTCCTGGCGGGCCATCGCCACCGAGGGGCCGGGTCGCAGCATGGCGTAGCGCAGGCCCAGCGCGTTGCTCTCCAGCGGCACGATGCCCTCGTCGGCCTCCCGGGAGAGCGGCCGCGGCTCGGGCGAGGCGGCCCCGGTGGGGCGCTTGCGCGGCCGCGTCGCGGTGGCCTGCTCGGTCTCGATCCGGGCGCGGAACTGCGCGAAGAGCGGGTCGTCGGGGTGGAAGACCAGGGCGTGCTGGCCGGCATAGTCGCCCGCATGAGGATCGACCCGGGTCGCCCGGGCGATCATCTGCTCGAGCCAGGGGCGGGAGCGGATATGGGTCAGCGCCGCCACCACCGCGACCTCGGGGGCATCCAGCCCCTCATAGGCCATCGCCACCGTGACCAGCACGGCGGGTTCCGGGGTCAGCCGGAAGGCGGCGAGCGCCGCATGGGCGTCGGCCTCGGCCGAGGTGGCGATGCGCACGTCCCGGCGCGCCTGCTCCTCCGGCATCCAGGCCTGGAGCATGGCGTGGTAGCCCTGGGCGCTCGCCTGGTCGGGGGCGACCACCAGGAGCTTTCCCAGACCGCGCACGGCCTCGGTCGCGGTGAGGCCGCGCCGGCGCCGGCGCTCGGCCCGCAGGCGGCGTGTGGCGAAGAAGGCCTCGCGCAGCAGGTCGCGGGCGAACCCGGTGCGGAGCGCCGTGAACAGGGCCGGCCGGGTCGTCGCGCTCGGGCCGGGCCCCGAGAGCCGGTGCGGGCCGACCCGGGCCTGGCCGCTGGTGCGCCCGCCCTCGAGCCAGCTCGCCTCGCCGTCGAGCGCCCCGAAATTGACCGGCAGCACCGCCTTCTCGGCGAGTGCCTCGGCCCGGGAATAGCCGATCACCGCCCAGCCCGGCGCCTCGATGTCCGGCACCGGCGCGCCGCCCTCCTGGCGGTAGGGCAGCCACAGGATGCGCCGGCCATCCGCCCGCTCCAGGGTGCCGGAGAGGAGGAGCCGCAGCCGCGCCTCGCGGAACAGCGGCAGCAGGGCGCTGCTCCAGGCGGCGGCCTCGCTCCCCGTCTCCCCGTCGGCGAGGGCCGGCAGGTGGTGCACCTCGTCGACGACGAGGAGGGTGCGGTGGCGGCGCATCTCGGCGAGGTGCAGGCCCGGGGACGCCGCCACCGCCTGGTAGGTGGTGACGTAGCCGGCCAGACCCCGGCTCGGATCGGGCGAGTTGTCGGCGGCCCGCACCGAGAGGGAGTGGCCGAGCGCCGCCCGCCAGGCGGGATCGGCGAAGGCCTCCTCGGCCTGGAGGCGCAGCGAGTCCCGCGGCACGACCCAGACCACCCGGTCGACGAGTCCGGCCGCGATCAGCCGGGAGGCCGCGATGACCGGCAGGAGCGACTTGCCGCCCCCCGGCGTCACTGCCGCCAGGATGTCGGCGATGCCGGAGGCCTCGCCGCGGGCGAGCGCGGCCACGAGCTCGGACAGGCTGCGCTGATGGCTGCGCAGGGGACGGGACGGGGCGCTCACGGGCGAAGGGAATCGCGAACCATGACCGGACCATGCCGGAGCCCGCCGGCCTTGTGAATCCGGGGGACAAGCAGGATTTCCGCGTTCCCCACATCAGAAAACGCTTGCCGCCGGAAAAGCGCCCGGCGCGCCTTCAGCCCCGCCCGCGCTCCAGCAGCCGCGACACGACGCGGGCCGTGAAATCGACCATCGGGACGATGCGGGCGTAGTTGAGCCGGGTCGGCCCGATGACGCCGACGACGCCCACGATGGTCTGGCTGCCGTCCCGGAACGGGGCGGCGATCATCGACGAGCCGGAGAGCGAGAACAGCTTGTTCTCCGAGCCGATGAAGATCCGCACGCCCTCGCCGCCCTCGGCGCGGGAGAGCAGGTCGATCACGTCCTTCTGGCTCTCCAGGTCGTTGAAGAGCAGGCGGATGCGCTCGAGGTCCTCGGCCGCCCGCAGGTCGTCGAGGAGGTTGGCCTGGCCGCGCACGATGAGCTGGCGCTCCTCGCTCGGGCCGACCGAGCGGGCGAGGCCGGCATCGACCAGGCGCTCGGTCAGCTCGTCGAGCTCCTGCTTCATCGCCGCCCGGGCGGCCTCGATCTCGCCCCGCACCTCGCCGAGCGTCCGGCCGCGGATGCGGGCGTTGAGGAAGTTCGACGCCTCCTGGAGCGCGCCGGCCGGCAGGCCGTGCGGCAGGTCGAGCAGGCGGTTCTCCACCGAGCCGTCGTCCGAGACCAGCACCACCAGGGCGCGGCCGGGATCGAGCCGCACGAACTCGATGTGGCGCAGACGCGGGTTCTGCTTGGCGGTGACGACGACGCCGGCGCCCCGCGAGATGCCCGAGAGCAGCACCGAGGCCTCGGTGAGCGCGCTCTCGAAGGTGTGACGCGAGGCGGCGGCGCGCATCTGCGCCTCGATCCGCCCCTTCTCCTCCTGGCCGACATCGCCGAGTTCGAGCAGGGCGTCGACGAAGAAGCGCAGGCCGTGCTCCGTCGGGAGACGGCCGGCGCTGGTATGGGGGGCGTAGATCAGCCCGGCCTGCTCCAGATCCGACATCACGTTGCGGATCGAGGCCGGCGAGAGCGCCATCGGCAGGATGCGGGCGAGGTTGCGCGACCCCACCGGTTCTCCCGTGGCGAGGTAGCTCTCGACGATCTGGCGAAAGATTTCCCGCGAGCGCTCGTTGAGCTCGGCAATGGCACGGGCCTGTCCGGAGCCGCCGGGCAGGGGTGGAAGGTCGCGCGTGTTCATCAACCCTACGGGAGCCATACGACCGCTTACTGTGATGCGAGCCCACGCCCGGCGCAAGCGGGCGCGACGCCGCGCGGGCGCTCAATTCCGGCCGTCGCCCGAGACGAGCACTCCGAGACGGGCACCGCCACCTGAACGGAAGCCGACCTGCCGTCTCAGACAGCGTTCAGCCCCCCGGCGCCACTCTCAGCCCATGGCCGCATCAATGCGGCGAGACCAATCGGAGGCGAGAATGCTGACGTTGCGCAACCCGATGCTGGCTGGCAGGCGGCTCCTGGCGGCGGCCGCCCTGGTGGCGGGCGGTCTCCTGACGGCCGGCGCGGCCGAAGCGGCGCCGTTCGTGCCGGGCGCGAGCCCCGCGCCCGAGGCCGGCCTGGTGCAGGTCCAGTACGGCCATCACGGCTGGGGCCATCACCACCATCATCACCGGCACCATCATCACGGCGGCTGGGGACGCCACCATCACCACCATGGCGGCTGGGGGCATCACCGCCGCCACCATGGTCACTGGGGGCACCATCACCACCGGCACCATCATCACGGCCGGCACCATTACCGGGGCTACGGCTACTACTGACGATCACCGATATCGAGCCAGGCTCGGGCGCGGGGCGCCCGGGCCCTTCGCCGCGTCCGAGCGCCGGTCGGCCTCCCCTTGCCGCCTCCCCTTGCCGCCTCCGGCGCCAGCGCCTAAGAGCGCGCGGCCCCCGCGGATCCCGCGTCGCGCCGGTGAGCGCGGCGCCCTGGACAGGAGTTGCCCATGCGCCCCTCGAAGCGCGCCCCCGACGAGCTGCGCAAGGTCACGCTGGAGCGGGGCGTCTCGCGCTACGCCGAGGGCTCGTGCCTCGTCACCTTCGGGGAGACGAAAGTGCTGTGCACCGCCTCGCTGGAGGAGCGCGGGCCGTCCTGGCTGCGCGGCTCCGGCAAGGGCTGGATCACCGCCGAGTACAGCATGCTGCCGCGCGCCACCCACGACCGCAACCGGCGCGAGGTCAATGCCGGCAAGCCCTCCGGCCGCACCCAGGAGATCCAGCGCCTGATCGGCCGCTCCCTCCGGGCAGTGGTGAACCTGCCGGCGATGGGCGAGCGCCAGATCGTGGTCGATTGCGACGTGCTCCAGGCCGATGGCGGCACCCGCACGGCCTCGATCACCGGCGCCTGGGTCGCGCTCCACGAGTGCTTCACCTGGATGCGCGGCCGCTCGATCATCTCGGTCGATCCGATGCGCGATCACGTCGCGGCGATCTCCTGCGGCATCCATAAGGGCGTGCCGGTGCTCGACCTCGATTACGACGAGGATTCCGGCGCCGAGACCGACGCCAACTTCGTCATCACCGGCAGCGGCGGCATCGTCGAGGTGCAGGGTACCGCCGAGGTGAAGCCGTTCTCGGAGGAGGAGTTCCTGAGCCTGCTCCGCCTCGCCAAGACCGGCGTCGCCGGGCTGGTGGCGCTCCAGAAGCAGGCGATCGCCTGATGGCCCGCCTCCTCACCGGGCGGGTCGTGATCGCGACCCACAATGCCGGCAAGCTGCGCGAGATGCGCGAGCTGCTGGCCCCCTTCGGCGTCGAGGCGGTCTCGGCCGGCGAACTGAACCTGGCCGAGCCGGACGAGACCGGCACGATGTTCTCCGAGAACGCCGCCATCAAGGCGCGGGCGGCGACGGACGCGACCGGCCTGCCGGCCTTCGCGGACGATTCGGGGCTCTGCGTCGATGCCCTGGACGGGGCGCCCGGCCTGTTCTCGGCCCGCTGGTCCGGCGGCTCAAAGGACTTTTCCGCCGCGATGGAGCGCATCGAGCGCGAGCTCGCCACCCGCCGCGCCACGAACCGGCGGGCGCATTTCGTCTCGGCCCTGGTCCTGACCTGGCCGGACGGGCACGAGGAGCTGTTCGAGGGCCGGGTGTTCGGCGAGCTGGTCTGGCCGCCCCGCGGCGACAAGGGCTTCGGCTACGACCCGATGTTCAAGCCGGACGAGAGCCCGCTCACCTTCGGCGAGATCACCTCGGACGAGAAGCACGGCATCGACTGGGAGAAGGGCGAAGCCCTGTCTCACCGCGCCCGCGCCTTCCTGGCGCTGGCCGCCGCCTGCCTGCGCCGGCCGGGCTGAACGAGACAGGCGCCGCTCCGGGAGGGGCGCCTTGTCATCGCGGGGAGCGGGGGACGGCGGAGCCGCCCCCCCTGCTCCGGGCTGACGAGCGGTTACGCGACGGTGAGACCCACGTCGACGTTGCCGCGGGTCGCGTTCGAGTACGGGCACACCTGATGCGCCTTCTCGACCAGCTTCTCGGCGGTCGCCTTGTCGAGGCCCGGCAGCGAGATGGTGAGGTCGGCGGTGATGCCGAAGCCGCCCTCGGAGCGCGGGCCGATGCCGACCTTGGCGGTCACGGTGGTGTCGGCCGGGACGGCGATCTTCTCCTGGCCGCCGACGAACTTCATCGCGCCGAGGAAGCAGGCGGCGTAGCCGGCCGCGAAGAGCTGCTCGGGATTGTTGCCGGCGCCGCCGGCGCCCCCGAGCTCCTTGGGGGTCGACAGCTTGACGTCGAGGCTGCCGTCCTGGGTCTGGGCGCGACCGTCGCGACCGCCATTCGCCGTGGCCTGGGTGGTGTACTTCACGTCGACGGACATCGGGGCTCTCCTCAGGTCGGGGCGTCCTGGACATGGAGTATCCCGGCGCGCCGCGGCACGGTCATAGATCGAAATCCGATTGCGCGCAATTTGTTTTTGGGCGCTGTCATGGCTATGATCGTGACGGCCTCGGGCGCAGATTGTTCCCGGGGATGCGGTCAGGCCCCGCCCGACGGAGCCCCTTGAGGAGCGGGACATGTCCGAGATCGACGCGCGCCGCGAGGGCGCCGACCCAAGCCCTGGCAGAGCCGACGACCTGCATCTCTCCAGCCAGATCTGCTTCGCGGTCTACTCGGCGGCCCACGCCTTCAACCGGATCTACAAGCCCCTCCTCGACCGGCTCGGCCTGACCTATCCGCAATACCTGGTGCTCCTCCTGCTCTGGGAACAGGACGGGCAGACGATGAAGACCCTCGGGCAGCGGCTCTACCTCGATTCCGGCACCCTGACGCCGTTGCTCAAGCGCCTGGAGGCGGCGGGCCTGGTGCATCGGGCCCGCGACGCGGAGGACGAGCGGCTGATGCGCATCAGCCTGACCCAGGCCGGTGCGTCCTTGCGCGAGAAGGCGACGCCGTTCCCGAACGAGATCGTCTGCGCGTCCGGCCGGCCGGCGGAGCGGCTGGTGGCCCTGCGCGACGAGATCGTCGCCCTGCGCGACAGCCTGCATGCCAGCGCGGCACCGGATCGCGGCGCTGCCTGACGGGCCTCAGAGCATCGGCAGGTTTCGCGGCTCCGGACCGCGCGGGAAGGCGGCGTCGATGCGGGCCAGTTCGGCCTCGCTCAGGACCAGGCTGCCGCCGCCGGCATTCTCGGCCGCATGGGCCGGGCTCGACGCCTTCGGGATCGCCAGGACGCCGTCCCCGCGGGTGAGGGCAGCCAGCGCCACCTGCCGGGGCGTCGCGTCGTGGCGCTCCGCGATCTCCGCCAGGACCCGGCCGCCCGGCGTCGCGGGGCCCGGGAAGCTGTCGTGGCCGAAGGGGCTGTAGGCCACCACCGCGACGCCGTGGCGCCGGCACCAGGGCAGGACCGCATGCTCGATCGCCCGCTCCTCCAGGTGGTAGAGCACCTGGTTGCAGGCGATGCGGTCGGGACCCGCCACGCCCAGCGCCTCGTCGAGGTCGTCGGCGTCGAAGTTGCTCACCCCCCAGGAGAGGATCTTGCCCGCCCGCACCAGGTCCTCGAAGGCCCTGAAGGTCTCTTCGAGCGGGTGCGGCCCGCGCCAGTGCAGGAGATAGCAGTCGAGCCGGTCGGTACGCAGGCGCCTGAGCGAGCGCTCGCAGGCCTCGACCGTGCCCCGGCGCGAGGCGTTGCCGGGCAGCACCTTGGAGACGAGGAAGACCTCGTCGCGCCGGTCGCCGATCGCCTCGGCGATCAGGGGCTCGGCCTCGCCGTACATCTCGGCGGTGTCGACGTGGCTCATCCCCACGTCGAGCCCGCGATTGAGGGCGGCGCCGGCCACGGTGGGCTCGCCCTCGTCGAGGTACCAGGTTCCCTGCCCGATCACCGGCACCGCGGGCCCGGTGCGTCCGAAGGGTTGCCGTCGCATCGCGTGCTCCTGCGATCGCCGCCGTCCTGGGCCGTGCGGCGCCCGGAGGGCAAGGGCAGATCCCGGAGAATGCACGGTTTTTTACGGATCGTCGCGGGGCCGGGGGGTTAAGCGCGGCAGAGTGGCTGGGGAAAAAGCCCTTCTCCCCCGGGCCCGTTCTTCAAAAAGAACATTCCGGTTGACAAAAAATCCGCATCCGGGTTTCTGTGCCGCCCTGCCATCCGGCTCGAGACATGCCGGTTCCAAGGCAGCCCGATACCAAGACAGGCCGATACCGAGACAGGCCGAGACCCGCCGAAGGACCCCGATGACCGCTCTCGCTTCCCCGCCCGCCCGGAGCCGCGCGCCATGACGGCTCCCGTCCGCGTACCGGTGCCGGCGGACCTGAGCGGCCGGCTCGACGATCCCGACGCTCTCGTCCGGCTCGAGGGCGTCGCGAAGACCTACACGGCGCGCCGCGGCGCCGGCGCCGTCACGGCCCTGGAGGATATCGACCTCTCCGTGCCGCGCGGCCGGGTGCTCGGCGTCATCGGCCGCTCGGGCGCCGGCAAATCGACGCTGATCCGCCTGGTCAACGGGCTCGAACGGCCGAGCCGCGGCCGGGTGATCGTCGATCGCGCCGAGATCTCGAGCCTGTCGGAATCCGCCCTGCGCCGCGAGCGCCGCGGCATCGGCATGATCTTCCAGCACTTCAACCTGCTCTCGGCCCGCACCGCCGCCGGCAACGTCGCGCTGCCCCTCGAAGTGGCGGGGTACGACAAGGCCGTGATCGGCAAGCGCGTGGCCGAGCTCCTCGACCTCGTCGGTCTCGGGCCGCAGGCCAACCGCTACCCGGCCGAGCTGTCGGGCGGGCAGAAGCAGCGCGTCGGCATCGCCCGGGCGCTCGCCACCAACCCGAAGGTGCTGCTCTCCGACGAGGCGACCTCGGCCCTGGATCCGGAGACGACCCGCTCGATCCTCGACCTGCTCGGCCGGATCAACCGGGAGCTCGGCCTGACGATCCTGCTCATCACCCACGAGATGGCGGTGATCCGGGCGATCGCCCACGAGGTCGCGGTGCTCGATGGCGGCCGCATCGCCGAGAAGGGCGACGTGTTCGAGGTCTTCACCCGGCCGAAAGCCCCGATCACCCGTACCTTCCTCGACGAGGAGACCGGCCGCACCCTGCCGCCGGCGCTGGCCGCCCGGCTCACCCCGGGCCTCGCCGCCGGGGAGGGGAAGCAGGCGGTTCTGCGCATCACCTTCCGGGGGCCGCACGCCACCGATCCGGTGCTGGCCCAGCTCACCCGCGACGCGGGCATCCCGGCCGGCATCCTCTCGGGGACGGTGGACGAGATCGCCGGCCGGCCCTTCGGCACCCTGGTGGTCGCGATCGCCGCCGATCCCGGGACGGTGGAACGGGCCGAGGCCTTCCTCACCGCCCGCGGCCTCGACGTGGAGAGGCTCGGCACCCTCGACCTCGCCGGCTGGCAGCAGACTGCCGCCCCCCGCGCCACGGACCCGCGTCATGTCGCCTGAGCTCCTCCGCCTCCTCGTCCAGGCCACCCTCGACACGCTGCAGATGGTGGCGGTGGCGGCCTCCCTCGGCACGCTGGTCGGCCTTCCGCTCGGCGTGTTCCTCGCCACCAGCGGGCGGGGCGAGCTGCTGGCCGCGCCCTGGCTCAACCGGGTGCTCGGCCTCGTCGTCAACGCCACCCGCTCGACGCCCTTCATCATCCTGGTGGTGGCGATCATCCCGTTCACCCGGCTGATCGCCGGCACCTCGATCGGCACCAACGCCGCCACCGTGCCGCTGACCATCGCGGCGATCCCCTTCATCGCCCGCCTCGTCGAGGGCGCGGTGCGGGAGGTCGATGGCGGCCTCGTCGAGGCGGCCCGGGCCTTCGGGGCGAGCCCGCTGCAGATCGTCCTCAAGGTGCTGATCCCCGAGGCCCTGCCGGGCATCGTGCTCGGCCTCACCCTCGCGGTGGTGTCGCTGATCGGCTTCTCGGCGATGGTCGGCGCCGTCGGCGGCGGCGGCCTCGGCGACCTCGGCATCCGCTACGGCTACCAGCGCTTCATGCCCGAGATGATGCTCGCCGTGGTGGTGGTGCTGATCGTCCTGGTGCAGCTGGTCCAGACCCTCGGCGACCGGCTGGCGCGGCGCATGAACAAGCGCCTGCGCCACGGCTAACCCCTGTCACCCCTTTTCCACCCCGTTCACTACCCCTCGGAGCGTGACCGCGATGCTGCGTACCCTCACCCTGGCGATCCTCCTGACCGCCACCAGCCTGCCGGCGCTCGCCCAGAGCCAGCGCGTGCGCATCGGCGCCACGCCGGGCCCGCACGCCCAGATCCTCGAGGCGGTGAAGCCGATCGCGGCCAAGAAGGGCCTCGACCTGCAGGTGGTCGAGTTCTCGGATTACGTCGTGCCGAACGAGGCCCTGTCGTCGGGCGAGCTGGAGGCCAACTCGTTCCAGCACCAGCCCTATCTCGATAACCAGAAGGCCGATCGCGGCTACAAGATCGAGAGCGTCGCCCAGACGGTGAACTTCCCGATGGGCGTCTATTCCAAGCGCCACAAGAGCTTCGACGCGGTGCCGGCGGGCGGCACGGTGGCGATCCCGAACGATCCCACCAATGGCGGCCGCGCCCTGCTGCTGCTCCAGGACAAGAACCTCCTGAAGCTGAAGCCGAATGTCGGCTTCAAGCCGAGCGTCGCCGACATCACCGAGAACCCGAAGCGCCTGCGCATCATCGAGGTCGACGCGGCCCAGACCCCGCGCTCCCTCGACGACGTCGACGCCGCGGCGGTCAACACCAACTACGCCACCGCGGCCGGCCTGAAGCCCGGCGACGCGATCCTGAAGGAGGATCCCAAGGGCCCCTACGTCAACGTGATCGCGGTGCGCAGCGCCGACAAGGACAAGCCCTGGGTCAAGACGCTGGTCGAATCCTACCGCTCGCCGGAGGTGAAGGCCTTCATCGAGAACAAGTTCGGCGGAGCCGTGATCACCAGCTGGTGAGCCCTCCGTTCACCCGTGCGGTGAGCCTCGCCGTGGACGGGTCCGGCCTCTCGCGCCGGACCTTATCCACAGCGGCGGCGTTGATTGTAGCGGAGCCATGAAACCAAACGCGGCCGTGCGCGTCTTCTCAGCACGGCCCCCTTGTGATGGGCTGGCCTTCCTTCGAGGTGCCCGATGAAGATCCTGAGTTCTTGCCTGGTCGCGGCCGTTCTCACCGTCGCCGCCGTGCCGGCCTTCGCCCAGGGCGGCTCGCCCTACAACAATTCGGGCTCGCAGGCCGGTGGCCCGCTCGGCGGCGTGCAGCGCGAGATGGGCGCCCCGGGCGGCGCGCCGGCCGTCGGTGCCGCTCCCCGCGCGACCATGCAGCCGACCATGCGCAAGAAGCGCATGATGAAGCAGCGCCGCATGCACCGCCACCATCAGGCTCGCTGAGCCGAACCGGACGGTTCAGCCTCGATCAAGCGCGCTCGTCGTCGGCTCCGGCTGCGCGGCGGGCGCGCTGTCGTGCGCACCCGGTCCTTCTCGTCCAGCCGGCGACCGCACCCCGAGATGCCCGACCGAGGTGCCTGGCCGAGATCCCTGGCCAAATCACCGTCTCAGAACCCCCCGGTGTGCCAAAGCGCGACGCCCGCCGCCACCAGACCGGCGAGCCAGAGGCCGGCGATCAGCGTCAGGGTGCGTCGCCGGCCCGGGACCGGCCGGTTGTCGTTGGCCGCGCGGCGCAGCCGCAGGGCTGCGGCGTCGAAGCCGTGGGTGGCCGCCGCGATCGTGGCCGGGCGGGGAGGGGCTGTCTTGCGCAGGCTCGTCATGGCGAATCGTGCTCGTCGGATGACGATAGCACGGGCGGCCGTCGAGCGTGAGCCGACCGAACGACGCAAACCGTCAGGACGGGAGCCGGACCGGGCGCGCCGCGAGCCGGGGCGCGTGGCCGTCGATCCAGTGCGGGGTGAGCACGGCGCCGTCCTCCGTCACGATCCAGGGCAGGGCATCGGGATCGTCGGCCCTCGCGGCCGCCGCCGCGAGGGCGGCGCGCAGGGTCGGATAGCGGCGCATCTCCCGTGGCCCCTGCGCGGCGAGAGGCCCCTGCCACATCATCAGCTCGGCCGGACGCTCCATCTGGGGGATCGGCATCGTCGGATTCCTCCTCACGAACCGGGCGAGGATGGCGGTTCCGACCTCTTGCGGCGCTTACCGGAACATTGCGTTTCGGTCATCTGCCGCGTCACGACTCCGCCGGCGCCTCCCGGTGCGGCCGCAGCTCCGGGGCGCCGATCTCGGGCTCGGGCTCGGCGACCGGCTCCGTCCGGCTCTCGGCCCGGCTGGTATCGATGAACAGGCGCGCCTCGCCCTCGCTGAGCCCCAGGCTGCGCAGGGCGTAGAGCGCCATGCCGAAGCCGACCTCGCGCTCGGCCATCAGCACCAGGCCGACCTTCTCCTCCTCCAGGTTGCGCCGCTCCGTGTCGCTGTGGGTGCGCACCACCGTGTCGATCCCCGGATTGGCCTCGCGGGCGATCCCGATCAGGCGGCGGGCCTGGTGGGCATCCGGGCTCGCCACGACCAGCAGGCGCGCCCGCCCGATATCGGCCGCGTCGAGGATGCCGGGTGCGCCGGCATCGCCGAACACCGTCGGGATGCCGGCGGCGCGCAGTTCCTCGACCCGGCGCCGGTCGCGCTCCACCACCACGAAGGGCAGCTCCCAGGCCGCGAGCGCCTTGCCGATGGCACCGCCGACCCGGCCGTAGCCGATCACCACCGCGTGGCCCTCCCGCCTCTTGGCATGGGCGGAGACCGCGATCGCGGCGCCGCGGTGCTCGAACCGCGCGGCGAGGGACGGCCGCGCCTCGACGGCGCGATTGAGGCGCCCCAGGGCGGCGAAGATCAACGGGTTGAGGGTGATGGAGAGGAGCGAACCGGCCAGGATCAGGTCGCGGCCTTCCGGCGGCAGCAGCTTCAGGCCGATTCCGAGGCTCGCCAGGATGAACGAGAACTCGCCGATCTGCGCCAGGCTCGCCGCGATGGTGAGCGCCGTCGAGAGCGAGTGGCGGAAGGCCAGCACGATGGCGACGGCCGCCAGGGACTTGCCGACCAGGATGATCGCCAGGGTGGCCAGCACGGCGAGCGGCTCGCGCAGCAGGATCGTCGGGTCGAACAGCATGCCGACCGAGACGAAGAACAGCACCGCGAAGGCGTCCTGCAGCGGCAGCGAATCCGCCGCCGCCTGGTGGCTGAGATCCGACTCGGCCAGCACCATGCCGGCGAAGAAGGCGCCGAGCGCGAAGGAGACGCCGAACAGTTCCGCCGAGCCGTAGGCGATGCCGAGGGCGAGGGCCAGGACGGCCAGGGTGAACAGCTCGCGCGAGCCGGTGCGGGCGGCCTGGTCGAGGAGCCAGGGCACCACCCGCCGACCGCCGGCCAGCATCAGCCCGGCGAAGGCCGCCACCTTGGCCAGCGTGAGCCCGAGGGTGAGCCAGATGTTGCCGTCGCCCGCGATGCCGTGCGCCGCCCCCGCGCTCTCGCCGCCGAGCGCCCCGGCGAGCGCCGGCAGCAGCACCAGCGCCAGCACCATCGCCAGATCCTCGACGATGAGCCAGCCGACCGCGATGCGGCCCTTGTCGGAGTCGAGGAGGCCGCGCTCCTCCAGCGCCCGCAGCAGCACCACCGTCGAGGCGACCGAGAGGGCGAGGCCGAAGACGAGGCCGGCCCCGATGCCCCAGCCCCAGGCGACGCTCACCGCCAGTCCCATGAGGGTCGCGACCGCGATCTGCACCACGGCGCCCGGCAGCGCGATGGCCCGCACGGCCATGAGATCGCCGATCGAGAAGTGCAGGCCGACGCCGAACATCAGCAGGATGACGCCGATCTCGGCGAGCTGCCCCGCCAGTTCCGCGTTGCCGACGAAGCCCGGCGTGTGCGGGCCGACCGCGAGGCCCGCCAGGAGGTATCCGACCAGCGGCGGGAGCTTCAACCGCTGTGCGAGCATGCCGCCGACGAACGCGAAGACGAGCCCGAGGGCGATGATGGCGATCAGCTCGGAGGCGTGCGGCACGGTCGGGTCAGCTCCTCGGGGGTTGGCACGCCGCAAGGGCAGCGGCCTACTGTCCGAAGTCTAGCAGCCTTTCCGGGTTCCGGCGGTGCTGCACCGCACCAAAAATCGTCCTCGCTCCCCGAAATCCTGACAACCCGCGGCCTATGTCGCCGGAGCGCCGAAGCCTCCGGGGGGGCGAGCCCCTCAGCGTCCGGCCGGGCGCCGGGCAGCGCCGGCGGCACGGGGCAGCCGCGGCAGGCTCGCACCCGGCCGGGCGGCGAGCACGATGACGATCGCACCGAGGGCGGCGGAGGTCATCACGAGGAGCTCGGTCGTGAACATGCGGCAGCCCTGGCGGTCAGCGGATGCCGCGGCGCGGCAGTCGAAAATATTGGCGTGTCGAGCCGAACGGACGATTGCCGCCCGGCACCGCTGCTCTAGCTCGCCGCAGGAGCGGCCGGCCATGTGACATCCCGCCGTGAGGCAGCATGTCCGCGCCGGCTGCCCACGATTCCGACGCAATGGGCCGGCCTCTGGCGTCCGGCCGCGCGATGCGGCATCAGCGACGGACAATGTTGTGCGCGGATCGCACCGCGAGACGAGGGTGTATCGTATGAAGAAGGTCCTGACCGGGGCGCTCGTGGCCCTCGGCCTGTCGTCGGGCGCAGCGCTCGCCACGCCGAAAGACCCGAGCGGGACTTGGTTGACCGAGGACGGCCGGGCCCGCATCCGGATCGAGAAATGCCCGAGCCGGACCGACCGGGTCTGCGGCTACGCCGTCTGGCTCAAGGTCCCCAACGACGACAAGGGCCAGCCGCGGGTCGACTTCAAGAATGCCGACGCCAAGAAGCGCAGCCGGCCCTCCCTCGGACACCAGCTCATCATGGGGCTGAAGCCCAACGCCGATAACCGTTACGAGGGCCAGATCTACAACGCCGACGACGGCAAGCTCTACGACGTGTCGATCTGGACCGAGGAGCCGGGCGAGCTCAACGTCCGCGGCTGCCTCATGGGCTTCCTGTGCGGCTCCCAGACCTGGACTCGCGTGAACGACGTCGTGCAGGGCCAGCTCACCGCTGCGACCGGCGCCCCGAATGGTCCGCGGCCGGACCCTGAATGGGCGGCCGCGCCGAAGGCCGCCCCGGCGGCGGCCACCAAGCCGGCAGCGCCGGCCGCCGCGCCGAAGCCGTGACAACGCGGCGGGCCACCGGCCTCCGCGCGGCACGACACGACTGAACGGCCGCGCCGCTTCGAGCAGCGCAGGCTCCTCCCAGGGCACCCGCCGCGACCGGCAGGTGCCCTTTTTCGTGCCGGATCGCCACTCGCCTGACCACACCATCAGGTTGCAATAACGCAGGGTTGGAAGCACTCTCGTCCCTACCAACCGATGGGGGAGGGCGCAGGCCTCGCTCACAACCTCAAGTAATTATTTCCTCACTTTGCTGCCAGTTGGATGCTCCCGATGTCACGGCCGGCCCCCGTGAGGCTTAGGCCGGCTGCCTCGCCGACCGTCCGATCAAAGATTGAGCAAATATTCCTTCTGCAACCATCCATAGGTGGATCAGAACTTGCCCTGAAAGCAACCGGTGTGCCGCAAACGCAGGCCAGCTGCTCGGCATGGCGGCGCTCTATTCATAAGAGAAATTTTTTCATTGACTGGCAACGGGTTTGGCGACATGTGCGAAGAAGTAAACCATAAGGGGGCTTTCGTGAGCGCAGACGACCAGGCACCGACCTCGCAACTGATCAATCTTTCGGCCGACATCGTGTCGGCCTACGTGTCGAAGAACTCGGTCCCGGTCGGGGATCTCGGCAGCCTGATCGCCGCCGTGCACGCCTCCCTGGAGCGCGTCGCCGCACCGCCGGCGCCCGAGCCCGAGAAGCCCACGCCTCCGGTTCCGATCCGCAAGACCGTCACGCCGGATCACATCATCTCGCTGGAAGACGGCAAGCCCTACAAGTCGCTCAAGCGCCACCTGACCACCCGCGGGCTCACCCCGGACCAGTACCGCCAGAAGTGGGGCCTGCCGCACGACTACCCGATGGTCGCCGCCACCTACGCCGCACAGCGCTCCGAACTCGCCAGGAGCCTCGGCCTCGGCCAGATCCGCCGCGACCGCGCGGCCGCGGCCCGGCTCGCTGCGGAGGGCGGAAGCGGGAACGACGGCGATACCGCGCCGGCCCGCCGCGGCCGCCCGCGCAAGGGCGAGTGATGCGACTTCCGGAAGAATCTTCCGGAAGTCGCATCGCCAGCCCGCGCGGCCCTTGAGCGAGGCCGACTTCCGCATCGCGAGAGCGATCCGTCAGGATCGCCTGAAGCGATCTATCGGAAGTTGTATGAGCCGGGCCCGGGATTTCGCCGGATCCGGCCTCTCGGTTCCGACCCTGCGCCTTGAGGCGGGTCGACCCGATCCCGGACGGTCGCGAATCTGCCCGGGATTCAACGTCGGGCGAGATGGGCGCGGGGCCTTCCCATGCCCCGGCAGGCGCCCCGGTGCCTGGAGCGCAGGGACGCGTGCTCCGGGATGTCGATCGGCGCGCCTCGTCCGAGAGGCGGCGTCCATACCCGTGCGCCGAGACCCGGGATGGGCCGTGAGCCTGTCCCGGTCACGAAAACCCCCGCCGGACCTTGCGCGGCACGAGCGGCGCAGGTCGGGCGGGGGCGAGGAAAGCGCCGCCATCGCCTGACGGCGAAAGCGGGCCTGACGCGATCTGCTCGGTCAGGTCTTTCTGGTGAAGTCTACTTGCGGCGGGCCTTGCGGGCGGCGTAGCGCGCGTCGCGGGCCGCCTTGCGGTCCGCCTCCATCGCCGCCTCGCGCTCGGCC
>NZ_LABZ01000050.1 GCF_001043955.1 Methylobacterium tarhaniae | reverse complement strand
GACATCAAGAAGACGGCGGCGCTGGTGGAGGAGATCTCGGCGGCGTGCCGGGAGCAGGATGTCGGATCGGGTCAGATCAACCAGGCGATCCAGCAGCTCGACAAGGTGACGCAGCAGAACGCGTCGGCGTCCGAGCAGGTTTCGGCGACGTCGGAGGCGCTGGCGGCGCAGGCCGAGACGCTGCAGGCGACGATCACCTTCTTCCGGGTCGGCGAGGAGGCGGTCCCGGCGGCGCGCTCGCGACCGATCGACGGGGCGGTGTCGCAGCTGCGCGCCACGGCGTCGCGGATGGCTGCGTCCTCGGCGGCGGTGAAGTCGCCCGCCAAGGCACCGGCAAAGGCACCGGGCAAGGCATCGGTCAAGTGGGGCGCGGCGGCCCGCCCAGGGCGGGCATCCATGGGTGGGGGCGGCTTCGCCTTCGACATGAGCGACGAGCGCGACGCCGACTTCACCCGCGCCTCCTGACCGGGACGGGCCTGCGGGCGGTCATTTCCGCAGGCCTTGCCCGCACGCCCCGGATGTCTTGTCCCCTGCGCCTCACCAAGCTCCCGATGACCGCCCTGCCCCCACACGGGCGCTGGGTGCCGCCGGGGTGCTTCGTGAGGTGCACCGAGAGCCCAGGCAGCGGCCGCGGGCCTCGATCGAACACCTCATACCAACAGCCTAAGATGCTGACGCATCAGGCCGTTGAACCATCTCGAATTTTCGATTTCAAGCCGAAGGCTTGGCAACAATTCGAGAACGGGACCAAAGATCGTTTTCAACGACCGTTGGTATAACGGACGACTTTTCGCGATCGGGCGCCGCCTTCCGGGCGGACCTCAGGCAAGCCGGAGTGCCAGGATGTCGAGTGTGTGGCAGTATCTGACCCTCGGTCTCGGGCGCGAGACCTTCGGGATCGACATCGAGAACGTCCAGGAGATCCTGGATTACCGCGTGCCCGCCTCCCTGCCGCAGGCGCCCGCCTTCCTCGTCGGCATGATCGACGTGCGCGGCCAGAGCTACCCGGTGGTCGACCTGCGGACCAAGCTCGGCCTGCCGCCGGAGGCGCCGACGCCTGCGACCCGGATCATCCTGCTCAACGTGCCGATGGCGGAGCGAATTCTGCGCGTCGGCTTCGTGGCCGACCGGGTCTTCGAGGTGACCGAGCTCGACCGCGCCGAGATGGAGGCGGCACCCGAGGTCGGCGGGCGCTGGCGCTCGACCTACATCGCCGGCATCGGCCGGCGCGGCGACGCCTTCGTGGTGGTGTTCGACCTCGCACGGCTGATGGCGGGCGACGAGCCGGCGCTCGCCGGCCCCGCCATGGCCGCCTGAGGACCAGCATCCCGGTGACCACCACCCCCCTCCTATCGCAGCAGCTGAGCGAGCGTCACTTCCGGTCGATCGCCGAGATCGTCGAGGCGCGCGTCGGCATCCAGCTGCCATCCTCCAAGCGCACGATGGTCGAGGGGCGCCTGCGCAAGCGCGTGCGGGCTCTCCAGCTCGACAGCCTCGACGCCTATGCCCGCCACCTCTTCGACGAGGGGCGGCTGGTCGACGAGTTCGTGCACCTCGTCGATTGCGTGACGACCAACAAGACCGACTTCTTCCGCGAGCCGGCGCATTTCGATCTCCTGCGCGAGACGCTGGTGCCGCGGCTCTGCGCGCTGCCCGCCCATCGCGGCCAGCGCCCGTTCCTGAAGATCTGGAGCGCGGCGGCGTCCACCGGGGCCGAGGCCTATACCCTGGCAATGGTCCTGCAGGACATGATCGCGTCCGGCCACAGCTTCGATTACGCGATCCTCGGCACCGACGTCTCGACGGAGGTCCTGCGCGCCGCCGCCGACGGGATCTACTCGGACGAGATGCTCGCCGCGGTGCCCTCGCCGATCCGCCGCCGCTACGTCATGGCGGCCCGCGACCCCGCCCGGCAGATCGGCCGGATCGTGCCTGAAATGCGCCGCCGGGTGCGCTTTCGCCATCTCAACCTGATGGACGAGCGCTACGCCGTCGATCGCGACGTCGACGTCATCTTCTGCCGCAACGTGCTGATCTACTTCGACCGGACGACGCAGCGGGCGGTGCTCGAACGGCTCGCCAGCCACTTGCGCCCGGGCGGCTATCTCGCCGTGGGCCATTCCGAATCGATGTCCGTCGCCGGCGTCCCGGGCCTGACCCAGGTGACGTCGACGGTCTTCCGCCGCTGAGGGAACGCCCATGCCCGCCACCGTCCCGATCCGCGTCCTCGTCGTGGACGATTCGGCCTCCGTCCGGCAGACGCTCTGCCAGATCCTCGCCACGGCGCCCGACATCGCGGTCCTGGGCACCGCGGCCGATCCGTTCGTGGCGGCGCGCCGCATCCAGGAGGAGGTGCCCGACGTCATCATCCTCGACCTCGAGATGCCGCGGATGGACGGCCTCACCTTCCTGCGCAAGATCATGGCGCAGAAGCCGATTCCCGTGATCATCTGCTCGACGCTGACCGAGGCGGGATCGCGCATGCTGTTCGAGGTGCTGGAGGCGGGCGCCGTCGACGTGCTGCCCAAGCCCCGGATCGATACCCGCCAGTTCCTGGTCGAATCCTCCGTGCGGGTCTGCGACGCCGTGCGGGGCGCCGCCCGCTCGCGCCTGCGCCCGCGGCGCACGGTCCGCCAGACCGTCGAGGCCAAGCTGTCGGCGGATGCGATCCTGCCGCCGCCGGTCCCGACCCGCCGGGTGACGGGGACCGAGCCGATCGTCTGCATCGGCGCATCGACCGGCGGCACCGAGGCCCTGCGCGACGTGCTGGAGCTGCTGCCGGCCGCGTCCCCCGGCATCGTCATCGTGCAGCACATGCCGGAGCACTTCACCGCCGCCTTCGCGCGCCGGCTCGACGGGCTGTGCGCGATCTCCGTCAAGGAGGCGGAAAACGGGGATGCGGTTCTGCCCGGGCGCGCCCTGATCGCCCCGGGCGGGCGGCACCTGCTGCTCCAGCGGACGGGCGCGACCTACACGGTCGCGGTCAAGGACGGCCCGCTCGTCTCGCGCCACCGCCCGTCCGTCGACGTGATGTTCCGCTCGGCGGCGCAAGGGGCCGGCGCCAACGCGCTCGGCATCCTGATGACCGGCATGGGCGACGACGGCGCCAACGGCCTCCTGGAGATGCGCCGCGCCGGTGCCCCGACGATCGCCCAGGACGAGGAGAGCTGCGTCGTGTTCGGGATGCCCAAGGAGGCGATCGAGCGCGGCGCGGCGGCCAAGGTGGTCCCGCTCGACCGCATCCACCTGGAGATCCTGCGCTTCGGTGCGGCCCCGCCCCTGGGTCGCACGGCCTGAACGCGGCCAGCCTCAGGAAGAGACGAGAGCCATCGCGGTCCCTCGGTGGCCGGCGACGGCCTCGTCGCCGGTCCGTGCGCGGGCGTCGCGCCGGATCCGTCCGAGGGACCGACCGTGCAAGACCTTCGATCTCTCAAGAGCTTCAATCTCCGAAGCTGAGGCGAAGGATCAGGGGCGGCAGAACGATGCCTTTCCCCGGCGATGGAAAGGACGGTCGGGCCGGGGCTGGCGCCAGAAGGCCGGAGCCTGCTGAACCGGCCAGGTCGGGCGGGGTCCACACCCGTTTCACGGACGACCCGCGCTGCGTCATGATCGCGACCGTCGCGCCCGTGGGTCGATGGGTCGCCTGAGCCGTCACCTGCTGATCGCCCAAAAATTCCGGAATCGGCCGCATCGGATCGAAGCGGCCGCCGATGACGAGCACGGGAGCAGGGTTTTCCGACGTCGCCTCCCCGTAGGCGACGTGCAGCTCGTCCATAACTCGCTGTCGACGACCATCGCTGATATCGCCGTCCGTCAGCCAGACGGGGACGACATCGACGGGCGGCCAACTTTTATCCTGGCCTCTGAGACGAACGAAGCGGTACCGCTCCGGACTCTGCTCGAAGAGCGGGCCCGGATCGCCGTGAGCGTCGCGTGGAGCGGCCGCATCGCCGAAGGGTTGTCTCGACCCCGCATGCCAGCCGCTCCCGTCCAGCTTGACGGTTCTCGTGTTCCAGATGGCGAAATAAGTCTGAGCCTGATTCTCCTGCCGGGCAGGTTCCAGCTCGTAGCTCATCCCGTACTGGTCCCGAAGCATCCGCACCAGCCGCTGCGCCACGTGCCTGGGGCAGTCCGCCAGCACGTAGACATCGAGTGCGAGCTCCGACACGAATTTGGCATACTGCGACAGCAATGACGCGTTTTCGGATATTTCGTTTCCCGACCTCAAGAAGCCGATATCGAGATCTTGGGCCGACGTATAAAGCTTGTGAACCTGATTGATAGGACTTTCGTTTCGGTCCGACTGGCGGCCGAGCGCGCCGAAATAGCCGCCCAGCAGAGTATCGGTATGCTCGAAGAGCGAGAGAGCCGCGATCGCCTGCCGGCTGTCAGCCGTGATCTGAATGCGACGTTCGAGATCGGCCGCAACGGCTGACAGTTTGACGGCCAAGTTCAGATAATCCGCCGGATGGCCTCTCATGTCCAATGTCCCGGCAGGGGCAGGCTCGGCCCCGAAATGGAGCCCGACGCCCTGCCACCGGTTGTTGAACACGGGAGCGCCCGAGCTGCCGCCTTCCGTATCCGAAAGATATTTTAGAAGGAGACCTTGATCCTCATCGACCCGGTTGTCCTGGATCGTCACACATTTCGGCGATCCTTCTGGATGATGGATGAGATTGGCGGGCTCGCCCTTGCTGATATTGGACGAACCCCGACTGGCACGGACATGGCCGAAGACAGTGTCGCGACCGGTTGCGATCTTCACGAAAGTATAGTCCAGGCCCTCGAATTCGACAGTGTCGCTGGTGATGAAAAGGCCCGCGGGATCAAGCCGAACCGAAACGGGCGATCGTGAATTGCCTTCGATGTCGAGTTCGTAATTAAATATGCAAACGGATCTTTCCGCTTCTTCGAATGATGATATGACATGGTTGTTTGTCAATATCACGTTGGGCGAAACGAGAAAGCCGGTCCCGGGCCGGCCATCTTGTCGTTCGATCTTGCAGACCGGGCGGCCGGCGAGTGTTCCCTGCTCGAGCATGCTGAACGGCAGGAGGTCATTTCGTCCGTTGCCACGTTCCAGTTTGATGAGCTTCTGCTCCTCTGGCCCGCCCGCAGCCGCGTCCTGCGGTAGCAAGCGGTCCAGTCGGTTGCGCTCGCGAAAGACCGACAGCGCTTCGATCGGCAGGTTTGCCGACAGATCGGCTGCGATTCGCGGCACTTGCCTGAAAAGCTTCATCAAGCTTCCAGGCTGTGTCTTGACGGGGTTCGTCATGGTGTGTCCCTCACGCATGAGTGCGAGGAATGCCCGGGCTGCCTGCCATGAGTTCCGCGGTCGCCATGCTCCTGCTGAGTGTTTCGAGGGCGGCGAGTGCATCGACCCGGCGGAAGGTCAAGTTGGTGTGGTCGACGTTGTCATGCTCGTCGTCGCCATCGACAATAGACACGGCGCTGGAGCGCAGCCACTGAACGACATCGTCCACTGCGGGGAGACGGCCATGGGCGTTGACGAACAATTCCTGCAACAGCAAGACCACTCCGGCGACGACGGGCGTCGCCTGGCTCGTGCCGTGCTGGATCGACTCGCCGCGGTCGTTACTGATCCCGGACGAGCGGATCGGGGCGCCTGGCGCGAAAATATCGGTCGCCACCGCGCCCGCGACGCTGTCATGCAACCGCTGTGAGAAAGGCGTGATACGGTCCTCCCCCGTCGAGAAGGCCGTGGCCCCGCTATTATAGGAGAACGAGCCCTCGTTCAGATCATACACGGCACCGACACTGATCGTGTCACGGAATATCGCCGGATATGACATGCCTTGCTTGCTATTGTGAGTGTAATAATCATTCCCGGCGGCAACGCAACACGCGATGCCCTTTGCCTTCAACGACCTGATTCTTTCCTGGATTGCGTCGAGAGGAAACCCCGTATCGTTGATGTAATTGCCCGAGTCGCCGAGGGACATGCAGACGACCGAGACATTATGTTTCTCGCCGTTGTCAAGAAGCCATTGCAAGGCGTCCTTGATTGCCTCGAAGCTGCCGCCGCCCTCGTTCGACAGCACCTTCAAGGGAACGACATGGGCTCCCGGGGCGATTCCAACATGGTCCTTGTTTGCGCAAACGATGCCCGCCACGTTGGTGCCGTGGCCGTTTCCGTCCGAGACATTGTCGACGTCGCCGCCATCGTCCGAGGTGAAATTCCGTTGCGCGGCAACGCGCCCGTTAAAATCCACATGCGTCGTCCGGAGGCCGGTATCGAGAACCGCGACGGCCAAGCCTTTGCCGCTGACCTTGAAATGCTCCCGCCCGCGGCTCGCGCGAATCAGGCGGTCGGCCTCTACAATCTCCTTGAGCAAGGGTTTATCGCGCTGAACCGGCCTCTCCACCGGCGGAATCCTGCTTACGAAAAGGGGCTCCAGGTTGGGCATGTCCGTCTCCTGCTTCAAAGCTGCACGACGCGAAACCAGTGACAACCCTGCATATGTTCAAGATAGACTTGCACGACCTTCTCTCGCAGAAGAAAGGCCTCGCTTGCCCGGTCGGGCGCTGTCTCGGTCGTGGGCTGCAGAATCGAAGTCGTTGGCTGCGGCCGCTGTGTCCGATCTGGTCGAGAGGACGAGATGTTGCTCAACCATGCACGGCAGCCGCACCGAGACGCCCACCAGACCCTGTGTTCAAATCATTTTAGGTCGTACCGGCTATCAAAAGCGGTGGCTTTGTCTTTCATAATAATCGATCGTATATTTTCTGATATTAGATTTATAATATGGGACAATAATGAAATATATTTGAGGGGCAATTTGAATTAAAAATTGATGTCGAGAACAACTTTTCTTTATTATATACAATTTCATCCTGAGGTGTCGGCGATCGGAGATCGCGCACGATCTACGATCGACTGACCTCGAGGGAAGGCTCTAGAAACCTCTGCGATCCCTGGAGCCCCGCTTCGAGGCCCCCGTGGGTCGCACGCGATCTCCGATCGCCAGCACCTCGGGATGAGGTCGAGAATGGGAAAACCTTCGATTCCCGTCGAACAGATTCCGACAGCTTGCCGCAAGCGATGAATATATTTTTCAATAAATCAACTAATATCTCCCATAGCCGCCCTGATCGATCAACTCCCTTCAGTCGCCCCAGGTCGCGCGGCCGATTTGCATATCGTTGACTACAGTGTTGCTACTACGTTGCACGAGTGTCAAGCTTGAGTTTAAAAAAAATCATAGGCTCGGTCGGGCGGCCCAGCGTGACCTGGATCATTCGGGGGAGCATCGTGGCCGCGACGCTATTGGCAATCAATTGCAATTTTATAAAATCAATGATTCGCAAGCTGCAATAGATCGTCGGATCTTGATAATCCATGGATTAATTCATGTTTCAACCCTCATATTATCGCCGATTGCGGCGTGTGCAACGATCCAAAAATCGCCGATTTTATTGAGGTGTTTCAGTCAGAACAGAGGTGGGACGCTGTAGTAGATGCTACTCCAGGGCAATGTTGGTGACGAATCGCGATGCAATGCGCCGAGGCTTAACGATCCTGGCGCAGGCGACCGGATGGTTTGCCCCTCCATGCAGAACCGGTGGCCTCCGCCGGTCGCGCACCATCGCTCGCCGGAGGGCCGAGAGGATGGACGGTGGCCGGACGGCGGTGCCGGCCCGGCGTCATGTCCGGATATGCTCGTGTGGGTGCGGCTCCGGGCCGTGACCGTGGTCGCTGACCTCGATCAGCGCCGGAATGATCGAGAGGCTGTCGTGGCGAACGCCGCGCTGCGTCGCGACCTCGTCCGCGAAGGCGAGGATGTCCCGCACCCGGCCGCGCACCAGGAGCGTGTGCAAGGTGGCGGCGTGGTCGAGGGGGACCTGAACCTGAGCGATCACGAGGTCGTGCCGCCGCTGCTGCACCTCGGCCAGCCGCTGTCCCAGGTCGCGGATGCCGGCCTCGGCCACGAAGGTGAAGCTCGCGACGCAGGAGAGGTCGGGATCGCGCTGGCGGCGCGTCTCGGTGAGCCCGCGCCGGAGAAGGTCGCGCATCGCCTCCGAGCGGCCGGCATAGCCGCGCAGTTCGGCGACCCGGTCGACCTCCACCACGAGGTCGGCATCGAGGGTGACGGTGATCCGCTGCATCAGCCGGGAACCCCTGGAGAGGCTGGGAGAACGGCGTCGATCAGCTCGCGCGCGGCCGGGTGCGACAGCGCGAGGCCGGGGCGGCACGGCGCTTCGTCGACGATCCTCCCCTCGCTCAGCACCACGACCCGGTCGGCGAAGCGACGCGCCAGGCGCACGTCGTGGGTGATGAGGAGGAAGGCGGTGCCGTGCCGGCGGCGCAAGCCCGCGAGGCGATCGAGGATGTCGACCTGCCGCGGCGCGTCGAGGTTCGAGACCGCCTCGTCGAGGATCACTAGCGCCGGCCGGGTGGCGAGCGCCCGGGCGAGGCCGACCCGCTGCACCTGCCCGCCGGAGAGCTGGCCCGGCAGCCGGCCGGCCAGGGCGGGATCGAGACCGACCATCGCCAGAAGCTCGCCGACCCGCGCGGCCCGCGCCGGGCCCGCGAGATCGGTCAGGTGGCGCAGCGGCTCGGCCAGGATCCGCCCCACCGCGTGGCGCGGGTTCACCGCCGAGAGCGGATCCTGCAGCACCATCTGCACCGCGGCGCGGAACGCCTTGCGCCCGTCGCGGTCGAGCCCCGCGAGGGGGGCGCCGCGAAACAGCACCGCCCCGTCGTCGGGCGCCTCGAGCCCCAGGAGCAGGCGGGACAGCGTGCTCTTGCCCGAGCCGCTGCGGCCGATCAGGGCGACGCATTCGCCGTCCATGAGGCTCAGATCGATCCCGGTCAGGACGGTGCGGGGCGCGGCCCGCCCCCAGCCGGCCCCCGGATAAGCCTTGCCGAGGCCGCGGGCGGTCAGCAGGGCCGTCATCGGGGCACCTCGTACAGCGCGTGGTGGGCGGCAAGGAGGGCCCGCGTCGCCGGATGCGCGGGGTGCGCGAAGAGCGACGCCGCGTCGTTCGTCTCGACCACCCTCCCCTCCTCCATCACCGCCACCCGGTCGGCGAGGCGGGCGACGACGCCGAGATCGTGCGTCACGATCAGGAGCCCCATGCCCCGCTCGCGCACCAGCCCGGCCAGCAGGTCGAGGATGCCCGCCTGGGCAACGAGGTCGAGATCGGTGGTCGGCTCGTCGGCGATCAGGAAAGGCGCCCGGGTGAGGAGCGCCAGCGCGATCATCGCCCGCTGCAGCATGCCGCCCGACATCTGGAACGGGTAGAGCTCGGGCAGGTGCGGGTCGCCGCCGAGGCCGACCGCCGCCAGGGCCCGCTCCATCGACGCCCGCCCGGCCCGGCCGCGCAGCCCCGCTGCGGCCAGGGTCTCGCCGGCATGGTCGCCGATCGTGCGCAGCGGGTTGAAGGCGGTGCGCGGCGCCTGGAGCACGCAGGCGACCGCCCGGCCGCGCAAGGAGGCGGGCTCGGCCGGCGCGCCGTCGAGGAGGATCCGGCCGGCCCGGCGCCGCGTCCCCGGCGGCAACACGTCGAGGAGGGCGGCGCAGGCGAGGGACTTGCCGGACCCGCTCGCGCCGACGAGGGCCAGGACCTCGCCGGCGCGCAGCTCCAGGGTGGCGTCGCGCACCAGCGGGACCGGCTCGCCCCCGCGCCGGGCGTCCCGCCAGGTCTCGACGGCCAGTCCCTCGGCCCGCAGGATTCGGGCACTCACAGGCCGCGCCCCGCAACGAGGGTCGGGTCGAGGCGATCGCGGAGCGCGTCGCCGAGGCGGTTGAAGGCGAGCACCGCGAGGGCGATCGCCAGCCCCGGCCAGACGACGAGGAGCGGCCGGGTCCAGAAGAACGCGCGGGCGTCGTTGATCATCACGCCCCATTCCGGGGTCGGCGGCTGCACCCCGAGGCCGAGGAAGGACAGCCCGGCGACGTGCAGCGCCATGTGGCCGATATCCAGGGTCGCCAGAGCCGCGAGCGGCGGGACGATACCCGGCAGCACGTGCTCGGCGAAGATCGCGCGGGCGGGTGCCCCGGCGATCCGCGCCGCCAGCACGTAGTCGCGCGCCTTCGATTCGAGGACGAGGCCGCGCACGATGCGCGCGTACCAGGCCCAGTGCGACAGAACGATCGCCGCGACGACGTTGACGAGGCCGGTCCCGAGGGCGCCGATCATGAACAGCGCCAGCACGAAGGTCGGCACGGTCAGGAAGACGTCGCACAGGCGCATCAACGCCGCATCGATCCGGCCTCCCAGCATGCCGGCGAGGCCCCCGACCGAGACGCCGAGGGCGAGAACGAGGGCGAGCACCACCAGGACCGAGCCGAGGGTGGTGCGCGCCCCGGCTATCAGGCGCGAGAGGATGTCGCGGCCGAGATGGTCGGTGCCGAGGAGATGCACGAGGTTCGGCGCCTCGAAGCGCTGCGCGAGATCGACCGCGAGGGGGTCATGGGGAACGATGAAAGGCCCGACGAGGGCCAGGAGCGCGAAGCCCGCGGCGAGCGCGCCGGCGACGGCGACGGAGCGGGACCTGGGGGAGAAGCCGGCGGGGGTCATGCGGCGTCCTCGCCCAGGCGGATGCGCGGATCGAGCCAGGCATAGGCGATGTCGACCGCGAGGTTGCACAGCACGAACACCACCGTCATCACCAGGGTGAAGCACTGGATCACCGGATAGTCGCGGTCGAAGATCGCCGAGACCGCGTAGCGCCCCACCCCCGGCCAGGCGAAGATCGTCTCGACCACCAGGGCGCCGCCGAGCAATTCGCCGACATGCATCCC
The DNA here is from genome assembly GCF_001043955.1 of Methylobacterium tarhaniae. Classification (GTDB taxonomy): domain Bacteria; phylum Pseudomonadota; class Alphaproteobacteria; order Rhizobiales; family Beijerinckiaceae; genus Methylobacterium; species Methylobacterium tarhaniae. The sequence goes on along the minus strand of NZ_LABZ01000050.1, from coordinate 2,641 downwards.
CGTCGCCGTGACGACGGGCACGAGAGCGTTGCGGAAGACGTGCCGGCGCGTCACCGCCCGTTCGGGCAGGCCGCGCAGCCGGGCGTAGAGCACGTGGCGGCCGCTCCCCGCCTCCAGCATGCTCGCCCGCAGGAGCCGGGCATTGACCGAGAGCGACATCAGGCCGATCGCCAGGGCCGGCATGACGAGGTGGAGCGCGGTGCCGCGCCCGAGCGGCGGCAGCCAGCCCAGCGTCACCGAGAAGGCGACGACGAGCAGGAAGGCGACCCAGAAATTCGGCAGCGAGACGCCGAGCACCGCGATCCCGCGCACCAGCCGGTCCTGCCACCCGCCGCGGTGCCCGGCCGCCCAGGCGCCGAGCGGAAAGCTCACCGCAAGGCTGACGGCGAGCGCCGTGCCGGCGAGTTCGAGGGTGGCGGGAAGGTAGCCGAGGAGTTCCGGCAGCACCGGCCGGCGGGTGGCGTAGGAGAGATCGAAATCCCCCTGCAGCGCCCGCCACAGCCAGTCGAGGTACTGCACCGCGAAGGAGCGGTCGAGGCCGAGCATCGCCCGGGCGTCGGCGAGCGCGGCATCGGTCGGCGGCACTTGCGACAGCCGCAGGTAGTCGAGCGCCGGGTCGCCGGGCCCGAGCCGCAGCACCGTGAAGACCAGGAGCGAGACGCCGAGCAGCATCGGCGGGATCAGCGCGAGACGCGCGGCAACGAAGCGGAGCATCACCGGTCTCCCCCGGTCGCGGCCGGCCGCATCGCGGAAAACGGGATCTCGTTGAGCGTCGCCCCGAAGCCCACGCCGGTGATCGTCGCGCGATGCACCTCGATCGCCACCGCATGGGAGATCGGCAGGTAGACCGCCGCCTCGTGGAGGGCGGTCAGGAGGCGAGTGTAAAGCCGCTTGCGCTCGGCCGGATCGGTGGCGGCGAGCGCCGCCGCGATGGTGGCATCGATCGCGGGCTTGTCGGGCAGGCCCCTCTGGGCCTGGTAGTCGGCATGCGAGGGCGCCCGCATCGCGCTGACGAAGGAGGCGGGATCGTAGGGCGGTCCCCAGGTCTCGCCGAAGATCAGGCCGAAGCGGCCGTCCTTCTGGCGAGAGAGAATCGCGCTCTCCTCCTCGCCGACCAGGCGCACGGCGATGCCGACCCGGGCGAGGTCGGCCTGGATCACCTCGGCGATCGCCTTCTGCTGGGCATTGGTGCCGACGAAGTCGAGCTCGACGGACAGAGCCCGTCCCGCCTTCGCCCGCGTGCCGTCGGGACCCCGCACCCAGCCGGCCTCGTCGAGGAGGCGTCCGGCCGCGGCCCGGTCGAAGCCGTGGGGCGTCAGCCCGGCATCGGCATCGGGGACGGTCGGGGCGAACAGGAAGTCGGCCCGGGGCTCGATGCCGTCGAGCACCGTGCGAACCAGGGTGTCCTTGTCGACGGCCCGATTGATCGCCAGCCGCACCGCTCGGTCGTCGGTGGGAAAGCGCGCCGAGTTGAGCGCGAGGACGCGTGTCGCGAAGGGCTTCGAGACCGCGGCGGAGAAGGCCGGTGCCTGATCGCGCAGGCGCAGGAAGGCTTCCGACGGGATCTGGCCGGCGGCGCCGTAGACGAGGTCGATCTCACCGGTCTGGAGGGCGATGGCACGGGTGTTGGGGTCCGGGATCACCTTGACGACGAGACGGTCGAAGGCCGGCTTCTCTCCCCAGTAGGTCGGATTGGCCGCGAAGGTATCGGAGATGCCGAGGCGCGTCTCGACGAGGCGCCAGGGACCGGTGCCGACCGGCGCCCGGATCCCGGCCGCCGTGGTCCCGCCCTCGCCGAATACGGCCGGCGACACGAAACGGAACGGCCGCGGCAGCGAGAGTTCCTTGAGGGTCGGGTCATGGGCCGCCTTCAGCACGAGGCGGAAGGCCAGTGGCCCGACGATCTCGGTCCGGTCGATCTGCCGCGTCAGGTCGAGCCATTCGTGGCGGGTGCGGTTGGCGAGGATCGCGTCGAAATTCGCCTTCACCGCGGCGGCATCGAACGGCGTCCCGTCGCTGAAGCGGATCCCGGGACGCAGGGCGAAGTCGTAGGTGCGGCCATCGGCCGAGACCGTCCAGGCCGAGGCGAGCCAGGGCTCCACCGTGCCGTCGGAGCGGAACCTCACGAGCGGTTCGTAGACGCTGGCCTGGGCGAACATCTGGTTGGGCGCGTAGAGATGGGGGTTCAGCGGGCCGACATTCGTCGGCCAGGAATAGGTGAGCTGCCGGCCGACGACGGGAGTGACGGTACAGGCCAGCAGCGCGGCAGCGGCGAGGCTCGCCAGCTTGGACATCGGGTCGTCCTGGTATGATGATCGTGACGGAAGTTCCTACGCCTTGATACGGCGATGGCTCCGGCCGCGCCAGCGGTGGCGACTGTTCCATCCGAAAGGCTTGAACGCGGCGCGCCGATACCCATCTGGGGTACACACCGGCCGCGATCCTTCGGGTCCCGGCCGTGTTGACAGGCGAGCCGGCTACCCTTAGACAGCCGCTCACCGACGGGGCGCCGAGACGAACGGCTCCACCCCGAAGGACTTCCCGAGAGACGACGAAGCAAGAGCCAGGGCAACCCGGCGCTGCTTTCCGTTCTCCGAAGGTTGAGATCCGGCTTCGACTGGATCGGCTCTTTGACAAGTTC
>NZ_LABZ01000005.1 GCF_001043955.1 Methylobacterium tarhaniae | reverse complement strand
GGGGGGGGCGCCGCCCCGCCGCTCGGCGCCCAGCGCGTTGCGCGGGGTGTGGCAGGCGCCGCAATGGCCAAGGCCTTCCACGAGATAGGCGCCGCGGTTCCAGTCCGGGCCGCGGGCCGGATCGGCGAAGGCGGCCGGGCGGTGGAACAGGGCGTTCCAGGCCGCCATCAGCGGCCGGACGCGGAAGGGAAAGCGCAGGGCCGTCTCGGGGACCGCATTCGCCACCGGGCCCTGAGCCATCAGGTAGGCGTAGAGCGCCTGCAGGTCGCGCTCCGATACGGCGGCGAAGCTCGTATAGGGGTGGGCCGGGTAGAGGTGGTGCCCGTCCCGCGAGATGCCTTCGCGCATCGCCCGGGCGAAGGCGGGGTAGGACCAGGCCCCCAGGCCGGTCGCCGCGTCCGGCGTGATGTTCGAGGCGTAGACGATGCCGAACGGCGTCTCGAGCCCACGCCCGCCCGCGAAGGACCGGCCGTCCGGCCCGGCATGGCAGACGAGGCAGGCGCCGGCCGCCGCGACGAGGCGCCCCTGCGCGATCGTGGCGGCGGAATAGGCCGCCGGGTCCGGCCGCTCGATCGACGGATAGGCCGGGCGCCAGGGCAGGAGGGTCGCGGCGAGGGCGAGCGCCCCGGCGCCGGCCCCGAACAGGCCGGCGAGCAGGCCGCGGCGCCGGCGCGGCGGCCCGTCGGGTCCGGCGATCCGCGGCGGGTTGAGGGCGGCGCGGACGGATTCGGCGGTGAGGGGCAGCTCGCGGAAGCGGATGCCGGTGGCGTCGAACAGCGCGTTGGTGATCGCCGCCGCGCTCGGCACCGAGGCCGACTCGCCGGCGCCCAGAGGCGGCTGGTCGGGCTGCGGCACCATCAGCACGTCGATGTCGGGCACCTGCGGGAAGGCGAGGATCGGGTAGCTGCCCCATTCCCGGCTCGTCACCCCGGTGGCGTCGAAGCCGACCGATTCCCTCAAGACCCGGCTCGTCGCCTGGATGACGTTGCCGTGGATCTGGTGGCGCACCCCGTCCGGGTTGATCATCAGGCCGGAATCCTGGCCCACCACCACCCGGGTGACGGCGACCTCGCCGGTGACCCGGTTGACCGCCACATCCGCCACCCAGGCGGCCCAGGCGGCGGCCTTTCCGGGGAACGGCCCGTGGACGTAGACCGCGTAGGCGAAGCCGCGCCCGTACAGGATGTCCCCGGAGCCTCCGTGAGTGCCGGGCCCGGTATGCGGCACCCAGGCGGCCCGCTCGGCCACCGCCCGGACGAGGTCCGCGGCGCGGGGATCGGGCAGGTAGCGCAGGCGGTACGCGATCGGATCGACGCCCGCGGCGGTGGCGAGCTCGTCGATGTAGGATTCGTGCGCGAAGGTGTTGGGCAGGGCCGAGACGCCGCGCATCCAGGAAGCGCGGGCGATCGGCGGCATGTCGTGCACCGTCACCCGGGCGTTGCCGAAGGCGTAGGGCGGCACCGCCGTGCGGTCGCCCATCGGATACACGGCCGGCCGGGGCGCGACCTTGCCGGTGAGGATCAGCGCCAGGGTCGGGGCGCCGTTCGAGGGGTAGCGGGTCTCGAAATCATAGGCCGCCGGGCCGCCCTCGGCGTCGAGGCCGCCGCGCACGTCCATGACCTGTGCTGCTCCCTTCGGCTCCCAGGCATGCTCCTGCTCGCGGGTGAGCTGCACCCGCACCGGCCGTCCGACCGCACGGGCGAGCAGGGCGGCATCGGCCGCGACGTCGTCGGCGCAGTTGCGGCCGTAGCAGCCCGCCGCCTCGTGGCGCTCGATCGCGATCCGCTCCTCGGGCATGTCGAGGAGGAGGGCGAGGTCGCTCTGCAGCCCGTGCGGGTTCTGGGTGCCCGACCACACCACCAGGTCGTCGCCCCGCTCACCTCGGCGGAACTCCGCCACGGCGCAGGACGGCCCGATCGAGCCGTGCATCTGGTAGGGCCAGACATAGGTGCGATCGAGCCGCGCCTCCGCGTGGGTCAGCGCCCGCTCGACGTCGCCGCGGTCGAGGAGCCGGCGCGCCGTCGCGGGATTGTCGCGCAGGGCCGCCTCGGGCCGGTTGAGGTCCGGCAGCCCCGCCCAGGGTCGCCAGGTCACGCGAAGGCGGCGCGCCGCCTCGGCGGCGTTCTCCTCGCGCTCGGCGACCACGCCGACGAAGTCGCCGACCGTCACCACCGCGACGAGGCCCGGGATCCCGGCGACCGAGGCCTCGTCGACCGCCGCCAGCATCCCGCCGAGGGCGGAATCGACGCCCGGGCTCGGCGGCCGGACCACCCGGCCATGCACCATGCCGGGCACCCGCACGTCGTGGATGTAGGTCCAGGCGCCGGTCGCCTTGGCGGGAATGTCGACCCGCGGCACCGGCCGGCCGACGACCCGGTAATCCGCGACCGGCTTCACCGCAGCGTCGGCATCGAGGGTCAGCTCGGTGCGCGCGCCCCGCACCAGCTCGCCGTAGGGGACGCCCAGATCCGGCTCCGCCGCGACCCGGACGATGCCCGCCTCGACGATCAGCTCCGCGGTGCCGCGGTTGAGCCGGCGCGAGGCCGCCTCGACGAGGTGGCGACGGGCGGTGGCGGCGGCCTGGCGCAGGGGCACGGCCGCGATCTGGATCGTCTCGCTCGCGATGGTGCCGCCCTGGTCGGGGGTGGTCGCCGTGCTGCCGAGCTCCATCGCGACGCCCGCCAGCGGCACGTCGAGTTCCTCGGCGACGATCTGGGCGAGCGCCGTGCGGATGCCGGTGCCGAGATCGACGTGGCCGTTGAAGGCGGTGACCCGGCCCTCCCGGTCGACCGCGAGGTAGAGCGCGCGCTGCGGCCCCGCCGCCAGGGCGGCGCCCGGCGCATCGCCGAGGCGGGGCGGGCGGCCCATCGTCTCGCGGTAGACGAGCAGGACGTCGCCCGCCTCCTGCCAATGCCGGCGTTCCGTCGCGGGATCCCGGGTCATGCCTCGTCTCCCCGGGCGCCGGCCCGCATCCGGGCGGCCGCCGCGCGCACGGCGCGCAGGATCTCGATATGGGTGCCGCAGCGGCACAGATTCGCCTGGAGACCCAGGCGGATCTCGGTCTCGCTCGGATCCGGGTTGGCGGACAGCAGCGCCACCGTGGTCATGATCATGCCGTTCAGGCAGTAGCCGCATTGCGCGGCGTTCTCGGCGATGAAGGCCTCCTGCACCGGATGCAGCCGGCCGTCCTCGCCCAGGCCCTCCAGGGTGGTGATCCGGCGGCCGACCGCGGCGCGCAGGGGAATGGTGCAGGACCGCAGCGCCCGGCCGTCGACCAGCACCGTGCAGCTGCCGCACTGGCCGAGGCCGCAGCCGTATTTCGGGCCGTTCAGCGCCAGGTCGTTGCGCAGCACGTAGAGGAGGCGGGTGCCGGGAGCGGCCTCCACCGCCACGCTCCGGCCGTTGACCGCGAGCACGTGGCGGACCGGCGCCAGCCGCGCGTCGTTGGCGATCGGGCGCCGGTCGTCCTGCATGCGTCGTGTCCTGCCCCGGCCCCGACTGTCCCGCCGGCTGCCCATAGTTCTCACAGATTTCCGCCGGGACCGGAACCGGGCCCGCCACCGATTTGCCGGGCTAGCAAGAGATTGGCCAAAGCTCGGCCGGGAGGAAGCGGGCGTCCCGTGCCGATAGCCGAACGTTCGATAGGCGACACTGTCGCTTCGGCGATTCTCAGTGCAGCGACCCGGACGCCGCCGCGACCGGGCGCCGAGCCGCAATTCACGATAAATTTTGCCCGAATGATCGGCTTAAATTTGTTAATGATTTACAGTTAAATCGATGTAACAATCTATAAAAATATTCGAATAATCATGATTTTGGAGGATATAGTGTCCAGTGATATGACCCTAAGCAGTATGCCGGAGAGCGGGTCGGAGCCGGCCCCGATCGAGGGCGCGAGTGGCGGGACGGACCCCGGCGGGGGCAGCGATGACGTCGTCGCGGTCACGGCGGCGGGCTCCGAGGAGGTCGCCACCGTCGCCGAGTCCGAGCCGTCGAGCATGTTCCGACCGACCATGCGCGACGTCGAGGCCTCCGCATCGGAGACGGGCATGACGGTCAAGCCGCGGCCGATGGAGGATCCCGCCGACGGCGAGACCCTGCCCTGTGTCGATCCGGCGGCCGACCAGACCCTGGTCCTCGGCCCTTCGGACCAGGAGGAGGCCGGCGATACAGTCACTCCCGTCGCGGAGGCGCAAGCCGGGACGACCGCGCCGGCGGTCACGCCGCAGGAGACGGCCGCGCCGATCGACACCGCGAGCCTGTTCCGTGACTGGGCCGTGATGTGGTCCGGCAATCCATCCGAGGTCGGGGCGGGCTACACCCTCGACTCGGCGCACAGCGAGGTCTGCCTGTGCGACGAGACCGGCCTGGCGGCCGGGGAGGGGGCTTCGGACCTCGCATCCTGAGTCGCCGGCTCGATATCTCCGCCAGCTCGATATCTCCGCCAAGCAGATGTCGCAGACGCGGCTGCCGGTTTCGCGACGACAATCTGCGACACGACACAAACCTAAGCGGACGAAGCGCTGGCCTGCCAACGCAAGTCTGCTTAGGGAATCTCGACGTTGCCGCGCCGTCATGAGACGAGGCCCGACGCGCCCGGACCGAAACGGCCGCAGGTCTCGGACGCTTGCGGCGCGCTCCACCTCCGCTAGCTCCCCTCGTCTCAGGGGGGAACTCATGCAGCAGCGCTGGCCGGACCGGATCTGGATCGTGCGGCACGGCGAGAGCGCCGGCAACGTCGCCCGCGACGCCGCCCACGCGGCCGGGCACACCCATATCGACATCGCCGAGCGCGACGTCGACGTGCCGTTGAGCCCGCTCGGCGAGCGCCAGGCCGCGGCGGTCGGGCGGTGGTTCGCCGAGAAGCCCGCATCCGAGCGGCCCGACGTGGTGCTGACCTCGCCCTATCGCCGGGCCGAGTCCACCGCCCGCCTGATCCGCGAGGCCGGCGGCGTCGCCGATCCCCTCCTCGACTACGTCGCCGACGAGCGCCTGCGCGAGAAGGAGTTCGGAATCCTCGACCGGCTCACTCGCGAGGGCATCACCCAGCTCCATCCCGACCAGGCCGAGTTCCGCCGCCTGCTCGGCAAGTTCTACCACCGGCCGCCGGGCGGCGAGAGCTGGTGCGACGTGATCCTGCGGCTGCGCAGCGCCCTCGACACCGTCTCGCTGCATTACGGCGGACGGCGCGTGCTGGTGGTCGGGCACCAGGTCGTGGTCCTGTGCCTGCGCTACCTCATCGAGGGCATGACCGAGGACGAGATCCTGAGGATCGACCGGGAGGGCGACGTCGCCAATTGCGCGGTGACGGAATACGCCTTCGATCCGCAACGAGGCAGCAGCGGCAAGCTGGTGCTGCAGCGCTACAATTTCGTGGCGCCGCTGACCCGGGCCGGCGCCCCGGTGACGGCCGAGCCCGACGCCACGGGAGCCGCCCGATGACCACCGAGATCACTGCCGGGACCCTGCGCGGCCTGCCCCTGCCGGATCCGGCCGGCGGCAGCAAGGAGGCGCGCGGCAGCGCCCTCGTCATCGCCGGCTCGGTCGAGGTGCCGGGCGCCGCGATCCTGGCCGGCACCGCGGCGCTCCGGGCGGGCGCCGGCAAGCTGCAGATGTCGATCGCCGCCGGCACCGCCCCGCATGCCGCCCTCGCGGTGCCCGAGGCACTGGTGGTGCGGCTGCCGGAAGGCGAGGGCGGCCATGTCGATCACCGGGTCGCCGCCGAGGTGCTGCTGCCGCGTACCGAGCGGGCCGCCGCGATCCTGGTCGGCGCCGGCATGGCCTCGGGCGATCCGACCAAGGCGCTCACCGCCGCACTCCTGACCGGTCCGGCGAAGGGCCCGTTCGTCCTCGACGCGGCGAGCATCGACGGGTTGTGCGACCAGGCCGAGGCGGTGCGGGCCCGCGGGGGCCGGGTGGTGCTGACCCCGCATGCCGGCGAGATGGCGCGCTGCCTCGGCTGCGAGCGCGACGCCGTCGAGGCCGATCCTCTTGCGGCGGCGCGCCAGGCCGCCGAGCGACTGGGCGCCGTCGTGGTGATGAAGGGAGCCGAGACCTGGATCGTCGATCCGGCGGGCGAGACCTGGCACTATTCCGGCGGCGGTGCCGGCCTCGCCACCTCGGGCTCGGGCGACGTGCTCGCCGGGATCATCGTCGGGCTGCTCGCCCGCGGGACCAAGCCGGCCGAGGCCGCCGCCTGGGGCGTGTTCCTGCACGGCGAGGCGGGGCGGCGGCTCGGCCGGAGTTGCGGGCCGATCGGCTTCCTGGCGCGGGAACTGCCCGGCGAGGTGCCGGGCCTGATGCGGGACGTGGCGCAGGGGGCGATCTGAGCCGGTCGCCCCCGACGGTCAGGCGGCCCGCACCGTGGCGAGGAAGCGTTGCACCTCCGACGACAGGTGCTCGGAATGGCGCGACAGCTCCGAGGCCGAAGCGAGAACCTGTGACGCCGCCGCGCCGGTCTCCTCCGAAGCCTGGGCGACGCCCGCGATGGTGACGGTCACCTGGCTCGTGCCGGTCGCCGCCTGGGCGACGTTGCGCACGATCTCCTGGGTGGCGCCGCCCTGCTGCTCGACGGCGGAGGCGATGTCCGCCGCCATCGCGTCGATCTCGCGGATGCGCTCGGCGAACGTCCCGATCGCCGCGGCGGCCCGGTCGGTCACCCCCTGGATCTCGCCGATCTGCCCGGCGATCGCGTCGGTGGCGCGCGCCGTCTGGTCCGCCAGCCCCTTCACCTCGGCCGCCACCACGGCGAAGCCGCGTCCCGCCTCGCCAGCCCGGGCCGCCTCGATCGTGGCGTTCAGGGCCAGGAGGTTGGTCTGCCGCGCGACGCCGGCGATCAGGCCGACCATCTCGCCGACCCGCTCCGAGGTCGTCTTCATCATCTGGACGAGGCGCGCGGTCTGGTCGGCCTCGGCCACGGCCTGGCGGGCCAGCCCGGCCGAGCCCTGGACCCGCCGCCCGATCTCCTCGACGGAGGCGCCGAGCTCCTCGGTCGCCGCCGCCACGGTGGTGACGTTCGTGGACGCCTCCTCGGCGGCGCCCGCCACCGTGCCCGATCGCGCGGCCGTATCGGCCGCGCTCGCCGTCAACTGTCCGGCCGTGGCCTGCAGCTCCGTGGCCGCCGCCGAGACCAGGGTGACGATGCCGCCGACCGCGTTCTCGAAGGTGTCGGCCACCTGGCGCATGCCGGCCTGGCGCTGCTCCTCGGCCGAGGCCCGCGCGAGGGCGGTGTCCTGCTCCAGCTGACGGGTCCAGATCAGGGTCTCGCGCGACGCCTCGACGGCAGCCGCGATGGCGCCGATCTCGTCGGCGCGGGCGGTGCAGGGCACGGGCGCGGCGAGGTCGCCGGAGGCAAGGTCCCGAATGCGCCGGATCAGGCGGTCGATCGGCCGCGCGACGCCGACGACGACGTAGGCGATGCCCGCCAGCCCGGCGGCGAGGGCGATGCAGCACAGGAGCCCGGTCAACCACAGGGCGTGGGCATAGGTCGCCTCGGCCGCGAGGCGGGCCTGCTCGCTTCCCGCGGCATTGAGGGTGGTATCGCGATCGAGGGTGTCCAGGGCGGCCTCGAACGGACGGCGCGACTCCTGGAACAGGTCGTTCAAGGCGCGCTGGTCCTTCGACCGGGCGGCCGCCATGATCTTCGTGTGCATCGTAATGTAACCGGCCCAGTGCTGCCGGAACACGGTCCAGAGGGCCCTTTCCTCGGGGCTCGAGATCAACGCTTCGTAGCGGGAGGTGCTCGCGTCGACTTCCTTGGCGCGGCGGCTGGCGATGGCATCGATCTCGTGCACCGGTTCGGTCGCCATGACGTAGCGGGCGTCAACGAGGCGCAGGCGCGTCACGTCGTGCTTGAGCTCGCCGAGGTGGCGAACGCTCGGCAGCCAGTTTTCCGAGATCTCGACGGTATTCGCGTTCATCGCGCGCAGCCGTGACGCACCGAGCATCCCCTGCGCAAGCAGGCTTAGCGAGAGCAGCGTGATCAATCCACCTAAGACATGGGAGAGTTTTATTTTCATGGGCCGTCTCTTTCGTCATAAGAAACATGAACAATTTATCTTAGTAAAATGTTAAAACCGATCGGTAGATTTAGTGGTGCATGAAAAAATTCCTAAAATTGGTGGTTCAACGGCTAACCGACGTAAGGTCATGATCGGCGCGAGACGCCGGCCCAGGCCGACGGGAATCGTCGCCGCACGGCGCCTGCACGGGGCGCGGCCGGGTCGTGCATCGTCGGCCGCGAACCCGGACGCCGTCCCGCGGTTGATGCGCGATCCCTTCCGCACGGACAGTCCAATGATCAGACGCGCCCTCGCCCTCGCCCTCGCCCTCGGCCTTCCCGGGGCCGCCGAGGCTCAGACCGCCCGCGTGCCGCCGCCGAGCGACGCCGTCGGCGCGCCGGGGCCCGGTACCGGGACGAAGCCGCCCGCCTCGCGCCCGACGCAGAACCTTCCGGGCAATCCGAGCAGTACGTCCGTGCCGGGCACCAATCCGGGCGTCTGGATCGGCGGCAGCCCGACCGCGGGCCCGCCCGGCTCCGGCCGCACGGCGGGCGGGCCCGCGGCGGGGAACCGGTGAGCGATCATGCGCCGGGCCGGGCGGTCCCGGTGCCTGCCGGCAGCCAGCCGCCATGACGGGAGAGTGCCCTTGCTGACGATCCACCACCTCGGCCATTCGCAATCCGAGCGCATCCTGTGGCTGTGCGAGGAGCTCGGGGTGCCCTACGACCTCGTTTGCTATCGGCGCGACCCGGTGACGATCCTGGCGCCGCCGGCATTGCGGGCGCTGCACCCGCTCGGCGCCGCGCCGATCATCGAGGATGGCGGGGTGGTGCTGGCGGAATCCGCCGCGATCGTCGAATACGTCATCGCCCGGCATGGCGGCGGACGGCTGCGGCTCGGGCCGGAGCATCCCGCCTATGCCGCCTTCCTGTACTGGTTCCACTTCGCCAACGGGAACCTGCAACCGGTCGTCGGACGCCTGATGATGGTGAGTCGCGTCGGCCTGGGACCCGATCACCCGGTGCAGGTCGCGGTGCAGGGGCGGCTCGACCGGGTGATGGCGCTCATCGAGGCACGGCTCGGCGAGGCGCCCTGGCTGGCGGGCGAGGACTTCACGGCGGCCGACATCATGAGCGTGTTCTCGCTCACCACGATGCGGCTGTTCCAGCCGATCGACCTCGCCCCCTACCCGAACATCCGCGCCTACCTGCGGCGCGTCGGCGACCGCCCGGCCTATCGCCGCGCCATGGCGAAGGGCGATCCCGACCTCGAGCCGATGCTGACCTGACGCGTCACGCCGCCAGCCACTCCCGCAACAGCGCGCTCGTCTCGTCCGGCCGCTCCAGCGGCGGCAGGTGGCCGCATGCGGTGAGCACGTGCAGGCGCGAGCCGGCAATGCCCTGGTGGATCTCGCGGGCCTGCGCCGGTGGCGTCAGGGCGTCGTCCTCGCCGACCGCCACCAGGGTCGGCACCCGGATCGTCGCCAGGGTCGGCCGGCTGTCGGGCCGGTCGAGGATCGCCCGCTGCTGGCGCAGGAAGGCCGCGCCGCCGACCCGCTCGGCCATCACCTTCACGGCCTCGCCCACCGGCCCGTGCACGTGCGAGGCGTGGACGAGCTTGGGCAGGAGACGCGTCGTGACGCCGGCGAAGCGGCCGACCTTGAGCTGATCCATGCCCTGGCGCCGGGTCGCGGCGCGTTCGTCGGTCTCCGGCGAGGCGGCGGTGTCGAACAGGGCGAGGCGCGTCACCCGCTCGGGCGCCTGGCGCAGGATCTCGAAGGCGACGTAGCCGCCCATCGACAGGGCGACGAGCCCGAAGCGTGGTGGCGCTGCGACGAGCGCGCGACGCGCCATCGCGGCGACGCTGTCGTCGAGGGTGAGATCCGCCACCGACGCGGCCGTCCGGTCGGCGAGCGCATCGATGGCGGTGCGCCACAGGACCGCGTCGTTGAGGAGCCCGGGCAGGAACAGCAGCGGGGCGAGATCGGTGGTCATGGCAGCCCCTATGGCCGAAGCCGCGGCGCGGCACCAGCAGGCCCGTTCGGCGAAGGCGAAAGGCGAGGGTTTTCCCTGTCCCCGGACAGCTGCATCCGCGGGAGAAGGAGAGACCCTCGCGCCATCTCATCGGACAGCCGCGCGGCTCCGGCCGATCAATACGAGCGCGGCATGCCCAGCACGTGCTCGGCGATGTAGGACAGGATCAGGTTGGTGGAGATCGGCGCCACCTGGTAGAGCCGGGTCTCGCGGAACTTGCGCTCGACGTCGTACTCTTCCGCGAAGCCGAAGCCGCCGAAGGTCTGGATGCAGGCATTGGCCGCCTCGAACGAGGCGTCGGCGGCGAGCATCTTGGCCATGTTGGCCTCCGCCCCCGGATTGGCCCCGGCCTCGTAGAGGCGCAAGCCCTCCTGCACCATCAACTCGGCGGCACGCATGTTGGCGTAGGCCTTGGCGATCGGGAACTGGATGCCCTGGTTCTGGCCGATCGGCCGGCCGAACACCTGGCGCTCGCGGGCGTAAGCGGAGGCCTTGGCGATGAACCACTTGGCGTCGCCGATGCATTCGGCGGCGATCAGCAGCCGCTCGGCATTCATGCCCGACAGGATGTAGCGGAAGCCCTTGCCCTCCTCGCCGACCAGGTTCTCGGCCGGAACCTCCATGTTGTCGAAGAAGACCTCGCAGGAATTGTGGTTCATCATCGTGCGGATCGGTCGGATGGTCAGGCCGCGGCCGAGCACCGTCCGCATGTCGACGATGAAGGTCGAGAGCCCGTCGGTCTTCTTCGCCACCTGGTCGCGCGGCGTGGTGCGGGCAAGCAGCAACATCAGGTCGGAATGCTCGGCCCGGCTGGTCCAGATCTTCTGGCCGTTGACGATGAACTTGTCGCCTTCGCGGCGGGCCGTGGTGCGCAGGGCCGTGGTGTCGGTACCGCTCGTCGGCTCGGTGACGCCGAAGGCCTGGAGGCGCAGCCGGCCGGCGGCGATCTCCGGCAGGTAGCGCTCCTTCTGCGCCTGGGTGCCGTGCCGCAGGACCGTGCCCATCGTGTACATCTGGGCGTGGCAGGCCGCGCCGTTGCAGCCCGAGCGCTGCACCTCCTCGAGGATGGCGGCGGCGGCCGAGAGCGGCAGGCCGGAGCCGCCATATTCCTCAGGGATCAGCACCGAGAGATAGCCGGATTCGGTGAGCGCGTTGACGAAGTCGGTCGGGTAGGCGCGCTCGGCGTCGAGGCGGCGCCAGTACTCGTCGGGGAAGCGGGCGCAGAGCTTGGCGACCTCCTCGCGGATCTCGGGGTGCCGCAGGGCGTCGGTCTCGGTCATTCGGGCGTCTCTCCATCCTGCCGCGGCGCTCAGGCGGGCGATGCGGCTCGTCGTTGCCCGGCAGGGTACACCGATCGTGGTGGCGGGAGCCATGCCGTGGGACCGGGCTGCCCTGTCGTCGGGGCCCGACTGCGACCACAGGTCTGACCGGTGGCCTTGCCTTCACGCGCGGCATGGCCTGTATGTCCCTCGATCCTCTCGTACCGAAGCGGATTCCGGGCATCGAGGCTCCGACCACCGAGGCGCCATGCGTGCGGCCGACCTATCTTTCGCTCCCGCCGACTTTCTCCGGCTGACCGAGAATGCCGGGCTGACGGGCAATTGGGGCTGGGTCTTCGCCTCCGACCGGCAGACCTGGTCGCCCGGCCTCTTTCGTCTGCTCGGTCTCGATCCGCTATCCGTGCAGCCGAGCTACGAGCTGCTCACCGACCTCGTCCACCCCGACGACCGGCCCAGCCTGGCGAGCGCCGCCGACCTGCGGCAGGGCCACGCCCTGCCAGGACGCGAGATCCGGATCGTGCGGCCGGACGGAACCTTGCGCACGCTCACGATGCGCACCGAGCTGCACATGACGCCGGAGGGCCGGCCGCAGGCCGCCGCCGGCCTCGTCCTCGACGTGACCGATCCGGCGGCCCTGATGCGGCTGCGCCGGGCCGACCAGCGCCGGCGCAACGCCTGGTTCGCGGCGGCCCGCCTGCTGTTCGTCCCGGTCGACCTCGACGGGACCTTCCGCTTCCCGCCCGAGGCGGCGCGGTTCGCCGGACGGTCCATCGAGGAGATCAATGCCGATCCCTTCGCCGACGTGGTGCCGGAGGAGCGCGCGGCGTTCCGCGACAGCATCGCGCGGCGCGAGGCCGGCGGCGTGTTCCAGGCGGCGCCGCTGCTCCACCACCGGAACCGCGAACCCGAGCGCTTCCGGGTGCTCTCGGTCCCGGTCCATGACGAGCGGGGCTGCCTCATCGAGCGCAACGGGCTCATCTACCCTGCCGCGCTCACCGCTCCCCTGGCGGCGGCCGAGCTGGCCGAAGGGCTGGAGCAGGCGGTGGAGGGCCACCACCTGCGCGCCGCCCGGGCTCTGCTCGACTGGTCGATGACCAATCTGGCGGAGGCGAGCGGCCTGTCGCTCTCGACGGTGCGGCGCCTGGAGGAGAATGCCGAGGGCCAGGGCGCCCGCTCGCGCCACAGGGCGATCGCGGCCCTGCGCGCGGCCGGCATCCGCTTCGTCGTGCTGGACGGCGGCGGGGTGGCCGTCGCCCGCACCTGACGCCGTCTCACGGCACCACCGCGGCGGAGCGGGCAGGGGCGAACAGCCCGGCATCGAGGAAGCGCTCGACCGCCAGCGCCGCGCCGGCCGAGGAGAAATGGCCGGTATCGGCGTAGAGCAGGGTTTCGCCCCGGGCGAAGGGGCAGGTTTCGCCGGCACACAGGGCGGCCTGCGGGTCGATGAAGGTGACGGTCGCGGGCAGGGCCGCCCTCAGGGCCTCGTTCAGGTGCAGATCGGCGACCGGGCGCCAGCGGCCGGCGGCGTCCGGCGGGTCGCGGCGCTGGTGGTAGGCCAGGAAGGCCGGATCGAGGGGGAGTTCCGGCGACTGCCCGACGACCTGGACCCGGGCCCCGAGGGCGGTGATCCGCGCCACGGTCCCGCGCAGCCGGTCGGGCACGTCGCGGTCGCGCTGCGCCCCCCAGCGGGCGGCCAGGACCACGTCGCGGATGCCGAGCCGGCGGATCAGCGCCAGGGCGTTCTCGTTGAAGTCGCGGCAATGCGGCACGACGTGCGAGGCGACGCCCAGCGTCGGCTGGCACCCGGCGGCCGTGTACTGGACGAGGCGACCGGGCAGCCGGTCGGCATGCCGGATCAGGCCGGGCACGTAATGCGCCGCGAAGCTGTCGCCCCACAGCAGGACCAGCCCGTCCTTGCCCCCGGTCCGGGTGCAGGCGGCCGCGTCCCAGGCCTGCCAGGTCTGGTCGGCGAAGAGGAAGCAGGTGCGGTGGTTCCAGGTCTCGGTGCCCGGAACCGGCCGCAGGCGGAAATCGGGGAAGCGGCCCGGAAGCCCGCCGCTCGCCACCCCCGCCCAGCCCAGGCCCGCCATCGCCAGCGTGGCGAGCGCACCGGCGGCGAGGACCGGCCTCAGCCGCGGCGGCTGCGAGGGCGCATGCCGGAAGGGGCGCTCGACGAAGCGGTAGGAGAGGGCGGCGAGGACGAGGGTTGCGCCGATCACCGCGACCGTCTCGGACGGGCCGAACTCCCGCATCAGGGCGATCCGGCCGAGCACGATCAGCGGCCAATGCACGAGATAGGCCGAGTACGAGATCAGCCCGATCGCCACGAGGGGAGGGGCCGCCAGCAGGCGGGTGGCCGCCGCGCGGCGCGCCTCGGCCTCGCCGAGGCGGATCAGCAGGGCGGCGCCCAGGCAGGGCGGCAGGGCGCCGAGGCCGGGAAAGGGCGTCGCCTCGGTGTAGAGGAGCGCCGGGACGAGGATGCCGGCGAGCCCGGCGAGGCCTGCGGTCTGGCGGATGGCCAGGGGCAGCGTTCCCCGCGCGCCCGGCGCCATCGCCAGCAGGGTGCCGACGAGGAGTTCCCAGGCCCGGGTCGGCAGCAGGTAGAAATTCGCCGTCGGCGCGTAGCGGCCGGCATAGACGCTCAGGCCGAGCGACAGCAGGGCGACGAGGCCGAACGGCAGCCAGAGCGGCCGCAGGCGCAGGCGCACGGCCAGGAGCAGCGACACCGGCAGGACGAGGTAGAACTGCTCCTCGACCGAGAGCGACCAGGTATGCAGCAGCGGGCGGTAGAGCGCTGCGGCGTCGAAGTAGCCCGAGGCGCGCCAGAAATAGAGATTGGCCACCGATAGGGCGGAGGCCGCCGCGCTGGCGGCGTAATCCTCGAGCTGGGGCGGCAGCAGGAGCCAGTAGGCGGCGAGCGAGGTGAGCGCGAGGGTCGCGACCAGGGCCGGCAGGATGCGCCGGATCCGCCGCGCGTAGAACGCCGCGATGCCGATGCCGCCGTCGGCCGCCTCCCGCAGCAGGCCGCGGGTGATGACGTAGCCCGAGATGACGAAGAACACGTCGACCCCGACGAAGCCTCCCGGCATCCAGGTGATGCCGACATGGTAGAAGATCACCGCCAGCACCGCGACGGCGCGCAGGCCGTCGATGTCGGGGCGATAGCCTGAGGCCATCGACTGCCCGTTCACGCCAAGCTGCATGATGTGTGCCCCCCGGACGAAGGCCCGCTGTTGTCGTTCCGTGGTCGAGCAGGATCGACTGCTCCGAAAGAGCAGGTTTTGCGATCATATCTCTGTCGCAAACGGACGTTTATTCGTCCTTTTACAGTTCAATCTTAGAAAATGAGCGAACGGGATACAGCACAGCCTTTGTCCGTAAATTTCGGCCGGTCCGGGGGGAAAAGCGCCAGGGGTGTTGCAGGATTGTCCGCCGCGACCGGGGGCGGCCAGCCGCGTCCTGCGCATCAGATCGGGCGGAATACTCCGACGACCGGCGTCACCGCCGTCGAAACGAGGCGCACCGCCCCGCTTCCCGGCGAGAGTGGGGCTGGGGGTGAGGGCGAGACGCGGCTGCAGTAAAGCTCAAGTCGTCGCGCCGGGAATTCTGCCGGCAGCGCTTTCCCCGGAAGCATCCCGCCGGCCTGCAGATCCCTTTGCCATTCGGGCGCGGGCCTCGCGCGACTTGCCCTGATCGCGGCTGGCGGCGCCGGTGATGCGGTCGCCCGGCCCCGGACCGGCGACGAACCCTCGGCGCCGGGCAGAAAGGGCACACCACCCGAGGGCGCATCGTCCGAAAGTGGCACACGCCCTCGCGCGCCGGGAGCCGCGTCAGAAATCGGCGTGGAGGCGGGTGCCGAAGAAGCTGACGGGGCCGCGGTCGCGGTTATAGGCGGGGTTCACCACCAACTGGTAGTTGAACGACACCGTCACCGCCTTGGTGAGGCTGAGCGCGTAATAGGTCTCCAGGGCCCGCTCGGTGCCGTAGTTCAGCCGGCCGTCGCCGATCAGGAGGCCGAGGCCCCCATTGGCGAAGAAGGCGCGGTGCGTCGGCGACAGGCCGTTGATCGCGCCGCCGATGCCGACCGTGTCGCTCGGCCGCTCCCAGGCGGTGCCCTTCAGCGAGAAGCCGCCCGAGATCGACCGGTCGACATCGGTGAAGGACAGGCTCTCGTTGCGCCCGTCCGAGAGGCTGGCCCGGGCGAACAGGCCGAGATCCGGCGTCAGCGCCTGCTCCAGGTTGATGTAGGCGCCGGTCTTGCGCCGGGGCCGGCGCGTGGCGGAGGCGGCGTCGTTGATGTCGTCGTAGATCCCCGCCTGCGTCAGGTCGACGATCTGGCGGTAATTGGCGGTGTTGCCGACATTGCTGAACAGGCCGATGCGCAGCTTGCCCGGCTGGTTCAGCCCGGGGAGGACGTGGCGCTCCTCGACCTCGATGTTGGCGCCGGCGCGCTGGAAGACCCGCGGATCGAGCACGTCGCTCGACGGCTCCTTCGGCACCTGGGTGTAGGCGGCCCGGATGGCGAATTCCGGCCGGTTGTACTCGACCATCACGCCTTGGGTGAAGCCGGGGAGGTTGGCGGGGAAGTCCCAGGCCGAGGAGCCCCAGATCGACCAGTTCATGAAGTCGACCCGGGGGTCGTGGGCGTAGACGTTGCCGTCGAAGAAGTCGCCGAGGGCGAACTTGCCGGCCACGACCGAGATCCGCTCGACGTCGCGGGTCATCGCCACCTGGTTGACGCCGTCCGGCACGTCCTCGGTGGCGCCGCCGAGGCCGAAGGTCTGGCGGATGAAGTAGCGGTTGGAGCGCAGCTTCGGGAACGGCGCGCCGGCCTTCTGGGCCTCGCCGTTGACGAAGCCGGCGACGCCGAGGGTGCGCGACAGGCCGAATCCTTGAGAGAATTCAGGGTTGTAGTAGAGCTCGGTGCTGTCGGTCAGCTTCACGCCGAGGAACAGGGTCGCGGTGGTGGTGGACTGGACCTGGTTCGGCACCAGGCTGTTCTCGCCGCGATAGGGCGCGCGGAAGCCCGGCACGCCCTGCGTCACGAAGGTGGTCTGGCCGTGGAAGGAGTAGCGGCCGGTGTCGCGGCTCGCCGGCGCGTCCTCGGCGGCCTCCGCCGGCAGCTTGAGGCCGTAGGGATACCAGGAGAGCCGCGCCATCATCTGGTGCGACGTGAAGGCGGCCTGGGTGGAGACCGGGCCGAGCCCCGGCACGCTGCCGAGATCGAAGCGGCCGGAGCGGCCGAGATCGACGTAGCGGTAGTCGAGGCCGAGCGCGAGGTTCGGGGCGATGGCGTATTGCACGCCGGCCCCGAGGGTGAAGCCGAGGAAGGACAGGTCCTTGCGCGCCGTCGCCACCGCGCCGGTGGCGAGGTCCGGATAGGTCGCGAGCACCCGCGCGCTGGCCCCGGCGAGCCCGAAGGTGGCGTAGACGAGGTAGCTCTCGAACGCGTAGCCGAGGCGGGCCCGCAGGGCACCGTAGAGGTTGGTCTTGTCCCGGATCACGTTGAAGGGCGGATCGATGCCCTCGTAGCCGAAGCCGAGAGCCGTCGAGGGCACCGGGCGCTTGAGGTTGGCGCCGTAGATGTCGGCCTCCAGACCGTAGAGATACGGGCCGGTCTGCCAGTTATAGCCGCCGAACACCCCGCCGACCGCCGTGGTGGCGGTGCGGCCGGCATCCGAGCGCCTCGTCGAATCGCCGCTCTGGAAGGCCGGGATCGCCCGGCCGCCGACCGTACTCGGCCCGAAGCTGTAATTGCCGAACGAGGCGCCGGCGCTGCCCTCGATGCCGAGATAGGGACCGGACCAGTCGATGGTGGACGGTCCGGCCGGGGATTGGGCCGATGGCGGGCGCAGGTCGGCCGCTGCCGCCAACCCGGCGCACAGGCCGATAGCCACCCCGATCCCCGCTCCGCCCGTCCGCCGCATCGCCGCAACCCACCTGTCGTTCCGGTCGCCAGGTATAGCCAAGGCTATACTCCTGGCAACCGGCCAAGCTTGTCCGGCACAGGCCTCCACGATTTCCGTGACGCCGATGTCACAGCGCGGGTGGGCGGGCGCGCCTTCAGGCTCCGAGGAGCCCGCGGGCGGCGAGATTGCGCATCAGCGCCGCCGCGCCGAAGGTCCAGGGCTCGCAATCCTGGCAGTGGCGCATCCGGTTGACGAGGGCGCCCAGGCCCGGGCTGCGGATCACCACCCGGTCGCCGACCTTGTGGGTGAAGCCCTGGCCCGGCGCCCCCCGGTCCTCCACCGGCGCGAACATCGTGCCGAGGAAGAGCACCGCGCCGTCCGGATACTGGTGGGTGCCGCCCATCATGGCCTCGACGAGGTCGGCCGGGTCGCGGCTGATCTCGGAGAGGGGCGAGGTGCCGGAGAGCCGGAACCCATCCTCGCCCGACACCTCCAGGCTCACCACGGTGCGGCGGACATGGTCGAGGGAGAAGCCGCCGTCGAACAGGCGCAGGAACGGGCCGAGGGCGCAGGAGGCGGCATTGTCCTTGGCCTTGCCGAGCAGCAGGGCCGAGCGGCCCTCGAAGTCGCGCAGGTTGACGTCGTTGCCGAGCGTCGCCCCGACGATGCGCTGGTCGGAGGCCACCACCAGGGCCACCTCGGGCTCCGGGTTGTTCCACTGCGAGCCCGGATGCAGGCCGGCCTCCTGGCCGCAGCCGACGGAGGAGAGCGGCTGCGCCTTGGTGAAGATCTCGGCATCCGGGCCGATGCCGACCTCGAGGTACTGGCTCCAGGCGCCCTGCGCCACCAGCACGCTCTTCAGCGCCATCGCTTCCGGAGAGCCGGGCTTCAGCCGGCGCAGGTCGTCGCCGACGAGGCGCCCGACCTCGAGCCGGATCGCCGCCGCGGCGTCCGGGTTGCCGCGCGCCCGCTCCTCGATCACTCGCTCCAGCATCGAGACCGCGAAGGTCACACCGGCGGCCTTGACCGCCTGGAGGTCGATCGGCGCGAGGAGCCAGGGCTTGGAGGCGTCGCGGGTCTCCGGGGGCGTGTTGGCGAGGATCGCGTCGAGGGAGCCGACCGTCTCGCCCGTGGCCCGGCGCAAGGCGGCGGCGGGATCGGGCGTTTCGCACAGGTCGCGGATGGTCGGGAAGGCGCCGGTGATGTCGACGAGTTCCGGCGCGCCGCCGGTGCCCTCGCGCACCGCGACCACGCTCGGCCCGCTCATGTCCGGCCGCCAGATCCGACCGGCGAGAGCGCCGGCGACGCCGTCCTCCGGCAGGATGGCGCGGGCGTCGAAGGCGTCGAGAATCGGCTGCATGTCAGGTTTCCTCCCGGGCCGGCCCCGTTCGGCGGGCGCGCGGCGTGGGAGGAGACCTAAGCCGATCGGGTGCGGCGGGGAAGCGCCTTGCGAGCGTGGCTCGTTCGATCCGCTCGACGGAATGTCCACCCTCCGCATCATCCCGGGGCCGCGAAAGCGGAGCCCGGGATGACCAGGAGGGTTTCAGATCCCGATGATCGCCCGAGGAAGCCGGTCAGATCGTCTGGTTGTAGGCCCCGACCTGGGGATTCTCGCGCAGCACGCCGTCGACCGCCCGGAACATCTCCTCCAGCCGCGCCCGCGACACCGGGCTCTCGACCACCACCACCAGTTCCGGCTTGTTGGAGGACGCCCGCACCAGGCCCCAGGTGCCGTCCGCCGTCGACACCCGCACCCCGTTCACTGTGACGAGGTCGGTGATCGCCGCCCCGCCCAGGGTCTCAGCCCGCTCGTGCATCTCCCGGAAGCGCGCGGTCACCCGCTCGACGACGCCGTACTTCTCCTCATCGGCACAGTGCGGCGACATCGTCGGCGAGCCGAAGGTGGTGGGCAGCGCCGCGTAG
The DNA here is from genome assembly GCF_001043955.1 of Methylobacterium tarhaniae. Taxonomy (GTDB): domain Bacteria; phylum Pseudomonadota; class Alphaproteobacteria; order Rhizobiales; family Beijerinckiaceae; genus Methylobacterium; species Methylobacterium tarhaniae. Next base: position 48,761 of record NZ_LABZ01000005.1, on the reverse strand, counting down.
AGCTGCGACAGGCTCTTGCCCGGGTTGCGGTCGAGCATCTCGATCACGGCGATCGCGGTGAGAAGCCCGTCGTCGTAGCCGCGCCCGACCGGCGCGTTGAAGAAGAAATGGCCCGACTTCTCGAACCCGGCGAGCGCGTTCAGCTCGTTGACCCGGCGCTTGATGTAGGAATGCCCGGTCTTCCAGTAATCGGTCTCGACGCCGCGCGCCTTCAGCTCCGGGTCGGAGGCGAACAGGCCCGTGGACTTCACGTCGACGACGAAGCGGGCGTTGGGGTGCTGGAGCGAGAGGTCGCGGGCGAGCATCACCCCGACCTTGTCGGCGAAGATCTCGTGGCCCTGCTCGTCGACCACGCCGCAGCGGTCGCCGTCGCCGTCGAAGCCCAGGCCCACATCGGCCCCGGTCGCCTTCACGGTGTCGGCGATGGCGTGCAGCATCGCCATGTCCTCGGGATTGGGGTTGTAGCGCGGGAAGGTCGCGTCGGCCTCGACGTCCAGCGGCACCACCTCGCAGCCGAGGCGTTCGAGCAGGGCGGGGGCGAAGGCGCCCGCGGTGCCGTTGCCGCAGGCCGCCACCACCTTGAGGCGCCGCGTCAGCGGCTTGGCGCGGGAGACGAGGTCGTCGAGGTAGACCTGCGCGAAGTCGGGCACGAACTGGTACGCGCCGCCGTCCCGGTACTGGAAGGCACCCGAGAGCACGATCTCCTTGAGGCGGCCCATCTCGGCCGGGCCGAAGGTCATGGGCCGCTCGGCGCCCATCTTCACGCCGGTCCAGCCGTTGTCGTTGTGGGAGGCGGTGACCATCGCCACGCAGGGGCAGTCGAGGGCAAACTGGCCGAAATAGGCCATCGGCGAGAGGCAGAGGCCGATATCCTTCACCCGCAGGCCGGCCGCCTGCATGCCGGCGATCAGCGCGAGCTTGATCGAGGCGGAATAGGCGCGGAAATCGTGGCCGGTCACGATGTCGGGGCGCACGCCGAGCTCGTGGACGAGGGTGCCGAGGCCGAGCCCGAGAGCCTGGACGCCCATCAGGTTGAGGTCCTTCGGGAACAGCCAGCGGGCGTCGTACTCGCGAAAGCCGGTCGGCGCGACGAGCGGCAGGGCCTCGAACGCGAAGGTGTTGGGGGTGAGCGCGGCGTGGGGCTTGGGGAACATGGTCGGTCTTTTCTCGTCGGCGGTGAGGGGCGTCGGGGTGCGCCGGAGGTTAGCCCGGCCGGGCCGGGCGCGCAGGGGTTGCGAAAGGGTCAGGCTGCGTCCGTACGGCAGGCCAGGGCCTGCCTCAACGCATGATCGGCGGGAGCCGGACGGCCGAGATGGTAGCCCTGCAGGAGCGGGCAGCCGAGGGCGCGCAAGGCGACGAGGTCCTCGGCCGTCTCGACGCCCTCGGCCACCACTTCGAGGCCCAGCGCCCGGCCGAGGCCGAGCACCGCCTGGATCAGCCCGCGCTTGTCGTCGGAGGCGGACAGGCCGGTGACGAGGCTGCGGTCGATCTTGACCCGGCCGGCCCGCAACTGGCGCAGCGAGGCCAGCGACGAGTAGCCGATGCCGAAATCGTCGAGGGCCACCCGGATCCCCGCCCGGGAGAGGGCGAGGAGCTTGCCCTGCACCGCCTCGATGTCGAGGGCGGTCTCCTCGGTGATCTCGATCTCGAGGAGCGACGGGGACAGGCCCAGCGTCCGCAGGCGGTCGAGCACGATCTCGTCGACCGGGATCTGCGCCATCTCCCGCGGCGAGACGTTCATCGCCACGCGGATGTCGGAGACGCCGGCGGCGCGCAGGCTCTGCATCGCGCCGCAGACCTGCTCCAGGATGAAGCGCAGCAGCGATTCGGTGAGGCCGGCCCGGGCGGCGGCGGCCACGATCTCGCCGGGGGGGACCCAGCCGTGGACCGGATGGTTCCAGCGCACCAGGGCCTCCAGGCCCGCGACGCGGCCGCCGCCCTCGCCGAAGATCGGCTGGAACCAGACCGCGAGGCCGTTCTCCGCGAGGGCATGCGAGAGGTCGCGCTCGCTGTCTCGCCGCATCTCCAGGCGGCCGCGCAGGCCCTCGTCGAAGATCCGGAAGCGGTCCCGCCCGGCGGCCTTCGCGGCGTAGAGCGCCTCGTCGGCGCAGCTCAGCATCTGGGTCAGGCTGGGCCCGTGGGCGTGGCAGAGGCCGATGCTGACGCCGAGGCGGCCCGCATCGAAGCTCTCGAACCGCTCGACCACCACCCCGATCAGCGCCGCCGCCAGGTCGGCGGGCGGCCATTCGGCCGAGGGATCGTACAGGACCGCGAACTCGTCGCCGCCGAATCGGGCCGCCAGCGCCTCCGGCGGCAGGGTCCGGCGCAGGCGCTGCGCCACCTCGGCCAGCACCCGGTCGCCGGTCGAGTGGCCGTAGACGTCGTTGACCGACTTGAAGCCGTCGAGATCGAGCAGCATCAGGCAGGGCGCCGGACCCGGACGGAGGATCCGGGCTTCCGCGGCTTGTGCGAAGCCGGCCCGGTTCATCAGGCCGGTGAGGGCGTCGTGGGTGGCGCGCCGGCGCATCTCGTCGGCGAGCGCGCTCGCCGACGCATGCGCCTCCTGGCGCGCCCGGGCCAGCGCCGTGGCCTCGTTCTTCAGCCGGGAGGTACGGCGAAAGCCCCGCTCGGTCTCGACGGCGCTGCGCAGGAGCGCCGCGAGATAGAGCAGCGTGGTGAGGGCGAGGCAGGTGCGGTCGAACCCGCCGGCCCAGGCGAGGCAGCCGGCCACCGTCAGGAGCGGCGGGGTGATGAAGCTCGCGGGAATCGCCGCGTAGGCCATGCCGTGGGTGACGGCTCCGGCGGTGATGCCGCAGGTGACGACGAGGTAGAACAGGGACTGGGGCGCGGTGTAGCCCTCGCACAGGAGCGCCACCAGGGACCAGACGAGGCCCGACAGGAACGCCGCGAGGGTGGCGAGGCGCAGGTGCCGGTCGACGCAGGCGGCGGCCCGGGCCTGCCAGGGCGGCGAGGCCTCCGGGGCGACGAGGCCGGGGCAGGGCGCCCGGCACAGGCCGAACCGGGCGAGGTTGATGGCCGAGGACAGGGCGAACCAGGCGAGACCGGCGCCCCCATGCCCGGCCTGGGCGGCGACGAGCGCCCCGGTGGCACCGAGGAGCGCGTTGACCGGCATGGCCTGCTGCACGCTGCGGCGGACCGCCTCGAGCTGGTCGCGCCGGATCGAGGCGCCCAGATCCGGGCCGTCGCCATTGCGCGGCATGCCGGAGCCTGGTTCCTGGCTGCCTGGTCCTGACATGTCACCTCGGCGGATCAGTCACGCTGCCGTAACAGGCGGGGGTAAAGAATCGTTGACGGCGGTTCGGGTCAAGGTGGCAAAGATCAAGCCGCTCGAGAACAAGCCTGCCGGGGCCGGCCAGACGGGACGACCACCGATCCCTGTTCCTTCCGGGGATTGCCGCCACGGAACGGTGACCGAGCCTGACCGTTGACGTGTTCGCAGAGCGCGAGGAGGCAACATGCGCAACGTGGCGAAGGCGGCTTTGGTGGCGGTCGTGACGCTGATGGGCGTCGGCGCGGCGGAGGCGAAGGGCTGCATCAAGGGGGCCATCATCGGGGGCATCGCCGGGCATTACCTGGCCGAGCGCGGGGTCGTCGGCGCCGTGGCGGGGTGCCTTGCCGGACGGGCGCTGGCCAAGCGGCGCGCCGCCCGCGACGTCGATTACGGCGCCCGCGTGCGCCCGCGCGACGGTTACGGCTCGCGCCAGAGCTACAGCTATTGAGGCGCCGTCCGGCGGGCTCTGCCTGCCGGACCGCAAGGGCCTGCAGGCGCCCCGCACCTGCCGACGCGGCGATCCGTCCCGTGCCGGCCGGATCGTTCGCCCCATCTGATGCCGCATCCGTCACGCTCCGATCCGGGTGCGCATGGCCGTCTTCTTCACCGCCGACACCCATTTCGGCGATACGCATATCCTGCGCCAGCGCGGCCGCCTGTTCGCCTCGCTCGAGCAGCACGACGAGACCCTGGTGGCCAACTGGAACGCCGTCGTCGGACCCGAGGACGAGGTCTGGCATGTCGGCGATTTCGCGGCCCATGCCGAGCGCGCGCATTGCGCGGCGATCTTCGCCCGCCTCAACGGCGTGAAGCACCTAGTCCGCGGCAACCACGACAGCAACCGCGTCCTCGACCTGCCCTGGGCCGACCCTCCGGTCGAGAGCGCGCGGATCACCCTGCGGGAGGAGGGCCGGGAGTGGCGGCTCTTCCTGGCGCATTACGCCCATCGGGCCTGGCCGGGCCTGTGGCGCGGCACCCGTCACCTCTACGGCCACACCCACGGCACGCTCCCGGACACCAGCCGCTCCTGCGACGTCGGGGTCGATGCCTGGGACTACCGCCCGGTGCGGCTCTCGGCCCTGGCGGCGCGCCAGGACGCGGCGACCCTGGTGCCGGAGGAACTGGCCCGGGACAAGGCGCGGGAGGACGCCGCCGACCGGGACCACGGCCGCGCAGCGGAGCGGTGATCCCACCCGCGACCTCGGGATGAGGGCGCGGATGGGATGAGCGGGGCCGGAGAGGCCGACCCCGGAGGCCGCCGGTCAGCCGCCGATATTGTAGGCGGCGAGCGCCGCCATGTTGACGAGGTCGGAATCGGTGGCCCCGAGCGGGACGATCTGCACCGCCTTGTCGAGGCCGACGATCAGCGGCCCGAGCACCTGGGCGCCGCCGAGTTCCTGCAACATCTTGGTGGAGATCGAGGCCGAGTGGAAGGCCGGCATCACCAGCACGTTGGCCGGCTGCTTGAGGCGGCTGAACGGGTACTGGGCGAGCAGGTCCTTGTTCAGCGCCACGTCGGCCGACATCTCGCCGTCATACTCGAAATCGACCCGCATCCCGTCGAGGATGCGCACCGCCTCCTGCACCTTCTCGGCGCGCTCGGCCTTCGGGAAGCCGAAGGTCGAGAACGACAGCATCGCCACCCGGGGCTCGTAGCCGAGGCGGCGCGCCACGCCGGCGGCCTCGATGGCGATGCCGGCCAGCTCCTCGGCGCTCGGCATCTCGTGGATCGCCGTGTCGGCCACCAGCACCACGCGGCCGCGGGCGAGGCAGAGCGAGACGCCGATCACCCGGTGGCCGGGCTTGTGGTCGATGACGCGGCGCACGTCCTCCAGCGCGATCGAGTAGTTGCGGGTGGTGCCGGTCACCATCGCGTCGGCGTCGCCGAGCGCCACCATCGAGGCCGCGAAGTGGTTGCGGTCCTGGTTGATCAGGCGCTGGCAGTCGCGGAACAGGAAGCCCTTGCGCTGCATCCGGGCGTAGAGGAACTGCGCGTAGACGCTGTTGCGGTGCGACTTGGCGGCGTTGTGGATCTCGATGTTGTCGCGACCCGCGAGATCGATGCCGGCGGCCTCGGCATTGGCCATCACCCGGTCCTCGCGCCCGACCAGGATCGCGGTGCCGAGGCCCTGGTTGACGAAGGAGATCGCGGCGCGGATCACCACCTCCTCCTCGCCCTCGGCGAAGACGACGCGCTTGGGGAACTTGCGCACCCGCTCGAACACCCGGTTCAGCGTGCCGGCGACGGGGTCGCGCCGGGCCGAGAGCTGGGCCCGGTAGCGGTCCATGTTGTCGATGGGCTTGCGGGCGACGCCGGTCTCCATCGCGGCCTTGGCCACCGCCGGCGGGATGGTATGGATCAGCCGGGGATCGAACGGCACCGGGATGATGTATTCGCGCCCGAAGCGCGGCCGCGTGCCTTGGTAGGCCGCCGCCACCTCGTCCGGCACGTCCTCGCGGGCGAGCGCCGCGAGCGCCTCCGCCGCCGCGATCTTCATCTCCATGTTGATCGTGGTCGCGTGCACGTCGAGGGCGCCCCGGAAGATGTAGGGGAAGCCCAGGACGTTGTTGACCTGGTTCGGGTAGTCCGAGCGCCCGGTCGCCACGATGGCGTCGTCGCGGACCTGCGCCACCTCCTCGGGGGTGATCTCCGGGTTCGGGTTCGCCATCGCGAAGATGATCGGCTGCGGCGCCATCGAGGCGATCATCTCAGGGGTGAAGGCGCCCTTGACCGAGAGGCCGAACACGATGTCGGCGCCCTCCAGCGCCTCTTCGAGGGTGCGCTTCGAGGTCGCGACCGCGTGGGCCGACTTCCACTGGTTCATGCCCTCGGTGCGGCCCTGGTAGACCACGCCCTTGGTGTCGCACAGGATCACGTTCTCGGAGCGGAAGCCGAGCGCCTTGACGAGCTCGATGCAGGCGATGCCGGCGGCACCGGCGCCGTTGACGACGAGGCGGGCTTCCGCAATGTCGCGGCCGGTCAGGTGCAGGGCGTTGATGATGCCCGCCGCCGAGATGATCGCGGTGCCGTGCTGGTCGTCGTGGAAGACCGGGATGTCCATCAACTCCCGCAGGCGCTCCTCGATGATGAAGCACTCGGGAGCCTTGATGTCCTCCAGGTTGATGCCGCCGAAGGTGGGCCCAAGATAGCGCACGCAGTTGATGAACGCCTCGGCATCTTCCGTCCCGACCTCGAGGTCGAAGGAATCGATGTCGGCGAAGCGCTTGAACAGGACCGCCTTGCCCTCCATCACCGGCTTGGAGGCGAGCGCGCCGCGGTTGCCGAGGCCCAGGATCGCGGTGCCGTTCGAGATCACCGCCACGAGGTTGCCCTTGGCGGTGTAGTCGTAGGCCAGTTCCGGGTTGTCGGCGATGGCCAGCACCGGCACGGCGACGCCGGGCGAGTAGGCGAGCGACAGGTCGCGCTGCGTCGCCATCGGCTTCGTCGCCACCACTTCCAGCTTGCCGGGACGGCCGTGCTGGTGGAACTGCAAGGCTTCCTGGTCGGTGAAGGTCGGGCGCTTGCGTCGGGTGACGGGGCGGGACTCGCTCATGCCAAGCTCTTCTCTGCGACCAAGGATCAACCCGAGGGCGGGGACACGTCCCTTAGGGCCATGATCCGGCCGGCTCAAGCGGCGCTGCGGCGCTAACACCCGCCCGCGCGCCCTTTTACGCGGGGGATGACGATCCCCATCATCCACGATGTGCCGGTCTGGAGCGTGGCCGCCGGCCTCTGTTAGTCTGAACGACCACTTCGCCGCGGACCCGACGACAGCCCCCTGATCTCATGACGATGGACAGCGACACCGGCCGCCTTCTGCGCAACGAGGCTTACGAGCCCGCCGACGAGGCGCCGCCGCCCTCCCGCGGCCGCCGTTCTGCTGCGCCCGACGACGAGGCCAAGGTCTCGCCGATGATGGCGCAGTACATCGAGATCAAGGCGGCGAATCCTGATTCCCTGCTGTTCTACCGCATGGGGGATTTCTACGAACTGTTCTTCGAGGATGCCGAGACCGCCTCGCGGGCCCTCGGCATCGTGCTGACCCGCCGGGGCAAGCATGCCGGCGCCGACATCCCGATGTGCGGCGTGCCGGTGGAGCGCTCGGACGACTACCTCCAGCGCCTGATCGGGCTCGGCCACCGGGTCGCGGTCTGCGAGCAGACCGAGGACCCGGCCGAGGCCAAGAAGCGCGGCTCGAAATCGGTGGTGCGGCGCGAGGTGGTGCGCCTCGTCACCCCGGGCACGATCACGGAAGACCGCCTGCTCGATCCCGGCCGGGCCAACGTGCTCCTGGCGCTCGCCCGACGGCGCGCCTCGGATTCGGCCTGGGTCTACGGGCTTGCCGCCGTCGACATCTCGACCGGGCGCTTCTCGCTCGGCGAGGTCGAGGGGGCGGGGCTCGCCGCCGAGATCGCCCGGCTCGATCCGCGCGAGATCGTGATGGGCGACGCCATCCATCAGGATCCCGAGCTTGCCCGGCTGTGGCGCGACACGCGGGCCGCCGTCACGCCGGTCGGCCGCGGCGACGTCGATCCGGCCTCGGCCGAGCGGGCGGTGAAGGAGCAGTTCGGCGTCCAGACCCTCGACGGCTTCGGCGCCTTCAGCCGGGTCGAGGTCGCGGCGGCGGGCGCGGTGCTGCACTACATCGCCCGCACCCAGCTCGGCGCCAAGGTCACCTTGAGCCCGCCGACCCGCCAGGCGGCGGGCGCGAGCCTGATGATTGACGCGGCGACGCGCCAGAATCTCGAACTCACCCGCACCCTCTCGGGCGAGCGCTCGGGGAGCCTGCTCGCCGCCATCGACCGCACGGTCGGCGGGGCCGGCGCCCGTCTGCTCGCCGAGCGGCTCGCCGGCCCCTCGACCGATCTGGCGCTGATCCGGCGCCGGCACGACGCCGTCGAGTTCCTGGTGGGCGAGGGGGCCTTGCGGGCCGAACTCCGGGCCGAGCTGGCGCGTGCGCCCGACATGGCCCGGGCCCTGTCGCGGATCTCCCTCGGCCGGGCCGGCCCCCGCGACCTCGCGGCGCTCCGCGACGGGCTCCTGGCGGCTCGCGGCATCGCCACGGCGCTCGCCGGGGCCGGCGCCCTGCCGGGCGAGATCGGCAAGGCGGCCCGCATCCTCGCCGGCCTCGACGAGGCGCTGGCCGACGACCTCGCCGCGGCGCTCGCCGACGACCTGCCCTTGCAGCGCCGCGACGGCGGCTTCGTGCGCGAGGGCTACCGGGCCGAGCTGGATGAATCCCGCACGCTCCAGCGCGACTCGCGCCAGGTCGTGGCCGGGCTCCAGGCCCGCTACGCGTCCGACACCGGCTGCCGGACCTTGCGGATCAAGCACAACAACCTGCTCGGCTACTACATCGAGGTGCCCCAGGCCTTCGGCGAGACCCTGCTGAAGGATCCCTGGCGCGCCACCTTCGTCCACCGCCAGACCATGGTGGACGCGATGCGCTTCACCAGCGTCGAGCTGGGCGAGCTGGAGACCAAGATCGCCAATGCCGCCGGGCGCGGCCTCGCCCTGGAGCTCGAGATCTTCGAGAGCCTGTCCAAGGCCGTGATGGCGGAATCCGACTCGATCGTGGCGGCGGCGGGCGCGCTCGCCGCCCTCGACGTCGCCGCCTCGCACGCGGAACTCGCCGTCGAGCTGAACTGGACCCGGCCGGTCGTCGACGACGGCCTCGCCTTCCGGATCGAGGGCGGGCGCCACCCCGTCGTCGAGGCGGCGCTGACGAAGGCCGGCGAGGCCTTCATCGCCAATGCCTGCGACCTCTCCGGCGACACGGCCGGCCAGATCCTCCTCGTCACCGGCCCGAACATGGGCGGCAAGTCGACCTTCCTGCGCCAGAATGCCCTGATCGCGGTGCTCGCCCAGATGGGCGCCTTCGTGCCGGCGACCTCGGCCCATCTCGGCCTCGTCGACCGGCTCTTCTCCCGCGTCGGCGCCGCCGACGACCTGGCGCGGGGCCACTCGACCTTCATGGTGGAGATGGTCGAGACCGCCGCGATCCTGAACCAGGCGACGCGGCGCTCGCTGGTGGTGCTCGACGAGATCGGCCGCGGCACCGCGACCTTCGACGGCCTGTCCATCGCCTGGGCCTGCCTGGAGCACCTGCACGGCACCAATGGCTGCCGCGCCCTGTTCGCGACCCACTTCCACGAGCTGACCGGGCTGGCGCAGCGCCTCGACCGGCTGTCCAACGCCACCCTCAAGGTGACGGAGTGGAAGGGCGACGTCGTCTTCCTGCACGAGGTGGTGCCGGGCGCCGCCGACCGCTCCTACGGCCTCCAGGTCGCCCGCCTCGCCGGCCTCCCCGCCCCGGTGATCGCCCGTGCCAAGGCGCTGCTCGCTGAACTGGAGAAGGGGGAGGGCGGTGCCGGCCGGCGGAAGGCCCCGGCGGAGTTGCCGCTCTTCGCCGCCGTGCCGGCCGCCCCGCCGCCGGCCCCGGTCGAGAGGCCCGATCCGGTCGGCCTGCTCCTCGACGGGATCGACCCGGATTCCTTGAGTCCGCGGGAGGCGCTGGATGCCCTCTACCGGCTCAAGGCGGCGCGAGCGGAGAGGTGACGCGGCCGCGACGAGGGATCGAGGCGTGAGATGCCCTCGCGATCACGGCCCGGACGCATTGCGACCGGGCCGTGATGAACAGGGTGCCGGTTCACCGAGAGATTCCGTCGGCGCCAGCGGTGTTTTCCGCGAAGGTGCTAGTGCGGCACCTTCTCGTCCATTTCCGGGAACTGGAAGGTCGCTTGCGGCCGAACCGTCTCGACTCCGTCGACCGATTTGAACGCACCGACCAGCGCAGCGTCGCTCGTCCCGACGATCGTGCGGAAGCGCGGGATCGTCTCCTGAATGTGCAGGCCCTTCTCTGCGAGGGACTTGGCGACCTCCGCGATGGCCGCCCGCTGTCCTTCTCGACCATGGTCACCATTCCGACGTCGGCCATGGTGCGCCTCCGTCTTGACAAAAGTTCTCATGTCAATGTCGGCGGATTCGATTCCCTGCGCGAGCTGGCACGAAGCCCGAGGCCCGGGTTGTCATCCCGTGTTGTTCGGCCTCGTCGCCCGCGCCGCCTGAGCGGTGCGGGCGAGTGTCCGGTGCCCCGAGCCGGCTTGCGTTGGCAGGCCGGCGCTTCATCCGCTCAGGTCCTTGTCGTCTTGCACGGCCGGCCGCTCCTCGTGCGATATCTCCTTGGGGAAGCGGGGCGAAGCCGGCGAGATTCTCAGGTCGAAAGGCGGCCGTCGGAGATCGGGTTGTTCGATCTACGGTGCCGGCGCCAGCACCATCCCGTCCGGCGGCTCGGTCGGCACGCCGCCGTGATAGCGCCCGCTCACATAGGCGAGGGCGGCGCGGATCACCCGCTCGGAATACGGCTTGGCGACAATCCCGGCCGCTCCGGCGAAGTCCGGCGGGACGCGCTTGGCGTTGGCGGTGGTGAACAGCACCGTGGTCCCGGGCCGGGCGCTGAGCGCTTGCGCCACCGTGACGCCGGTGGGACCGTCGGCGAGATGGATGTCGACGAGGGCGACGTCCGGGGCGAGGTCGCGGGCCAGCGCGATCGCCTCGCCCGAGCGGGTCGCCACCCCGACGGGCAGGTGGCCGGCCTCCTCCAGCAGGCATTCGAGCTCGAGGGCAATGAAGGCCTCGTCCTCCACGATGAGGACCCGCAGGCCTCCCGGGCTCAACGGGTAGTCCCCAGGGGCAGGACGACGTGGGCGTGGGTGCCGGGGTTCAGCTCCTCGAAGGTGAGGCTGCCGCGCAACTGGCGCACCAGCATGCCGACGAGATCGCGGCCGAAGCCCTCGGGGTTGTCGGGCTGCGCCGCGAGGCCGACGCCGTCGTCGCGGATGTCGAGGATCAGGTGCTCGTCCTCCGCCCGGGCGGTGATGGCGACACGGCCGCGGCGCTCGTCCGGGAAGGCGTGCCGGACCGCGTTGACGGCGAGCTCGTGCACCAGCAGCGCCAGGGGCGCGGCCATCGAGACCGGCACCGCCACCGCCTCGACATCGATCGAGAGGGCGATCCGGTCGGGGTCGAGCCCGGCTTCGAGGTCGGTGGCGAAGTCGGCGGCGAAGTCGCGCAGGTCGAACCGTGCGACGTCGCTCACCGCGTAGAGCAGGCGGTGGGCGGTGGAGAGCGCGCCGATCCGGTCGGCCATGCTGCGCAGCGCCTCGCGGCAGGCGGTGTCGCGGGCGCGCCGGGCCTTGAGTAGCACCAGGGAGGAGATGACCTGAAGGTTGTTCTTCACCCGGTGGTCGACCTCGTGCAGCAGGGCGGTCTGCTGGTCGAGGGCGGTCTGGAGCGCCCGGTTGCGCGCCTCGAGATCCTGGGCGAGGCCGTCCTTCTCCCGCACGAGCGCCCGCTCGGCCTGGCGGGTCCGGGTGACGTCGGTGAGCACGGCGAAATAGGAGCGCACCGTGCCGGCCTCGTCCCGCACCGGAGTGAGCGTCATGGCGTTCCAGAACGGCCGACCGTCCTTGCGATAGTTCAGGAGGTCGACCCGGATCGGCTCGCCCTGGGCGACCGCGTCCCGCACCCGGGCGATGTCGCCGGGATCGGTGTCGGGTCCCTGCAGGAAGCGGCAATTGCGGCCGAGCACGTCCCCCGCCGCGTAGCCGGTGAGGCGGCAGAAGGCGTCGTTGACGAAAACGACCGGGTTGTCGGCCTGGGCCGGGTCGGTCATCACCATCGGTGCCTCGCTGGCGCTGAAGGCGGCCAGGAAGGGAGCATCGGAGAACGGCGCATTCGAGTACGGCACCTTGGCCGTGCGCCCGTTCCCCGTCCCGGCCTCCCTCGGAGCGTCCAAACCGATCATCCGCCACCCGCCCGTTCGCGGCCGGCCCCGCCCGGCCGATCCGGGCGGAGCGGGACTGTTATCCCAACTCTCCTCAGCGAACCCATGACCGCGGGCGGGGTTCCCGATGGTCACGTAAGCTGCGGTGGACACAATGTTAATCCGTCATCCACCATGATGCCGCCCACATGCTGGGGTCGATTGCGCGGTGGTGGCCCGGCACGGCGTCTCGCGCCGGGGCCGGCGAAGCGTTGGACGGCCAACGCTTCGCCGGCTCAGGTTCTTGGGCCGCCGCAGAGGTTTCGTCGCGAGACCGGCCACGGCTTTTGCGAAATCTGCTCAGGAGACGACGATCACGATGACGACGACGGCCGGGAGAGAGGGCGCGGGCTGGCTCGCCCGTACCAGCGCCACCCTGCGGGACGTGACGGCGGACCGGCGGATGGCCATGATGCTGGTGCTCGGCTTCGGCGCCGGGCTACCGATCCTGCTCGTCTTCGCCACCCTGTCGGCCTGGCTGCGCAGCGCCGGCATCGAGCGCTCGAGCATCGGGCTCCTCAGCTACGTCTCGCTCGCCTACACGCTGAAATTCCTCTGGGCTCCCGTCATCGACCGGCTCGACCTGCCGGTCCTGTCGCGCCTTCTCGGCCGCCGCCGGGCCTGGATGCTGCTGGCCCAGCTCGCCGTGGCGGCGGGCCTGATCGCGATGAGCCAGGCCGATCCGGCGAACGCGCTCGGCTACACCGTGGTCTGCGCGCTGGTCATCGCCTTCGCCTCGGCGACCCAGGACATCGTGGTCGACGGCTGGCGCATCGATTCCGCCCCGACCGAGCGCCAGGGCATGATGCTGGCCTCCTACCAGCTCGGCTACAGCCTCGCGCGGATCTGCGCCGGCGCGGGCGCGCTCTTCGTCGCCGACGCGTTCGGCTGGGCCCCGGCCTATGGCAGCATGGCGCTCCTGATGATCGTCGCCATCGCCGGCACGCTGGCGGCACCGAAGGTGCAGGCGCGCGATCCCGGCCCCCGGCGCGGCTGGCGCCATGCCCTGCGCGAAGCGGTCGTCGATCCCTTCGCCGACCTCGTGGCCCGCAAGGGCACGGGGCTGGTGCTGATCCTGGCGCTGATCACCGTCTACCGCCTGCCCGACATCGTGTCGGGCATCATGGCGAACCCCCTCTACATCGACATGAAATTCTCCCTGTCGGAGATCGCCACGGTCTCCAAGGTCTACGGCGTCTGGGTCGGCATCGCCGGGGCCTTCGCGGGCGGCATCGCGGTGAGCCGGATGGGCCTCTACCCGGCGCTCCTGATCGGCGGCATCGCCGCCTCCGCCTCGAACCTGATGTTCGCGTGGCTGGCGCTTGCCGGCCACGACCTGCCGCTCCTGGTGGCCAGCATCAGCATCGACAATTTCGCCGGCGCCTTCGCGGGGACGGCGCTCATCGCCTACATGTCGAGCCTGACCTCGCCGGCCTTCGCGGCGACGCAATACGCGCTGCTCTCCTCGCTCTACGCCCTGCCGGGCAAGTTCGTCGGCGGCCTGTCCGGATTCGCCGTCGAGTCGCTGGGCTACCCGGCCTTCTTCGTCATGACCGCCGCCGTCGGCATCCCGGTGACCCTGCTCTGCCTCGGCCTCCGGATGCTGCCGGGCGAGACCGAGCCGGCGCCGGCCCAGGAGCTGCCGGCCCGAGCTTGACGGCCGGGGCGCCGGCCCCGGTCGCCGCCCCTTGCGGAACCCGCACCCGGCGCCCCAGCTTTAATCCCGAGCTGCATGTTGTCCGCGAGGGAGCGCCCGTGTCCGAGATCGTCGCCGTCGAGCCCGTCCCGTCCCCCGTCCCGGTCGGGGCGCCGGAGCCGTTGAGCGTCGAGGACCGCGCCGCCTTACGCCGGGCGGTCGCGGCCCTGGAGCGCCCGACCCTCGCCGGCCGACTCTCCGCCATGGCCGGCGCCCCCCTCGACCTGATCACCCGCGCCCTGCCGACCCCCGTCGTCGACGCGGTCGGCCACGCCACCGAGACGGCGATGCGCGGCGCCCTGCACGTGGCTTTGGCGACCCTGCCGAAGGCGGCGGAGGCGCCCCCCGAACACGGCGCCCTCGCGCCGCTCGGGCCCGACCTCTCGCCCTCCTGGCGCAGCAGGGCCATGGAGCTGCTGGAGCGCTTTCCGCCCGGCGACCGCGGCCACAAGGCGCTGGCGGCGGTCTCGGGCGCCATCGGGGGCGCCTTCGGCATCACCACGCTCGCGGTCGAGCTACCCCTCTCCACCACCCTGATGCTGCGCTCGATCGCTGAGATCGCCCAGCGCGAGGGCGAGGACCTGAGCGACCCGGAGGCGGCCCTCGCCTGCATGCAGGTCTTCGCCCTCGGCGGTCGGGGCTCCACGCAAGGCGAGGGGGCCACCGGGAACGCGGCCGAGAGCGGCTATTTCGCGGTGCGCGGCGCGCTTGCCAAGGCGATGTCGGAGGCGGCCCGCTACGCCGCAGGCCGAGGCCTCCTCGACGAGAGCGCGCCGGCGCTGATGCGCTTCGCCGGCCAGGTCGGCGCCCGTTTCGGGGGCGTGGTGTCGCAGAAGCTCGCCGCCCAGGCGGTGCCGGTGCTCGGCGCCCTCGGGGGTGCCGCCGTCAACACCGCCTTCATGGACCATTTCCAGGCCATCGCCCGCGGCCACTTCACCGTGCGGCGGCTGGAGCGCCGCTACGGCAAGGCGGTGGTGCGGGAGGCCTACGAGGCGGAGCGGGTGTCCCTCGCCGCCGCGTAGTGCATCTTGATTGGAGGCGCGCGCCGTAGCGCATCTTTATACCCCCGCGCCTTCGCATCGACACGTCGATGCGAAGGCGTCCGGCGCATCAGCGCCGACGCCCGTTCGGGCTTGCCTCGCGCCTTCGAACAAGTCTGTTCGAAGGCGCGACGGTATTATTGGCTTCGCGCGCCATAGCGCGCCCGGAGCAGGGCGTAGACGAGGCGTGCGGTCTGCACCTCGCCGCCCTCCGGCCGGCCGGGCTTCGTGCTCGGGTTCCAGCCGTAGAGATCGAGGTGGACATGGGCCTTGGCCTCCGGCGCGAAGCGGCGCAGGAACAGGGCCGCCGTCACCGCCCCGGCGAAGGGGCCGCCCGAGACGTTGTTGAGGTCGGCGACCTTCGAGTCGAGCAGGGAGCCGTAGGGCGCCCAGAGCGGCATGCGCCAGACCGGATCGTTGACGGCGAGCCCGGTCGCGGCCAGCTCCGCCGCCAGCCCGTCGTCCTCGGTGAACAGGGCCGGCAGGTCGGGGCCGAGCGCAACCCGGGCTGCACCCGTGAGGGTCGCGAAGTCGAAGACCAGCTCGGGCGCGTCCTCATCGGCGAGGGCGAGCGCGTCGGCCAGGATCAGCCGGCCTTCCGCGTCGGTGTTGCCGATCTCGACGGTGAGGCCGCGCCGGCTCGCCAGCACGTCGCCGGGGCGGAAGGCGTCCCCGGCGATCGCGTTCTCGACCGTCGGGATCAGCACTCGCAGGCGCAGGTTCAGGCCCGTCCCCATCACCATCTCGGCGGCGGCGAGCGCCACGGCGGCCCCGGCCATGTCCTTCTTCATCAGAAGCATCGCGGCCGAGGGCTTGATGTCGAGGCCACCGGTATCGAACACCACGCCCTTGCCGACGAGGGTGACACGCGGCGCGTCGGACGCTCCCCAGGTGAGGTCGATCAGGCGCGGCGCCCGCGGCGAGGCCCGGCCCACCGCGGCGATGAGCGGGAATCCCCGCTCCAGGTTTTCGCCGGACACCACCTCGATGGCGGCGCCGAACCGCGCGGCGAGGGCCCGGGCCGCCGCCTCGATCTCCGCCGGGCCGAGGTCGTTCGCCGGCGTGTTGACGAGGTCGCGGCCCGCCGCCACGGCATCGGCGATGCGGTCGATCTCGGCGGCATCGATGCCCTCGGGCGCGACCAGCCGGGCCTTCGGCGCCGCCCGCTCGCGGTAGCGGCCGAAGCGGTAACCCGAGAGCCGCCAGGCCAGCGCCGCCAGCGCCGGATCGCCGGGAAGCGCCTCGAGACGGTAGGTCCCCTGGGGAAGGGCTTCGGGCAGGCGCCCGACCGCGAACGCATCGGCGCGCTCCCCGGTCTCGACCCCGAACAGCACGGTCGCCAGCGCCCCGTCCGGCCCCGGCAGCAGGGCGATCTTGCCGGGCTTGGCCTCGAACCCGGAGGCCCGCGCGAAGGCGGCGGCGAGGGGCGGCAGCTCGGCCGCCACGGCCGGCCAGCCGGCGGCGTCGACGCAGCGGATCGGGATGGCGTCCTCGGTCGCGGGCAGGAGCGTGGTCACGCGGGGCATCCCTTCCTTCAACGCGCGGGGAAAGGCCGGAGGGGGAGCCAAGACGGAGCGGTTGTCAATGCTCGCCGCCGGCCCCGGGAACCCCGGACGCCCGCCCGGCGTCACCCCGGACGACACCGCAACACGCGAAGGAGATTCCCATGGTGGAGGACAACTCGGCCGAGGGTCGGAAGCCCATCAACCCGCTTGAGCGGCGCGAGACCATCGGCATCGAGGACGGTGAAAGCCATGCCGGCGAGCCGGTGACGCCGAGTCGCCACGGGACCGGCACCGACCGGGGCGGGGCGAAGGCACCCCAGCCCGCCCCGAAGGCGACCCCGTCGGACACGCCGCAGCGTTAACGTCGAGTTAGGGTTAACGATCTATCACCACGGTCACGAGGGCCGTGGGAGCGAGGTGACCACATCCCAGGCCCGCCCCTGGAGTGGCCGATGCCCGCGACCGTCGAGACCCGTCCCGTCCGCTCGAACCCCCTGCGGCGGCTCGTCGTCGTCGCGGCGGTGGCGCTGATGGCGTCGGGCTGCCTGTCGCGCCAGCCTCTCACCACCGGTTCGATCGATGCCAGCGCCCCGGCGGACACCGCCCGGCGCGACATCGGCCGCCTGGCCGCACGCTACGAGAAGGATCCGGCCGAGATCGGCACGGCCATGGCCTATGCCCAGGCCCTGCGGGCGACCGACCAGGGCGCCCAGGCCGCGGCGGTGTTGCAGCAAACGGCTCTGCGCAACCCGAAGAACCCGGCAGTGCTCGCGGCCTACGGCAAGAGCCTGGCCGAGATCGGCCGCTTCACCGAGGCGGCGGAGGTTCTGCGCAACGCCCACTCGCCGGCCAATCCCGACTGGCGCGTGCTCTCGGCCCAAGGCGCCGTGGCCGACCAGATTGGCGACCACGTCCAGGCCCAGCGCTACTACGAGGCGGCCCTCAAGATCGTGCCCGGCGAGCCGGTGGTCCTGTCGAATCTCGGCCTGTCCTACGCGCTCGCCAAGCGCCTGCCCGAGGCGGAATCCACCTTGCGCCAAGCGAGCGCCGATCCCCGCGCGGATGGGCGGGTGCGCCAGAACCTCGCCCTGGTTCTCGGCCTGCAGGGCCGCTTCACCGAGGCCGAGCAGGTGCTGACCCGCGACCTCGGCCCGGCGGAGGCGGCGCAGAACGTAGCGGCCTTGCGCGCCGTCGTGTCCCAGCCCAACGCCTGGAAGGCGATCAGGTCGGCGGAGAAGAAGTCGCCGCATGGGGCCGCGGCATCGGCGATGTGACCGCCCGCCCGCAGAGCGGGCAGGGCTCACGATGCAGAGGTGTCGCGACCGGCGGCGCCTCACGCCGAGCGCGCCAGCTCCGCCGCGTCGCGCCCGACGACGTCGGCGAGGCCGTGGAGCCCCTCCGCCTCCATCCGGCGCACCAGCCCCGCCTTGATCTCCTCGACCAAACCCGGGCCCGCATAGACCAGTGCCGAGTAGAGCTGGACCAGGCTGGCCCCGGCCCGGATCTTGGTCCAGGCGGCTTCCGCCGAATCGATCCCGCCGACGCCGATCAGCGGCAGGTCGCGTCCGACCCTCCGGTAGGTCTCGGCCAGGAGCCGGGTCGATGGCGAGAAGAGCGGCCGGCCGGACAGGCCGCCGGTCTCGCCCCTGGCCGCCCCGGTGAGGCTCGCCGGCCGCGCCACCGTGGTGTTGGAGACGACGAGGGCGTCGACGCCCCGGCGCCGGGCGGTGGCGGTCATCGCGTCGAGGCCGTCGAGGCTGAGATCGGGAGCGATCTTGAGCAGCACCGCCGTGCCCGTCCCGGCTTCGTCGCGGGCGGCGACCACACGGGCGAGCAGGTCGTCGAGGAACGCTTCGCCCTGGAGGTCGCGCAGGCCCGGGGTGTTGGGCGAGGAGACGTTGACGGTGATGAAGTCGACGAGGCCGGCGAGGCCGCGGGTGCAGGCGACGTAGTCGGCGAGGCGGTCGGCCGCGTCCTTGTTGGCCCCGATATTCACCCCGACGATCCCGGGACGGTTGCGCCTGGCCTCGAGGCGGGCCCGCACCACCGCCAGCCCCTCGCTGTTGAGGCCGAACCGGTTGATCACCGCCCCATCTTCCGGCAGCCGGAAGACCCGCGGGCGCGGGTTGCCCGGCTGCGGCCGGGGCACCACGCCGCCGACCTCGACGAAGCCGAATCCGAGCCCGAGCAGCGCGTCCGGGGCCCGCGCTCCCTTGTCGAACCCCGCCGCCAGACCGACCGGGTTGGGAAAGGGCCGGGACATAACGGTTACGCAGAGGCGGGGATCATCGGCGGGCGCATGTCGCAAAGGAAGGCGCGCAAGTGCCGCAACAGTCAGGCTGTGGGCGGATTCGGCGTCGAGGGCGTGCAGCAGCGGGCGGACGAGCGGAAAGACGGCCGAGAGCACGGTCAACCTCTTGTAAGATCTGGGAAAATATGGATCCCGTCAGGCCCGGCCGGCAGCGGCGCGACGCTGCGGACGGCGGCGAGCGGCAGCGGGCCGTAGAGGTGCGGGAACAGGGCGCCGCCGCGGGACGGCTCGTAGCGCAGAGCCTTCCCCAGTGCCTCGGCGTCGACCGCGATCAGGAGAAGATTGTCCTGGCCCGAGAAGTGCTTGATAGCCGTCTCGGGGGCTTGCGCGGCAGTCGAGAAGTGGATGAAGCCATCCGTCAGATCGACCGGCGCGCCGTCGAAGCGGCCCGCCGTCTCGGCTTCACGCCACAGGTCGGCCGGGCATATCTTGTAGATGAGGGTCATGAGGGACGAAGGCCTCCTCGGGCGGGGTGGCGGGCGAGCGATAGCGGCCCTGGGACGAAGCGGCAACGCCGTTGCCTTTCGGTGAGGGTGCGGTACTTTACATTTGTTAGTTCTGTAGTGAACACCGCCCGCGTCAGGCCAGGTCCCCATGCTGTCCCACGAGCGTATCTGGTCCGCGATCGACCACCTCGCCCAGCGCAACAACCTGACGGCTTCCGGCCTCGCGAAACGCGCCGGGCTCGACGCGACGAGCTTCAATCGCTCGAAGCGGGTCAGCCCGGACGGGCGCAAGCGCTGGCCGTCGACGGAGTCGGTCGCCAAGATCCTGGCTGCCACCGGCTCCTCCCTCGACGAGTTCCTGCGCCTGATCGAGCCGCTGGCCTCCGAGTCCCGCATCATGGTGCCGCTGATCGGCAGCGAGGATGCGATGGGGCATATCGGCGCCAACGGCCTGCCGGGGAACGGCGGCGTCCTGCAGGAGATGGAGCTTCCGGGTCTCGGACCGGAAGGCTGCTTCGCCATCCAGGTGCGGGGCGGCGACCTGACCCCGCTCTACCGGGAGGGCGACGTGCTGGTGGTCTCCGCCACCGCGGCGATGCGCAAGGGCGACCGGGTGGTGACCTGCCTGGGCGGCGGCGGCATCCTGGCGGCGGAGCTGAAGCGGCGCACCGCCCAGGCCGCCGAGTTCAGCCTGCCGGTTCCCGGCGAGCCCGACCGGGTGATCCCGACCTCCGAGATCGCCTGGATGGCCCGGGTGATGTGGGTGCGCCACTGACGAAGACCTATTCCGCCGCCGCTCGCTCGCCGCGCCACCGGGTCAGCAGGGCGCGGAGCGCCGCCGGCTTGAGCGGCTTGCCGAGCACCTGAACCCTCTGCGCCGCGGCGGCATCGCGCACGTCCGGCGAGCGGTCGGCGGTCAGGAGCACCGCCGGGATGTCGGCGGCCAAGGCCGCCCGCAAGCCCGCGATCAGGTCGAGCCCGGTACCCTGGTCGAGGTGGTAATCCGCCACGATCACGTCCGGGCGCACGCCGCCGCCGAGCACCAGGGCCAGGGCCTCGCTGAGCGACCCGGCGGTGTGCAGCGCGCAGCCCCAGCTGCCGACCAGCACCCGCATCCCGTCGACGATCGCCGGCTCGTTGTCGATGGCCAGCACCGTCAATCCGGCGAGCGGCACGGTGGCCGGGCGCGGCGCCTCTCCCTGGGCCTCGACGACGGGGCGCAAGGGAGCGCTCGGGACCGCGACCGAGAAGGCCGAGCCGTGGCCCGGCCGCGAGGCGAGGGTCACCGGGTGGTCGAGGAGCCGGGCGGTCCGGTCGACGATCGACAGGCCGAGGCCGAGGCCCCGGGCGACCCGCGCGCCCTGGTCGAGGCGCTGGAACTCGCGGAAGACCAGCTTCTGCTGCGCGGCCGGGATGCCGAGGCCGGTATCGCACACCATCAGCACCACCCGGTCGCCCCGCCGCCGCGCGCCGACCAGGACGCGGCCTTGCGGCGTGTACTTGATGGCATTCGACACGAGGTTGTGCAGGAGCCGGCGCAGCAATTGCCGGTCCGAGCGGAGCGCCAGCGACGAGGGCATCACGGTCAGGCGCAGGCCCTTCTCCCGCGCCATCGGGCCGAACTCGCGCTGGACCTGGCGAAAGAGCTCGGACACCCGGACGATCGAGAGCTGGGGCTTCAGGGCCCCGGTATCGAGGCGCGAGATCTCGAGCAGGGCGGTCAGGATCTCCTCGACGGCGTCGAGGGAGGCGTCGACATTCTCGGCGAGCGTCGGGTCGGTGCCCCGGTCGCGCTCGACCAGCGCGCTGGCATAGAGCCGGGCGGCGTTGAGCGGCTGGAGGATGTCGTGGCTCGCCGCCGCGAGGAAGCGGGTCTTCGAGGCGTTGGCCTCCTCGGCCTCGGCCTTGGCACGGGTTAGCGCCGCGTTGAGGCGGGTCAGCTCCTCGGTGCGCTCGCGCACGCGGCTCTCCAGCTCCTCGTTGAGGCGGGTGCGGGCCTCCTCGGCGGCGACCGAGTCGGTCACGTCGGTATAGGTCGCCACCACGCCGCCATTCGGCAGCAGGTTGGCGCGGATCTCGATCACCCGGCCGCTCGGATGCAGCCGCAGGCGCTGCGGCCCGGATTCGAGCCGGAAGGCGGCGATGCGCTCGCGCACCAGGGTGTCGGCGTCCCGCGCCCCGTAGGCGCCGCGCCCGGCATTGAAGCGCACGATGGCCTCCAGCCCGATCCCGGTCTGGATCATGTCCGGCGGCAGGTCGTAGAGGTCGGCGAAGGCGCGGTTCCAGACGATCAGCTTCATGTCGCGGTCGAAGACCGTGATGCCCTGCTTGGCGTGATCGAGCCCGTGCTGGAGGACGTCGCGGCTGTACTGGAACGCCGCGGAGGCGTCGTCGAGGAGCTTGAGCGCGGCCTTCGGCGAGACGTTGCGCCGGCGCAGCAGCAGCGACAGGGCGAGCCGGGCCGAGGACGCCCCGATCGCCGAGGCGAGCAGGTGCTCGGCGTGGCGCAACTCCGGCAGGCCGGCGACCGCCTCGTCCCGCACCGGCCCACGACCCTGTCCCTGAGCGAATTCCTCGAAGGCCCGCACCGCCCGCTCCTCGCCGAGGAAGCGCGCCACCGTCGCGCGCAGCTCCCCCAGGGTCACGGCGCTGCGAAACAGCCGGAAGCTCGGTGCCACGGGCCCGGCCTCGTCGAAGTCCGAGACCTGCCCGAAAGCCTCGGCCTGCAGCCGCTCGATCGCGGTCGGCGGGCGCAGGAGCGAGCCGACGATGTAGGCCAGCGTGTTGAGGCCGAGGCTCCACAGCGTGCCGTGGACGAGGCGGGGAAAGTCGTCGACGCCCATCAGCGCCGTCGGGCTCAGGGAGCCGATGCCGAACGGCCCTTCGGCGATGAGCGTCGCGGCCCAGCCGTCGCCGGTGACGAGGCTCGGCAGCAGCAGGGTGTAGAGCCAGACCGCGAAGCCGACGATCAGCCCCGCGGCGGCACCCGAGCCGGTGCCCCGGCCCCAGGTGAGCGCGCCGACGAAGGCCGGGCCGATCTGCGCCACCGCCGCGAAGGACAGGAGCCCGATCGAGGCGAGCGCCACCTCGCCGGCGATCCGGGAATAGATGTAGGCCACCAGCACGACCGCCACGATGGCCGCGCGCCGCACCACCAGCACGTAGCCGCCGAGATCCGGAGCGCCGGGCTCGGGGGAGGGGGCGGCGCCCGCCACCAGGTTGCGCCGGCGCAAGGCGACCGGGATGACGAGGTGGTTCGAGATCATGATCGCCACCGCGACCGACTCGACGATGACCATCGCGGTCGCGGCGGAGAGGCCGCCGATGAAGGCGATGAGCGCGATGCCGTCGGCCCGCTCGTGCAGCGGCAGGGCGAGCACCGTCATGTCGCGCTGCACCGTGCCCTCCGGGAAGAGGGCGAGGCCGGCCAGAGCCAGCGGCACCACGAACAGGTTGATGAGGACGAGGTAGAGCGGGAAGGTCCAGGCCGCCCGCCCGACATCGGCGACCGCCCGGTTCTCCACCACCGCCATGTGGAACTGGCGCGGCAGCAGCAGCACGGCCGCGGCCGAGAGCAGGGTCTGGACGATCAGCGTCGCGGGGCCGGAGGTCTGGCCGGCGAGCGTCCCGAGGCCGTGCACGGCGGTCGAGGATTCCGGCAGGTCGCGCAGCATCCAGCCGACCACGAAGCCGCCGACCGTGAGGAAGGCCAGGAGCTTGACGAGGGATTCCAGCGCCACCGCCAGGGTCAGCCCGTCCTGGTGCTCGGTGGCGTCGGCGTGACGGGTGCCGAAGGCGACCGCGAAGCCCGCCAGCACCAGGGCCACGAACAGGCCGAGATCGCCCAGCATGCCCGCCGGCGCCCCGACCCCGTCGGTGGCCTGCAGGAAGACCTGCAGCGAGGCCGTCACCGCCCGCAATTGCAGGGCGATGTAGGGCACTGCGCCCACCACCGCGATCAGGCAGACCAGGGCGGCGATGCGCTCGCTCTTGCCGTAGCGGGCGGCGATGAAATCGGCGATCGAGGTCGAGTTCTGGGCTTTCGCGATCCGCACCACTCGGGCGACCAGCCGGTAGCCGAAGCCCACGACCAGGATCGGGCCGACATAGATGGTGAGGAAGTCGAGCCCGGCATGGCTGGCGAGGCCGACCGAGCCGAAGAAGGTCCAGGAGGTGCAGTAGACCGCCAGCGACAGGGCGTAGATCGTCGGCCGCACCCGCGCGTCGCGCATCAGGGCCCGCCCGGCGACGTCGCCCCAATGCGCCACCGCGAACAGGGCGCAGATATAGACGAGGGCCGCCAGCACCACCGTCCAGCCCGCGATCATCGGATTCGTCCATCCCCGGCCCGGGGGACCGGGCGTTGCTCGTCTTGACGGGGCTTTAGCACTATCTGGGCAGGGTTCGCGATAAATCCGTCTGCATCAACGACTAAGCGCAAAGCCTCGTTTCCGCCAAGTCGTTGATCTGATTCATAATTCGGCTTTGTGCCGAGGCGGTGCCAGAACCTGTCTCAGGCAGAGACCGTGAGCGGAGTGGCGGCTGTGACAACGTCGAGGGGATCGGGGCCGAACGGATTCGGCCCCCGTGTGCCACGCAGGAAGCCGCTCTCGATCATGTACCAGAGCTGTCCGATGACCGGAATCAAGACGATGAGCTGAAACCAGCCCGACCGGTTCCGATCATGGCAACGCTTGGCGTTCACGCAAATTCCCGACCAGATGGACAGGATCGTATAGCCGAGCGAGAGCAGGATATACGGGAGGGCAGCGATCCCGGTGACCGTCACAGCACCGTTTTCTCCAACGGTCCCGGTAAACAGGGAATTCAGCAGGCGCACGACCAATGCGGCGGCCACGGCGACGCCGAAGTAGATCAGTATGGCGAGCCAATACTGGCGGCGTGGGATGCGGCCCTCGATCGTGAAGAGGAGCTTTCTCATATGCGATTCCTGTGCCGGGCACGTGGAACGAAGCGGGCGCTCGCCGATCAGCGCGTGTAAGTGAAGGTCGAGATTTCGCAGACGTTGACGTTCCGCTTGACACTCTCGCCGCCGTTCTGGAACACAGCCCGGAAGTCGAAGCGGCAGGCCCCCGTGCCGTCGTCAATATTGATATCAAAAGTCTCGCCGTTGGCGATTGTGTCGCGGCCCAAAATATCCTCCTCCCAATTATTAGATCCAGTGCTCGATGCGTAGAACTCCTTGAGTGTCATCCCAGTCTTATTGACGATATCGACATGCCGATTGGCAGCCATTGTCGCTTGACTGGAGATAAGCAGGAGAATGGCAGAACTGAAGATGATGCGGGTCATGTGAGGTCTCGTTATTGCCACGTTGCCCCCATGACACATCGGTGATGGGTTTCCAACGATGACCGGCGGCGGGTCAAGATATTGGGACGCCCTGTCAAATTCTCGGGTGTACCGTGCCGTGTTGCAGGGCGCGCATGACCATCCAAACAACTGGTCCTCGGCGGCGACGCACCGCGCGACGTACTCCACCCATTTGCCGCCGATGTCGGCGATCTCCTGTCCGACCTTCACACCCATACCCGAGCGACATCCTCGCCCAGGCGCCGCTGAAGTGGATCATGGACAAGGGCAGCCCGGCGCCGGCGCGCCTTCCGCCCCAGGTTGCTCATCATCGTCCGGACGCACCCGCATCGCCTCGACCGGCTGCCAAGAGCAACTCCCCGCCTCGTGCAACTTGCCGAGGGGGTCGCGCCGGGAAGCCTCGGACGCATGGCGGCGATCGCTGGTTGCGTAGGGACGCCGCTCAAGCTCGGCGGGGAGCGTGCCCAAACTCGGACGGCAGATCGGACGGGAGACTTGGTGCAAAGCGGTATACCGGTCTCCGCTTCGTCACCCGCTGCCGTGCGACACCCGGCGTAGCGACGGAGCGGCTTTCCCGAAGGTGCGATCTTGCGTTGCGTGATCTTTCTGCCCTAAAGTCAAAGAACGATAAATCGGTCGAGCCATCTATGCCCGAAATAAGATCTCTGGGCCGCCAAGCAATGACTTTGCAATTCTCAACCGACGTGGCAGCGCCATGCGGTCAGTGCGGCTTCGAGGCGTATCACGATCTCTACGCGTCGGCGGCCGATGCGGTCAGGCTGGACGAGACCTTCGCCGTCGCGGTCACGGCCGAGCGAGTCGGCGGCATGATCCTGTTCGACCGACAGCTTTGGGGCGTCGCGCACGTGCGCCCGCGCCGGCGGGTTCAGCGCAATGGCTTTGACCATTTTACGGCACAAATCGTCCTCAAGGGAGCCCTGGCGGTCGATACGCCGGACGGCAGCCGGATCGTTGGGCCAGGCGAATGTGCCCTCATCGACATGAGCCAGCCTATGGAGACGAGGGCAAGTCAGGCCCGCGTCATCACGCTATCTACCCCCCGCGACGTCATTGAAGCGGCCGTGCCCGAGCCCGGGCGCCTGCACGGTGCGGTCCTGCCGCAGGACCGCGCATGCCTGCTGACTGGGTTCCTGCGCTCTGCGCTCGACGAGATACCTCGTCACGGCGCGGGCGACCGCCAGCGGTTGGAGCGTGTGACCGCAGAACTTCTCTCTCTCGCCCTTGCAGGCCACGCCCCGCCGGCGGCGGAAGTGGTGCGGACGGCGAGCGAAGCGGTCTGCCGCCGCCGGGCACTACGCTACATCGACGCGCATTTGGGGACGACGCCCGACGATATCGCTCGGGCCATCGGCGTGTCGCGTTCAGTGCTCTACCGGGCCTTCGAGCCGAGGGGTGGCGTCGCCAGCGTGATCCGCTCCCGCCGGCTCGCCCGCTTGCGTGCCCTGCTGGCGCGCCCCGACGAGGGCGGTCGGATCTCCGATCTCTCCCGGGCCTGCGGCTTCTCGAGCGTGTCCGATTGCAGCCGCGCATTCAAGGCGGCCTACGGCCTATCGCCGAGCGACTACCGCCACCTCAGATGGGCCGAGGGAAGGCCAAGCGCCGCCTCCCCTCAAGGCCTCGCCGAATGGTGGGACGATCTGCGCTGAACCGTCGCTGATACTGCACCACGACAGAGTGTCACGGTGTTCGGGCCTCGGCCCGGCTCCAAGAAATGTTAGAGCATGTGGGGGGCGTAATCACGCCCCCGGCATCGTTCAGCCGTGGCAGGTGCAGCCGGCGTGGTCGCAGCCGGCCTGGTGGGGATGGCCCTCGGCGCACTCGTCGCAGCAGAAGGCCTTCCCGTCACGGGACACGGCCTTCGCGACCGGCACCACGCAGACGCAATCCTCACAGGCGCACTTCACCATCTCGACGTTGACGCTGGCCATGGTCACGGTTCCTCTTCGTGTGTGTGGTCGTGGTCTCGGGCGTGATCATGCGGCTCGGTGAAGTGGGCGACCATGTTGCGCAGCACGTCGCGCACGTGATCGTCGTCGATCGCGTAGGCGACGTGCCGGCCGTGGCGCACCGCCCGCAGGATGCGGGCGGTGCGCAACAGGCGCAGGTGGTGCGAGGTCAGCGACTGCGACAGGCCGAGCGCCTCGCCGATCTCGCCGACCGTGCATTCCGCTTCCAGGCAGGCGAGCACGATGCGCAGCCGGTTCGGCTCCCCGAGGAGCCGGAAGACCTCCGCCACGTCCGTGACCTGCTCGGTCGACAGGAGCCGCACGTCCCGCCTCGTCTCAACACATGAACACGTGCTCATGTGTTACTGACGCAGCGGCACATGTCAAGGCGAGGTTTCCACGGCGAGGTCTCTGCCGATTCCGGATCCGCTAGGCCTCGAACGCGAACGACCCCGCGGCGCCGTTCGCGCCGCGGGGTCGTCGAGGCATGCCGATGAGGGGGAAAATCAGGCGGCGGCGCGCGCCCGCATCAGGTCTGCGCCGTTGCCGACGACGCGGGTATAGAGCGACGAATACCCGTCGGCGGCCTGGTTCCAGCCGAACTCACGGGCCATCGCGCTGCGGCGCATCGCGCCGAGGCGGCGCTTCGACGCGAAAGTGTCGAAGGCGCGGCGGATCGCGCCGCTCAGGCCCTTGAGCGAGGCCTCGCCAAAGAGGAAGCCGGTGACCCCGTCCTCGACCGTGTCGGCCAGTCCCCCGGTGCGGTGGGCGATCGGCAGGGAGCCGAAGCGCTGGGCGTACATCTGGGCGAGGCCGCAGGGCTCGAAACGCGAGGGCATCAGCAGGAAGTCGCTGCCGGCGAACATCCGGTGGGCATCGGTCTCCTCGAAGCCGACCCGCACCCCGACGGCGCCGGGATGGCGCCGGGCGAGGTCGAGGAACGCGGCCTCGAAGCGGGGCTCGCCCTGGCCGGTCACTACGAGCTGCCCGCCCTCGGCGACGATCGATTCGGCCGCCGCCAGGGTCAGGTCGACGCCCTTCTGGTGCACGAGGCGCGACACGATGGCGAAGAGCGGCCCGCGCGAGACGCCGAGGCCGAAGCGGGTGCGCACCGCGTCGGCATTGGCGCGCTTGCCCTTCCAGTCGTCGGGCTCGAACCGGGTGGCGAGGTGGGGATCGGTGCGGGGGTCCCAGCTCTCGTCGATGCCGTTGAGGATGCCGGCGAGCCGCCCCTGATGGGCGCGGGTGCGCAGCAGGCCGTCGAGGCCGCAGCCGAATTCCGGCGTGGTGATCTCGTGGGCGTAGGTCTCGCTCACGGTGGTGACGTGCGAGGCGTAGAACAGGCCTGCCTTGAGGAAGGACAGCTTGCCGTAGAACTCGACACCGTCGATCTGGAAGGCGCTCTCCGGCACGCCGAGGCGGCCGAGATTCTCCCAGGCGAACAGCCCCTGATAGGCGAGGTTGTGGATGGTGAGCACGCTCGGCGTGCGCAGGCCGCGCCAGGCGAGGTAGGCAGGGGCGAGCGCCGTCTGCCAGTCGTTGAGGTGGAGGAGGTCGGCGCGCCACTCCGGATCGACGCCCTGGGCGATTTCCGCCGCCGCGAGGCTCAGGCGCCCGAAGCGCAGGTCGTTGTCCGGGAAATCGACGCCCTGGTCGCCGTAGGGCGAGCCGTCGCGCTCGTAGAGGGCGGCGCAGAGGATCACGTAGACCGGCAAGCCGTCGCCGGTCTCGATCAGGCCGAGGTCGCAGGGCGGCATCTCGGCGCTGCCGGCGAGATGGGCCACCACCGTGATCTCGGGATAGCGGTCGACGACCTGGCGGTAGCCCGGGATCAGGATGCGCACGTCGTAGTGCTGGCGCAGGGCGCGGGGGAGGGAGGCGGCCACCTCGCCGAGGCCGCCGGTCTTGATGAAGTCCGCCATCTCGGGGGTGGCGTAGAGGATCCGCGGCTTGAGCGAGCCGCGCAAGCGCTCGACGGCCTCTCTCGGGGAGCCGCCTGACGGCAAAGCCGGCGCGTGGGAGGCCGACCGTGCCGACGCCGGAAATGTCATGAATGAGCCCCCTCGCCGCGAGCCGAACGGGATGCGGGCGGGCAATGCCGCGGCGAACTGCGTCGTCAACGCGCCACTCCCGCTTCGGTTCCAGTGCACTGCACAATATCATGTCGGGCGGGAGTGGCAAGACGAATTTGATTAACGGAAAGCAAAAACTCCGATTGTCGTGATTTCCCGGAGCTGTACCAGCCGGGGCTCGGAGCTTAGGCGGGTAAAGGTCCGCGTCAGCCGTTCGCCGCCGGAGCGCGCCGGATGAGCATCAGGGCCTCGTCTCCCGCAAGTGCGAAGCGCCCGTCCTGCGAGCCCTCGCCGCGCCGGCCGCCGGCGCTCGACAGCATGACCTCCCAGGCGGCCTCGCCCGGCACCGGGACATGGCAAGCTTCATGCCCGAAATTGAGGGCGACGCGGACGACCTCGTCGCCGTGCAGGCGCTCGTAGACGAGGACGTCGCCGGAGGCCGAGATCGCCCGGTAGGCGCCGATGCTCAGCGCCGGGTGGTCCCGCCGCAGCGCGATCAGGCGACGGTGCAGGGTCAGGATCGAGGCGGGATCATCGCGCAGCACCTCGACGTTGCGGGTCTGGGCTTGGGGGTCGAGGGGCAGCCAGGGCTCGACGGTGGAGAAGCCCGCCTGCGGGCCGGGCGCCCACTGCATCGGGGTGCGCTCCGGGTCGCGGCCGCGGCCGGGCTCGTTGTGTTCCCAGGGGTCGCGCAAGCGCTCCGGCGGGATCGGCACCCGGCTTAAGCCGATCTCGTCGCCGTAATAGAGCGTCGGGGTACCCCGCAGGGTGAGGAGCAGAACGGCGGCCACCCGGGCCTGCGCATCGCCGACCCGCGCGGCGATGCGGGGCTGGTCGTGGTTGCCCAGCACCCAGTTGGGCCAGCCGCCCGCCGGCAGGGCCGCCTCGTAGTCGGCGATCAGCCGCGCCACGGATTCGGCGTGCCAGGGCGTCTGGATCAGCTGGAAATTGAACGGCAGGTGCGCGCCCGACAGATCGACGCCGTAATAGGCCACGAGCCGTTCCAGCGGCAGGTAGATCTCGCCGATCAGCACCCGCGCGTCGTACTCCTCCAGCACCGCCCGCATCTCGGCGATGACCTGCATCACCTCGGGCTGGTCGGCGGAGTGAAGCTGGACCAGGCTGTTGATCTCCGGCTCGCCCGGCCGGTAATCCGGGTTGACCGGATTGTCGCGGAGGCTCTCGTCCTTCATCAGGTGCCAGATCACGTCGACCCGGAACCCGTCGACGCCGCGGTCGAGCCAGAACCGCAGCACGTCGAGCATCGCCCGGCGCACCTCCGGATTGCGCCAGTTGAGGTCCGGCTGCTCGCGCAGGAAGGCGTGATAGTAGTATTGCCCGGTCGCCGGATCGAGGGTCCAGGCCGGGCCGCCGAAATTGCTGATCCAGTTGTTCGGCGGACCGCCATCGGGGGCGGGATCGCGCCAGATGTACCAGTCGCGCTTCGGGTTGTCGCGGGACGCCCGCGCCTCGCGGAACCACGGATGCTCCTCCGAGGTGTGGTTCGGCACGAAATCCATGATGACCCGCAGGCGGCGGCGATGCGCCTCGGCCACCAGGACGTCGAAATCGGCCAGCGTGCCGAAGAGCGGGTCGATGTCGCAGTAATCGGAGACGTCGTAGCCGTAATCGGCCATCGGCGAGCGGCAGACCGGCGACAGCCACACCGCGTCGACCCCGAGCCAGGCCAGGTAGTCGAGGCGGGCGGTGACGCCCTTCAGGTCGCCGACGCCGTCGCCGTTCGTGTCCTGGAACGAGCGCGGATAGACTTGGTAGACGACCCCCGCCTTCCACCACAGCTCGCCCGCCAGCAGGCGTTCGGGGGTCGCGTCCTCGGTCATGCGGGGCTCCTGGGCCATGGTCGCGGAGATGTGGCCGCCGGTTTCGCGACGAAACCCTGCGGCATCGGGTAATGGTCGGGGGGGCGACGCACCGGCCGCCTCGCGATCGGCCGGGAGCGCCGGGGTTGAGCCGGTGGGCGGCGGCCTTTATATGAGCGCCCGCGGCGGCGCCCACCCGGGGAAGCCGCCTCGTCGCATCCGGTTCCCGCGCCCACATGCGCGGGTCCACCAACGTGGCAACACTGCATCACCGGCGGCCACGACATCATCATGACGACACGGGCGGGGAGAGGGCGCAGCCGCGCCCGAGCCAGGGGCGACGCAGCCTGGTGGTCCGCCGGAAGAGCGGTCCATCGCCGTCGAAGGGTTAGATCCAAGGTGCAGCCCTGCCCTGACGGTTGGCACTTCCCCTAGGGTATCGATTAACCCTAAGGTCCCTCGTGCAGGTGGTCTCGATCGCGTTCACACTCGCTTCAGGCCGCTTCGCCAAAATCAAGTCTTGTTTCCATGAGACGTGTCGGGACAGCCACACGCGGTCCACCAAACGCTCAAGCTTGTCCCGGCGTCTCGACATCGCCGTTTCACAGCCACACGATGCTGCCGTGGCCGAAGGTTTGCTGCACGGCACGCGACGGGAGATCGCGCTGCAGCGACGAGAGACCTGCGGCAGGGAAGGGGGTTCCAAGGTGCTGAACGAAGTTGTTCTGTCCGGTCGCCAGCGCGAAGACGCTCCGCGGGATGCGCAAGCCCCGCAAGCCGTGGATTCGACGCGCTCCTGGATGCCGCAGGCCGCGCCCGCCGCGCCCGCCGGCGACGAGGTCACGGTGATGCGCACCGCGATCCTCGCCAAGCTCGCCTACGCCCTGGGCAAGACTCCCGCCACCGCCCGCGACCGCGACTGGTTCGTGGCCACGGCCCTGGCCCTGCGCGACCGTGCGGTCGCCGCCAGCGCCATCTCCGCCGGGATCGTGCCGCCCAAGCGCGTGCACTACCTCTCCCTCGAATTCCTGATCGGGCGCCTGCTCTCCGACGCGATGGGCAATCTCGGCGTCGCCGAGACCGTGCGGGCGGCTTTCGCCGGGCTGAACGTCGACCTCGACGCGGTGGCGGGTGCCGAGCCCGATGCGGCGCTCGGCAATGGCGGTCTCGGGCGGCTGGCCGCCTGCTTCATGGAGAGCATGGCGAGCCTCGCGATTCCCGCCTACGGCTACGGCATCCGCTACGATCACGGCCTGTTCCGGCAGGTGATCGAGGACGGGGTGCAGCGCGAGGTGCCGGAGACCTGGCTTTCCGAGGGCAACCCTTGGGAGTTCGAGCGGGCCGAGGCCGCCTGCGAGGTCGGATTCGGCGGCGACGTGGCGATGAGCATCCAGCCGGACGGCACCCTGCGCCGGGTCTGGCGCCCAGCCGAGACCGTGCGCGCCGTGCCCTACGACACGCCGGTGATCGGCCGCGGGGCCAAGCACGTCAACGCGCTCCGCCTCTGGGCGGCCCGGGCAGTCGAGCCCGTGGACCTTGCCCGCTTCAATGCCGGCGATCATGTCGGCGCCGTGGCCGAGCGCGCCCGGGTCGAGGCGATTTCGCGGGTGCTCTACCCGAGCGACGGCACGCCGGCCGGCCAGGAGCTGCGCCTGCGCCAGGAATTCTTCTTCACCTCGGCCTCGCTGCAGGATCTGGTGCGGCGCCATGTCGCCGAGCGCGGCGACCTGCGCTCGCTGCCCGACCACGCGGCGATTCAGCTCAACGACACGCATCCGGCCATCGCCGTGCCGGAGCTGATGCGGCTCCTCGTCGACGTGCACGGCCTGTCCTGGGAGGATGCCTGGCACGTCACCACCCAGACGCTGGGCTACACCAACCACACGCTGATGCCGGAGGCCCTGGAAACCTGGCCGGTGGAGCTGATGGAGCGGCTGCTGCCGCGCCACATGCAGATCATCTACCTCATCAACTGGATGCACCTGGAGGAGGTGTCGAAGCACGGCGCCTCGGTCGAGCAGCTCGCCGAGGTCTCGCTGATCGACGAGAGCCACGGCAAGCGGGTGCGGATGGGCCACCTCGCCTTCCTCGGCGCACGCCGCGTCAACGGTGTCTCGGCGCTCCACACCGAGTTGATGCGCCAGACGGTGTTCGCGCCGCTCCACGCCCTCGACACCGACAAGATCGTCAACAAGACCAACGGCATCACCTTCCGCCGCTGGCTCCACAACGCCAATCCCGGCCTCACCCGGCTCGCCGTCGAGGCGGTCGGCCCGAAGGTGCTCGACGATCCGCGCCACCTCGAGGGGCTGGCGGCCTTCGCCGAGGATGCCGGCTTCCAGGAGCGCTACGCGGCGGTGCGCCGTGAGCGCAAGGAGGCGCTCGCCCGGGTGGTGGAAGAGCGCACCGGCATCACCCTCGATCCGGAGGCGCTGTTCGACGTCCAGATCAAGCGCATCCACGAATACAAGCGCCAGCTCCTCAACATCCTGGAGACGGTCGCGCTCTACCAGGCGATCAAGGCCGAGCCGCACCGCGACTGGACACCCCGGGTCAAGCTCTTCGCCGGCAAGGCGGCGCCGAGCTACCACCAGGCCAAGCTGATCATCCGGCTCGCCAGCGATGTCGCCAAGCGCGTCAATTCCGATCCGGACGTGGCCGGGCGCCTGACCGTCGCCTTCGTGCCGAACTACTCGGTGAGCCTCGCCGAATCGATCATCCCGGCCGCCGACCTGTCGGAGCAGATCTCGACCGCCGGCCTGGAGGCCTCGGGCACCGGCAACATGAAGCTGGCGCTCAACGGCGCGCTCACCATCGGCACGCTCGACGGCGCCAATATCGAGATCAAGGACCATGTCGGTCCCGACAACATCTTCATCTTCGGCCTCGACGCGGCCGGCGTCCAGCGCACGCAGAGCCAGCCCGGCTATGCGGGACGGGCCATCGCGGCCTCGCCCCGCCTGCGCGGCGCCCTCGATCTGATCGCGGCGGGCGGGTTCTCGCCCGAGGAGCCGGGCCGCTTCCGTCCCCTCGTCGACGAACTGACCCACGGTGACCGCTTCCTGCTCACCGCCGATTTCGACGATTACTGGCGCGTTCAGCGCGAGGTCGACGCGGCCTGGCGCCGGCCCCGGACCTGGTGGCGCTCGGCCATCCTCAACACCGCCCGCACCGCGTGGTTCTCGTCGGACCGGACGATGCGGGAATATGCCGAGGAGATCTGGCAGGTGCAGGTGGGCTGAAACGGCCCGACCGCATGACGAAAAGAGAAGCCCCGCGGCGCGAGTCGCGGGGCTTTCTTCTTCAAGAACAATGAGTCGCTTACCTTTGCGCGTCACCGCGTCATCCCGGGTTCTCGCCTATGGCGAGCCCCGGGATGACGATGGAGCGAGCGAAACTCGCCGAGGCAGGCTCACGCCGCCGGGATGTACTGGTACGTCCAGGTCTCGCTCAGGATTTCATCCCCGCGGCGCAGGAACAGCCGCAGCTCGACCGGCTCTGCGCCCGTCACCGCCAGGTCGAACTCGGCGCGCCAGTGGCCCGGCACGTCGTCCGGCACGGCCTCGGTGCGGGCGAGGGGGAAGGTGCCGCGGGAGGTGGTGAGCACCGGTTCCGGCTTCACGCCCGCGGGCAGGCGTCCCAGGGGCTCGCCCAAAAACTCGACCACGAACTTGCGCACGCCCTTCGGCCGGTCGGTGCCGGCCTGGCCGCCATTGCCCTCCCGGGTGGCGACCACGCGGGCGAGGTTGCTCGGATAGGGCTCGTCCGCGACCCAGTGCAGGCGATAGGCGAGGTCGTGCGAGGTGCCGGCGCGGGCGGGCTCCGCCGGCACCCACATCGCCACCACGTTGTCGTGGATCTCGTCGTCGGTCGGGTTCTCGACCAGCTGCACGCTACCCTTGCCCCAGTCGCCGAGCGGCTCGACCCAGAGCGAGGGGCGGCGGTCATAATAGACGCCGTCCTGGTAGTGGTCGAACAGGCGGTCGCGCTGCATCAGCCCGAAGCCGCGGGGGCGCTCGTCGGAGAAGGCCGAGACCATGGTGCGGGGCGGGTTGCGCAAGGGGCGCCACAGCCGCTCGCCGGTGCCGGTCCAGAGGGCCAGGCCGTCCGAATCGTGCACCTCCGGCCGCCAGTCGACCGCGGTGGGCTTGGCGGTCTCGGAGAACCAGTACATCGAGGTCAGGGGCGACAGGCCGAAGCGGCCGACATCCTTGCGCAGGTGCAGGCTCGCCTCGATCTCCATCACCACGGACTTGGTGCGGCGCATCTTGAATCGGTAGGCGCCGGCGGCCGAGGGGCCGTCGAGCAGCGCGAGCACCGTGACGGTGTCGGACTCCGCCGCCGGTGTCTCGAACCAGACATGGGTGAAGTCCGGGAACTCCTCCGGCCTGTCCGGCATCACCGTGTCGAGGGCGAGCCCCCGGGCCGACAGGCCGTACTGGTAGAGCTCGCCGATCGCCCGGAAATACGAGGCGCCGAGGAAGGCGACCCAGTCGTTGCGGCGCCAGTCGAGGGGGCCGCCGCGGCGCTCCTGGAAGCGAAAACCCGCGAAGCCGGGATTCGGCGGAAGGCGCCGGGCCGGCGAGTCCGCCGGCATCTCGAAGGCGGCCGGATCGTAGATGATCTCGCGGGCCTGGCCGCCCTCGACCACGTGCATCCGCACCGGCTTCTGGAAATAGCGGCCGAGATGGAAGAAGGTGACCGGGAAGGCGCTCGGGCCGTCCGCCCACAGCGCGTGGTCGGGCTTGTATTTCAGCTTGCCGTGGGCGTCGTAGTCGATCGCCTGCAGCACGTCGCGGTCGGGGATGGCCGGCGCGGCATAGGGCCGGCCGGCGAGGTCCCGCGCCCGGGCCTTGAGGGCGTCGAAGCCGAAGGCTTCCGGCCGGCCGAGGGGCAGCGCGGCAGCCAGCACTTCGGGGCCGGTACCGAGCAGGAGCGCGGCGCCGGCGAGCAGCGTGCGACGGTCGATCATCTCTGCGTCCCTAGAGCATTTTCCGACGAAGCGGATACCGGTTCGTCGTAGAAAATGCGGCAAAATCAAACACCTGGAGCAGCGCTCGATGGCAACGTGATCGGGCGCCGCTCTAGCGGATCGGCTCGATGCTGGTCGCCCGGCGCCAGAGCTGGACCATGATGTAGAGGGCGAACAGGCTGAACAGCACCATCAGCACGTGCCCGACGGTGTCGCCGAGCTCGAAGATGCCGGCCAGGGCCCAGCCCGCCGCGATCGCCACCGCGAACACCTCGACGCCGACCAGCACCATGATGCTGAGGATGGTGACGACGCTGCGGGGCTTGAGGGATCCTGATGCGGGCACGCGGCCTGACCCTTGTCCTGTGTGGCGGGGCGATCGGCGCGAAGAGGCGCCTATCGTTTCATGGCTCCGGGGACTAGCCTGAACCGGCGGGCCGGCGCAACCGCGCGCAACCCCACGCGTCGATATCGTGACGTCATCGTCAGCCCAGAGTCATCCAAGCTCGCAGATGCCCGAGACCCCCGTCTTCTCCCGCGCCGCCTGCGCGGCTCCCCACCACCTGGCGGCCGAGGCCGGCCGGGCGATCCTCGAAGAAGGCGGCAACGCCGTCGAGGCGATGCTCGCCATGGCGGCGACCATCGCGGTCGTCTACCCGCACATGAACGGCCTCGGCGGCGACGGCTTCTGGCTGGTGCGCGGCCCGAACGGCGTGGTCCGGGCGATCGAGGCCTGCGGCCCGGCCGGCAGCCTCGCGACGATCCGGCGCTACCGCGACCAGGGCTACGACGCGATCCCCGAGCGCGGGCCCGACGCGGCCCTGACCGTGGCCGGCGCGGTCGGCGGCTGGGCTCTGGCGCAGGACATCGCCCGCGACCTCGGCGGCCGCCTGCCCCTCGACCTGCTCCTCTCCGACGCGGTCCGGCATGCCCGCGAGGGCGTGGCGGTGTCTCCGTCCGAGGCGCGCTACGTGCCGAAGGAACTCGATACGCTCCACGACCAGCCGGGCTTCAAAGAAACCTTCCTGATCGACGGCAAGATCCCGAAGGCCGGCACCCTGCGAAAGCTGCCTGCTCTCGCCGCCACCCTGGAGCAGCTCGGTCATGCCGGGCTGGAGGACTTTTATCGCGGCGATATCGGCCGCGAGATCGCCGCCGACCTGGAGCGGGCCGGCAGCCCGGTCACCCGCAGCGACATCGAGCGCTACCGGGCGGTGTCGCGGGCGCCGCTGTCGCTGAAGCTTTCGGGCGCGACGGTCTACAATTGCCCGCCGCCGAGCCAGGGCCTCGCGGCGCTCATCATCCTCGGCCTCTACGAGCGCCTGGGCGCCGTCCGGCCCGAAACGGCGGCGCATTACCACGGGTTGATCGAGGCGACGAAGCGCGCCTTCCGCATCCGCGACGCGGTGGTGACCGATTTCGACCGCCTGCGCCACGATCCCGCGAGTTTCCTCACGCCGGAGCGCCTGGAGGCGGAAGCCGCGGCGATCCGGATGGATCGGGCCTCGCCCTATCCGGTACGGCCGGTCGGCGACGGCGATACGGTGTGGATGGGGGCGATCGACCAGAACGGCGTCGCGGTCTCCTACATCCAGTCGGTCTACTGGGAGTTCGGGTCGGGCGTCGTCCTGCCGCGCACCGGCCTCACCTGGCAGAATCGCGGCGTCGCCTTCTCGCTGGACCCGAAGGCCGTGAACCCGCTGGAGCCGGGGCGGCGGCCGTTCCATACCCTCAACCCGGCCATGGCCGTCCTCGCCGACGGGCGGGTGCTGTCCTACGGCAGCATGGGCGGCGACGGGCAGCCGCAATTCCAGGCCCAGGTCTTCACCCGCTACGCGCTGTACGGGATGGGCGTCGCCGAGGCGGTGGACGCGCCGCGCTTCCTGTTCGGCCGCACCTGGGGCGCTGAATCGATGACCGTGAAGGTCGAGGACCGGTTCGAGTCGTCCTGCATCGCGGCGCTGTCGCGGATGGGCCACGAGGTCGAAGAGCTGGGCGGGTCTTACATCGACTCGCTGGGCCATGCCGGCCTGCTGGTGCGCCACCCCGGCAACGGGCGGGTCGAGGCCACGCACGATCCGCGGTCGGATGGCGGGCCGGCAGGTGTCTGAGCATCGTTGCTGCGCCGTGCAACTCTGCTTGGTCCGCCTCAGGGCTTCACCGCCTCGTAGACCAGCATCTGCAGCCGGGCGGTCGCCGGCTCGCCGAGCGTCCCACGGAGGCGGCGTGCCAGCTCCGGCACGAGCGTCTCCGGCTCGAGGCCGCGCTCGTGCAGCAAGGTGGCGGTCGGGTTGCCGAGGAGCAGTCCGGCCGCGAACAGCCCGAGATCCGGCACCGGCGCGGCGAGGCGGACCACCTCGGCGCGAAAGCCCGTGAACCCCGCCTCCTGCGCCAGCACACGGACCTCGTCGAGGCTCGTCATGCCATAGGCGAGGCCGAAAACCCCCGTCTCGCCGGTCGCCTCGACGACGAGATCGGCCGCGACCTGGGCATATGGATTGGTCTCACGACCGTCCCAGGTGGTGAACAGGAACCTCCCGCCGGAACCGAGCACCCGGGCCGCCTCCCGCATCGCGCGGGCGCGGTCGGGAAAGAACATCACACCGAACTGGCAGAGCACGAGGTCGAAGGACGCATCCGCGAAGGGGAGGGCCTGGGCGTCGGCCGGGCGCAGCGCGACGCCCGAGCCCTCCGGCAGGCCTGTGGTGGCGCGTTCCAGCATCGCGGGGGAGAGGTCCGTGGCGGTGATCGCCGTCCCGGCCGGCAGGCTCGCGGCGAGGCGCCGCGTCAGCTGACCGGTGCCGCAGGCGGTCTCGAGTACGCGGCCAGGGCCGAGTTTCGCCACGCGGGCCGCAACCGCCACGGCAGCGGGCGCAAAAATGACCGGCGCCATGCCGCGCTCGTAGAGATCCGGGATCGCGCCGCCGAACTTCCGAAGGTCGTCGCTCATCGCGTCACCCTCCCTGCAACCTCGGGAAGGATATCGGTCCCGACCCGACGCGGAACGATCCGGGCGTTACATCCGGTGACGGACGATCGTCCCCGACAGCATGACGGGCCCGGCACCTCCCGGCGCCGGGCCCGCCTCGTTCTCCCGCGTCACGACCTCAGCGCGGCGCGCGCTTGGCGAGAATCCGCTGCAGCGTGCGCCGGTGCATGTTGAGCCGGCGCGCCGTCTCCGAGACGTTGCGGCCACACAGCTCGTAGACGCGCTGGATGTGCTCCCAGCGCACCCGGTCGGCCGACATCGGGTTCTCGGGCGGGTCGGCCCGCTCGCCGGGCTCGGCCATCAGCGTGCCGTGGATCTCGTCGGCGTCGGCGGGCTTCGCCAGGTAGTCGAAGGCGCCGAGCTTCACCGCGGTCACGGCGGTGGCGATGTTGCCGTAGCCGGTGAGGATCACGCCGCGGGCCTCGGGCCGGCGCTCCTTCAGGCGGGCGATGACGTCGAGGCCGTTGCCGTCGCCGAGCCGCATGTCGATCACCGCGAAGGCGGGCGGCTGCGCCTCGACCGCCGAGACGCCCTCGGCGACGCTCTCGGCGACGTGCACCCGGTAGCCGCGCGCCTCCATGGCCCGGGCGAGGCGGGTCGAGAACGGCTTGTCGTCATCCACGATCAGCAGGCTGCGGTCGGCGTGGTTGAGGAGGGCGTCGCCCTCCGGGATGGTGCCGGCCGGGGCCTCCGGGCTCAATGTTCCGTACTGCGTCATCAGGCGACGCTCCTCGCGAATTTCAGTCAGTCTCTTCAGAGCGTTATATAGGAACGTCGCGCGCCTGCGTCAGGGGTGCGGCGTCCCCCGTGCCCGGGTTTCGGTGGCCTTTGGCCTCCCTCTCGAAAACGTGACGGGGCCAGACGATCCGCACCACTGCCCCGGTCGAGGGATCGACCGCGTTGGCGAGGCTCAGCTGCGCCCCGGACCGCTCGATCAGCGTCTTGGCGATGAAGAGGCCGAGGCCGAGCCCGGTCCCGCCGTCCGGCCCCTCCTTGTCCGAGGCGGCCTTGGCGGCGCTGCGGGTGCTGACATAGGGCTCGCCCACCCGCAGCAGCACGTCCGGGGCGAAGCCCGGCCCGTCGTCGCGGATCTCCAGCGAGACCTTGTCCGGGCTCCAGCGCGCCTCGATCGCCACGCAGCTTTCGGCGAAATCGACCGCGTTGTCGACGATGTTGCCGAGGCCGAACATCACGCCCGGGTTGCGCCGGCAGGCCGGCTCCGGGCCCTCGCCCTTCGTCGTCACGTCGAGCACGATGCCGAGCGCGCGCTGGGGCGCCACCAGCTCCTCGACGAGGTGGCTCAAGGAAATGGTCTCGATGAAGCCGCCCTGGTCGGCGTCGAGCGAGGTGAGCTTGGAGAGGATGCCGCGGCAGCGCTCGACCTGGTCGCGCAGCAGCGCCAGATCCTCGGCGACGCTGGGGGAGGCCGTGGGGCCGAGCTGGCGGTCGAGTTCCTTGGCCACCACCGTGATGGTGGCGAGCGGCGTGCCGAGCTCGTGGGCCGCCGCCGCCGCCAGGCCGTCGAGCTGCGACAGGTGCTGTTCGCGGGCGAGAACCAGCTCGGTCGCGGCCAGCGCCTGGGCGAGCTGGCGCGCCTCCTCGGCGACGCGCCAAGCATAGACGCCCGTGAAGGCGGTGCCGAGCAGGATCGCGGTCCAGACGCCCGACACGTACAGGAACGGCAATTCGAGCTTCTCGCCCGCGAACCACGGCAGCGGCCGGTAGACGAGGGCGAGCAGCGTCGAGAGCCCGACCGCCAGGAGCCCCAGAGCCAGGGTCCGGGCCGGGGGGAGGGCGGTGGCGGAGATCAGCACGGGCGCGAGGAACAGGAGCGCGAACGGGTTCTGCAGGCCGCCGGTGAGGAAGAGGAGCGCGGCGAGCTGGATGATGTCGAAGGCCAGCAGCAGCACCGCGGCGTCGTCGCTGAGCCGGTGGCTCGCCGGGTAGCGGATGCGCAGGGTGAGATTGAGCCACGACGAGGCCGCGATGACCAGGAAGCACCAACCGAAGGGCAGCGGCAGGCCGAGCCCCAGATGGGCCCCGGCCACCGCCGCACCCTGGCCGGCCACCGCGAGCCAGCGCAGCCGCACCAGGGTGTCGAGGCGCAGGTGGCGGGCATCGCGCACCAGGTCGGTCGGCGAGGGTTCGAACATGGTCGAAACCATAGTGCGCCGTGGCCCGCCGGCCAGGGCGATGCGCCGGAAACCCTTCGCCGTCCAGTGCGTTGCCTAGAACGGTGAATTAACCGGATCAGGATCGGCCTCACGGCGATGCCGGGTCGTTTGCCGCACTGCACAAGGCACATGTGGGAGTTGAGGTAAAAAGGGCACAGTTCCACCTTTTGACACCTTGGATTTCCGCAGATGTTGCCCTTCTATATCGGTAATCTATTGTCCTGGCTCCCAATCGGGACAGGCGTCTCCCGGCGGCGGTGCGCGCGCCTCTGGGTCAATCGTGGACGGTGGCGTCATGGATCTCTCCTATTTCTGGTATGAAGCCGCGCACTGGATGTTGACGCCTGCCCGAGCGGCCGCCGACGCCACGCAGCTCGTGTTCAAGAATCCCGTCAACCCGATCACCTACACCCCCTATGGCCGGACCGTGTCGGCGGCCTGCGAGATGTTCGAGCGCACGACGCGCCGCTACGGCAAGCCGGCCTTCAACCTGCCCCGCACCGTCGTCGAGGGCACGGTGACGGACGTGACCGAACGGGTCGTGTGGTCGAAGCCGTTCTGCCAGGTGATCAAGTTCGACCGCGCCCTGAAGCGTCCGACGCTGCAGGCCCAGCCGAAGGTGCTGGTGGTGGCGCCGATGTCGGGGCACTACGCCACGCTGCTGCGCGGCACCGTCGAGGCGCTGCTGCCGGCCCACGAGGTGATGATCACCGACTGGACCGATGCCCGCATGGTCCCGCTCGATGCGGGTCACTTCGACCTCGACACCTACATCGACTACCTGATCGACATGTTCCAGGCCTTCGGGCCGGACCTGCACGTGATCGCCGTCTGCCAGCCCTCGGTGCCGGTCTTCGCCGCGGTCGCCAGGATGGAGGCCGACGGCCTGCCCGGCGTGCCGACCTCGATGACCCTGATGGGCGGCCCGATCGATACCCGCCGCTCGCCCACCGCCGTGAACTGCCTCGCCGCCGAGCGCGGCTCGGATTGGTTCAAGCGCAACTGCATCACCGTCGTGCCGCCGGGCTATCCCGGCACTTGGCGCGAGGTCTATCCGGGCTTCTTCCAGCTCTCCGGCTTCATGGGCATGAACCTCGACCGTCACCTGACGGCGCATTGGGACATGTTCAAGCACCTGGTGCGCAACGACGGCGACTCGGCCGAGAAGCACCGCGAGTTCTACGACGAATACCTGTCGGTGATGGATCTGACGGCCGAATTCTACCTCCAGACCGTCAACACCGTCTTCGTCGAGCACGCCCTGCCGAAGGGCGAGATGCGCCATCACGGCGAGCTCGTCGATCCGACCGCCATCCGCCACTGCGCCATCATGGCGGTCGAGGGCGAGAACGACGACATTTCCGGCGTCGGCCAGACCCTGGCGGCCCACGACCTCACGCCGAACCTCGCCGCCGAGCGCAAGCTCTACCACCTGCAGAAGGGCGTCGGCCATTACGGCGTCTTCAACGGATCGCGCTTCCGCGCCCATATCGCGCCGCGCATCTCCGCCTTCATGCACGAGATGCAGGGCACGCAGCAGGTTCCGGACCTGCGCGAGGCCTCCTGATCCCGACGCGGCGCCGCCCGGGCGGCGCCGTCTCCGCATGACGACGTCGCCGACCCGTCGCTTGCGCGCCTGGTTCCAGCACCTGCTCTGCCTCGCGCGACGAACCGGGCCGCTGACAGGCTCCGGGTCTCCCGGGTACAAGGCTGGCATGCGAGTCGCGCTCCTGCGCCGTTCGGCGCCCGAACCCACCCACGTCACCGTCATCCACGCCGACACCTGCTACCCGGTCACCGTGCGCCGCCGTGCGGCCGCCCGGCGCATCACCTTGCGGGTGTCGAGTGCCACCGGCGAGATCGTTCTCACCTTGCCGGAACGCACCGACCTGTCCACCGCCCAGCGTTTCGCCGATTCCCACGGCGCCTGGATCGCCGCCAGGGTGGCGAAGCTGCCGGAGCGCGTCGCCTTCGTGCCGGGCGCGACCGTGCCCCTGCGCGGCGTGCCACACCGCATCCTGCACTGGTCGACCGCCTCAGGCCCCACCGTCGCCACCACGGCGCCGGACGGCGCCCCGGTGATCGCGGTCTCGTGCGGGCTGCCCCATGTGGCGCGCCGGGTGCGTGATTTCCTCGAGGCCGAGGCCCGCCGCGACCTGACCGCGGCGGTGACCCGCCATGCCGGGGCCCTGGCCCGGACGCCGAAGCGCCTGACCGTGCGCGACACCCGCAGTCGCTGGGGCTCCTGCTCGGCCGCGGGCCACCTGAATTTCTCCTGGCGCCTGATCATGGCGCCGCCCGCGGTGCTCGACTACCTCGCGGCGCACGAGGTCGCCCATCTCGCCGAGATGAACCACTCGGACCGGTTCTGGCGCGTGGTCGCCGGCCTCTACCCCGATTACGAGGAGCCGGAAGCCTGGCTGAAGCGGCACGGCACCGAGCTGCACCGCTACGGCTGAGACCAACGGTCGTCGAAAGCGACCCTTGGTTCCGTTCTCGAATTTTCGTCAAGCCCAAGGTCCCTGACTACTGGGCTTGGCATCCTTCTGGGCTTGGCATCCTTCTGGACTTGGCATCGAAAAGTTCGAGATGGATCGATGGCTCGATGCGTCAGCATCCTGGGCCGTTGGTACGAGACCGAGCCGTCAGCCCTTCGTGCGCACCACCACGACGCGCTCTGCCGGCCAGGCCGGACGCGGATCGACCTGGCCCGGATAGAGGGTCCGCGGCGCCACGCTGTCGCAGAGCTCGCGCTGGCGCAGGATGATCTCGCCGTTCTCGCCCCGGCGCCGGATCACCCCGCCGTCGCGGCAGAAGCCGGCGATCTCGGCCGAGCGCGAGGCGCGGCGCCCGCGCGGGTTGCGGGCGACCGGCGGGTGCTCGACCGTCAGCGTCGCGTCCCGGTTGAGCGAGCGCTCGACATAGGTGGTCTCGTCGACGGGCAGCGACTGGGCGGCCGCGTGGCCGGGGATCTGCCCTGCGGCCAGGACCAGGAGGGCGAGGGAAGTGGCGGCGAGTCTCATCGGGCGGCTCTCGCGAGGAGGGGGAGGGGGTCGATCGACGATCGTCCCGGACGGCGCGGGCTCCCGGCCGGGGGCACGTCCCATCGGTATGGACCAGAAACCGTGCATAACCTCTAACGTCGCCGGGCGGCGGGCGTCGCTCGGCCGTTCCCACTGCTAAGCCGGTTCGCCGGCTCGGGTTCCCGGTTGCGACGGGCCGAAGCCGGCGCCTCGGCTTGACAGCATCCCTGCCTCGTGTTCGGAACGCCCCCGGGCCGGCGGAGAGCCGGGGCAGCGGAGCGGTGAGCGGCGTGGGAGACAGCGTGCGACGGATCGGACGCCGGGTGCGGGCCGCCACCCTCGGGCTCGGGCTCGGTCTTGCCTTTGGCTTCGGGCTGGGTCTGCCGGCCACCGGTGCCCTGGCGCAGGGCGCGGTCAAGCAGACCTTCAACGACTGGCAGCTGCGCTGCGAGACGCCCGCCGGCGCCAAGGCCGAGCAATGCGCCCTGGTGCAGTACGTCGCCGCCGAGGACCGGCCGAACCTCTCCCTGGTGGTGATCGTCCTGAAGACCGCCGACAACCGCGGCACCCTGCTGCGGGTGGTGGCGCCCCTCGGCGTGCTCCTGCCCTCCGGCCTCGGCCTGAAGGTCGACCAGGCGGAGATCGGCCGCACGTCCTTCGTGCGCTGCCTCTCCACCGGCTGCGTCGCCGAGGTGGTGATGGACGACAAGCTCATCAGCCAGCTCAAGTCCGGCCAGCAGGCCACCTTCATCGTCTTCCAGACTCCCGAGGAAGGGGTGGGCATCCCCCTGTCCCTCAAGGGGTTCAAGGACGGCTTCGACAGCCTGAAGTGATCGATCGGGAGAGGATTGTGACGGCTCGTTGTCTGCGCACGCTCGGCCTCGGCACCCTAGGTCTCGTCTTGGCGCTGGGCACGCCCGCCGCCCCGGCAC
The DNA here is from genome assembly GCF_001043955.1 of Methylobacterium tarhaniae. Classification (GTDB taxonomy): domain Bacteria; phylum Pseudomonadota; class Alphaproteobacteria; order Rhizobiales; family Beijerinckiaceae; genus Methylobacterium; species Methylobacterium tarhaniae. The sequence continues at coordinate 4,363 of NZ_LABZ01000005.1, read as the reverse complement.
GGGCCCAGAATGCGGCGCCGCCAGACGAGGGCAATCCCTTCACCAACATCTTCAAGTATGGCGGCACCACCAAGCCGCCGGAGGCGCCGCCGAGCCTCGACGACGTCTATTGCCCGATCATCGACATCACCGAGGGCGGCTCCTCGCTCCAGACCCTGGCCGGCGGCACCGTCCGGACGCAGATCCGCCTCGGCCAGCTCAGCCGCTCGTGCCGCCCGGCCGAAGGCGGCAGCACCGTCGTCACCGTCGGCGTGCAGGGCGTGGTCCTGCTCGGGCCCGGTGGCGCCCCCGGCCGCTTCACCGCCCCCGTCACGGTCACGGTGAAGAACGGGACCCAGGTCGTCGGCCGGCGCAGCCGCCAGGCCGTGGCGACGATTCCGCCGGGCGAGGCCAGCGGCACCTTCACGGTCGTGGAGGAGGGGTTCGTGGTGCCGGCCGCCCTGGCGAAGGATTTCGAGATCGAGGTCGGCCTCGGCGCTGCACCGAGGCCTGCGCGGGCGCCCCGGCGCAAGCCCGCCGCCCCGCCGCCGGCCGACGGTTGACGGCGCGGTCGGCGCCCGGCGCCTGCCGCATCGCCCCCCGCTCGGACGATCCGGACTTCACCCGCGCGCTGATCTTCGAACGGCCGACGGCCGGGCGCTGGCTCGCCCTCGACTACGCCCTCGACCGCTTCGCCGTGCCTGTCCGGCCGCTGCTGCGCTTCTCGCAGGCCGGCGGCACCCACGAGGACGCTCTGCTGCCGGGCCCGGTCCTCGGCCGCGCCTCCTGGCTCGGACCGGTCCCGCCCGGCACCGAGGAGATCCTGCTCGCCGCCCCGGCGGAGGGGTTCCGCATCGAGTCGGCGCGACTCCTCTCCCGCATGGCGGTGCTCGCCCTCTGCGCGCGCCGGCGGCCGGACACGCTGCCGGTCGCGCTCTATCAGTGGCTGCGCCGCGATGCGCGCCGGCTGCGCAACACCCTGCGTATCGCCGCCGGCGTGAGGCCCCTCGCGCAGTACCCGGTCTGGAAGGCCGAGCATGCGCGGCCCTTCGAGCCCGCCTTCGACCGGGCGCCGTCCGGATTGCCGCGCCTCGGCCTGATCCTCGAGGCGACATCCGGGGAGGCGGGGGCGGTGCGACGCACCCTCGCTTCCCTGCAGGCCCAGCGTCACGGCGACTGGCGCCTCTCCCTGCACTGGCAGGGTCCGGAACCCGCTTGCCTCCCCGGCGATCCGCGGATCTCCGCCGGCGGCTTGCCGGGGGGAGCCGCGGTCGGCGTCCTGCGCCCCGGCGATCAGCTCGCGCCCGACGCACTCACCCACCTCGCCGCCGCCTTCTCCGGCCCGGAGCCCGCCGACCTCGCCTATGCCGACAGCGAGGCCGAGACGCCGGACGGCCTGCGCCCGTGCCTCAAGCCGGGCTGGAGCCCGGACCTCGCCCTGACCACGCTCTATCCCGGGCGCCCGCTCCTGGTCGCCAGGGATCTCGTGACGCGCGTCGGCTGGGCGCCGGGGCAGGGCGCCCGCGCGCTCCTGCTCGCCGCGGCCCTGGCGGGACCGGCCCGCATCCGGCGCATCCCCCGCATCCTCTGCCGCACGGCGCCCGAGGCGCCGGATCCAGACGGCCACGCCGCGGACCTGACGGCGGCCCTGCGCCGCGCGGGCTCGCCGGCCGTCGTCGCGCGGACGGGCGACGTTCTCGACCTCGACTGGCCGCTGCCCGATCCGCCGCCCCTCGTCTCCGTCATCGTCCCGACCCGCGACCGGCCGGACCTGCTGCGCGTCGCCGTGCGGGGCATCCTGCACGACACCGCCTATCCAGCCCTCGAACTCGTCATCGTCGATAACGGCTCGACCGATCCGGCCGTGGCCGCCCTCTATGCCGAGTGGGCGTCGGACCCGCGGGTGCGCCGGCTCGACCGGCCGGGGCCGTTCAATTTCTCGCGCCTCGTCAATGACGGGGCCGCCGCGAGCCGCGGCGAGGTCCTGCTGCTCCTCAACAACGACATCGAGGTGCTGCACCCGGACTGGCTCGTCGCGATGGTGCGCCAGGCCCTGCGCCCGCAGGTCGGCGCGGTCGGGGCCAAGCTCCTGTTCGGCAGCGGCCGTATCCAGCATGCCGGAGTCGTGGTCGGGCTCGGCGGCCGGGCCGGGCACATCCTGCGCAACCGCCCCGCCGATGCGCCGGGCCATCTCGGCCGGCTCACCGTGGCGCACGAGGTCGCGGGGGTGACCGCCGCCTGCCTCGCCGTGGCGCGCCACAAGTTCGAGGCGGTCGGCGGCCTCGACGCCGAGGCGTTCCCGGTCGACTTCAACGACATCGATCTCTGCCTGCGCCTGAGGGAGAGGGGATGGACATCGGTCTGGACTCCCCGGGCGGTGCTGGCCCACCACGAATCGGTCAGCCGCGGTCCGAGCGTCGGTCCGGCCCGGGCCCGGTTCGAGGCGGAAGCGAACCGCTTCGCCGCGCGCTGGCGGGCGGTGATCCGGGACGACCCCTATTACCACCCGGCCTTCTCGGTCACGACCTTCGGGGAGGAACTGGAATGAGGCTCCCGCCTCATCCGGCCTTCGACGCGTTGCGCTTCGCGGACGGCCAGCCCGGTCCCGCCCATCGCTGGCTCGTCCGGCTGCTCCTGGCGCTGAAGCGCCCGGGCGAGGCCTGGGAGGTCGCCAAGGCGATCCTTGCCGGCAAGCGGGTGCGGGCGCGCGACCGCGCCGCGATCCTCTGGGGCGCCCGCCACGCCCTGACGCCGCCGCCGCTCCCCGCGGGCACGGTCGAGGCGGTGCCGGGTTTGCGCATCGCGACTCCGGCCGAGATCCTGTCCGGCGGCGCCGGAGCGGCCGCGCTCGTGGTGCTGACGGCGCCGGGTCACCGGCTCGTCCCGGGAGCGCCCCGAGCCATCGTGGAGGCCTTCGCGGCCGATCCCGGCCTCGGCGCCCTCTACGGTGACGCCGTGGTGACCGGGCCCGGCGCCGCGCCGCTACTCCCGGTGCTGCGCCCGGCCTTCGACCCCGACTACCTGCTCGCCGCGGATTACATCGGCCCGGTCGTCGCCATCCGCCGGGCAGTGCTGGACCGGCTCGGGCTCGACCCCACCCTTCCGGGCGCCGAGACCGCCGACCTGCTCTTGCGGCTCGCGGCCGAGAGCCCGCATGCGGTGCGCCACCTGCCGCGCCTGCTCTCGACCTGGTCGCCCTCCGCGGCGGTCGCACCCGAGGGTTGGGCGTCGTCGCGCCGGGCCCTCGCCGAGCGCCACCTCGCCGGGTCGGGCCGGGCCGCGGCCTCGGGCGGCATCCTCGCCCTGCGTCGCGACCTGCCCGTGCCGCTGCTCGCCAGCCTCATCATCCCGACCCGCGACCGGGTCGAGCTGCTGCAGGCCTGCATCGAGAGCATCCGGGCCCACACCGACTGGCCTTCCCTCGAGATCATCGTCTGCGACAACGACAGCCGCCATCCCCGCACGCTCGCCTATCTCCAGCGGCTGGCGGGGGAGGGGGTGCGGGTGCTGCCCTGCCCCGGCCCGTTCAACTTCGCGGCGATGAACAACCGGGCTGCCGCGCAGGCACGGGGCAGGCTCCTCGTCTTCGTCAACAACGACGTGGTGGCCTATCGGGGCGACTGGTTGCGGCGCATGGCCGAGGAGGCCCTGCGGCCGGATGTCGGCGCCGTGGGCGCGAAGCTCCTCGATGTGCGGGAGCGGATCCAGCACGGCGGCATCGTGCTCGGCACCGGCGGCCTCGTCACCCACGCCCACCGCCACTTCCCCGGCACGGCGCCCGGCTATCTCGCCTCACTCCGGGCGACGCACCGGGTCTCGGCGGTCACGGCGGCCTGCCTCGCGGTGGAGGCCCGCAAATTCCAGGCGGTCGGCGGGTTCGACGAGGCGGCCTTCGCGGTCGATTTCAACGACGTCGACCTCTGCCTACGCCTGGAGGCGGCGGGATACCGGACCCTGATGGTGCCGGGCGCGGTGCTCTATCACCACGAGGCCGCGAGCCGGCGCTGGAATCCGGAGGCCCGCTCCCGCCACGAGGCCGAGGTGGCGGCCCTGCGGGCGCGCTGGGGGGCGCGGCTCGACGCCGATCCCTGGTACCATCCGGGATTCGACCCGCGGGCGGGGACCTATGTGCGGCTCAGGGCGTGGGAGGGGGCAAGCCCGCGCTGAGCCTGCCTTCGCTCGCCTCAACTCAATCCAGTCAAGCGCGGGATCCCCTCGCCAGGCATGCCGGGCTTGCCCGGTATCGCTACGAGGAGCGGGAGAGGGCAGGGGCGATCGACGATCGCGCAGGGTGACACGCTGCCGTGCAAAGTGCTGAGCTTAGAGCTGCCGGCACGACGGTCACAGCTTCAGGCGGAAGCCTGTCACCCTCACCTCTAACCCC
>NZ_LABZ01000049.1 GCF_001043955.1 Methylobacterium tarhaniae | reverse complement strand
CGATCGCCCGCTGGCGGGCGGCGGAATCGGCCCGCATCACCCGCGAGCGGCGCCCGGACCTCGCCGGCCCCGGCCGGGTTGCGTAACCGGCGATAAACTCCGCCGCAGTATGCATCAGGATCATCGCAGGTGAATGCCGCGGGGCTCGGCCACGCCTAAGCCCCCCGTGCCGTCCCTGCGACGCCTCTCCCGGACCGATCCTGCGCCGTCATGCCCGACTCCGCCCGCTACCTGATGCACCGGCCCGAGATCCTGGAATCCTTGCGCCGGGGCGAGGCGGCCCTCGACCGGACGATGAGCGGCTCGGGCCGCCTCTATCCGTCCGGCCGCTTCCTGGTGGAGGCGGACAGCCCGAACGATACGATCTTCCGGCTGCGCAAGGGCTGGGTCGGCCGCCTGCGCACCCTGGAGGACGGCCGCAGCCAGTTCATCCTGATCTTCCTCCCCGGCGACCTGTTCGCGGTGAAGAGCCTGTTCGTCACCCACAGCCCGGACGCGGTCCAGGCCCTGTCCGAGGTGCTGGTCGAGCAGGTCGACCACCGCACCCTGCGCGAGGCCTACGAGCGAGACCCGGACCTCGCCATCCGCTGCATGTGGCAGGTGATCGAGGAGGAGCGGCGGCTGCACAACTGGATCGTCGGGCTCGGGCGCGGCAGCGCCGACGAGCGCCTGGCGATGCTGCTGGTCGACTTCCGCGGCCGCCTGATCCGCTCGGGCACGCTGCCGCCCGACGCCCTGGCCTACGACCTGCCGATGACCCAGGAGCAGATCGGCGACCATCTCGGCATCTCGAACGTGCACGTCAACCGGGTGCTGCGGGCCTTCCGGGAGGACGGCATCGTCACCATGCGGGGGCGCCGGGTGACGATCGGCGACCTCGACGCCCTGGTGCGGATCGCCGGACCGCTCCTCGACATGGCCGAGCGCGACCGCCCGGACTTCGTCGGAGCGCGGGAAGCCGGGACCGGCGGCGATGGGAAAGGCGGCGACGATGCCGGCCACTGAGAGCGAGGATCCGGACGGGATGGAGCGGCACCACGCCGCCGCCGGCCAGGCGGCCCTGATGCTGGTCGAGAGCCTGATGCTCGCGCTCGTCGAGCGCGATCTCGTCCCGGCGGGCGCGCTGGTCGAGGCGGTCGAGACCGTGATCGAGACCAAGCGGCGGCTGGCCGCGGACGGGCACGAACCGGCGACCGCCGCCCGGGCCGCCGCGATGCTCACCACCATCGCCAACAGCCTCGCGGCGGCAGGGCCGGCGACGAAGGGTTGACGGCGTCGGAGCCGATACGCCCTGGCGTCGCCGATCCGCCGCGGGGTATCGCTGGCGTCGATCCCACCGGAGCCCGCCCGTGAGCCGCCCGATCCCACGCCGCCTCGCCCTCCTCGCCCTCCTGGCCCTCGCGCCCGCCCTCGGCCGGCCCGCCGCGGCCCAGGAGCGGGCGATCACGCTCGCCTCGACCACCTCCACCGAGCAATCGGGCCTGTTCGGCCACTTGCTGCCGATCTTCCAGCGCGAGACCGGCATCGCCGTTCGGGTGGTGGCGGTCGGCACCGGGCAGGCGCTGGCCATCGGCGCCAAGGGCGATGCCGACGCGCTCCTCGTCCACGACCGGGGCGGCGAGGACAAGTTCGTGGCCGAGGGCCACGGCCTCGACCGGCGCGACGTGATGGCGAACGACTTCGTGATCGTCGGGCCCGGCGCCGACCCGGCCGGCATCAAGGGCGGGCGCGACGCCACGGAGGCGCTCGCCCGCATCGCCCGCGCCACGGCGCCCTTCGCCAGCCGGGGCGACGACAGCGGCACCCACCGCACCGAGCTGCGGCTCTGGAGGAAGGCCGGGTTCGAGGCCCGCGGCCTCGGCGCGAGCTACCGCGAGCTCGGCCAGGGCATGGGCCCGACGCTGAACGCGGCGGCCGCCATGGACGCCTACACCCTGACCGACCGGGCGACCTGGGCGAACTTCAAGAACCGCCAGAACCTCGTGATCCTGGTCCAGGGCGACCCCGCCCTGTTCAACCCCTACGGCTCGATCCTGGTGAACCCGGCCAAGTTCCCACAATCGACCCGCCCGCAGATCCACGCGGCGGATGCCAGAATCTGGCACGAATGGCTCACCTCCGAGCGCGGCCGGGCGGCGATCGCGTCGTTCAAGGTCGGGGGCGAGCAGCTGTTCTTCCCCGCCGGCACGATGCCGAGCCAATGATCACCCGCGCGGCGAAGCCGCCACGCGGTTGATCCCGAAGGCGGCGGCGCTCACCGCGAGCGTCAGGCTGAGGAGGACCAGCCCGAGGCCGAGCGCCAGCGCCAGGTCGCCGCGGCTGGTCTCCAGGGCGATGCTGGTCGTCATGGTGCGGGTGTAGCCGCGGATGTTGCCCCCCACCATCAGGATGGCGCCGACCTCGGCGATCGCCCGCCCGAACGCCGCCAGGAAGGCGGTGACGAGGGGCGCCGGCGCCATCGCGAGCAGGATCAGGGCCGCGTGTCCCGTCCCGACCCCGTCGACCCGCAAGGAATCGCCGTACTCCGCCCACAGGGCCTCGCAGGTGCGGTGCGAGAGCGCCGCCACGATCGGCAGGGCGAGGGCCCCTTGCGCGATCACCATGGCGCCGGGGGTGAACAGCAGGCCGAGGCTGCCGAGGGGCCCTGAGCGCGAGACGAGCAGGTAGAGCACCAGCCCCACCACCACCGGCGGCAGGCCGAGCAGCGCGTTGACGAGGACGAGGAGTGCGCCGCGGCCGGGAAACCGGGTCGCGGCGAGCAGAGCGCCGAGCGGCGCCCCGAGGACGAAGCCGAGGCCCGCCGCCGTGAGGCTGACGCGCAGGGACAGGCCGACGATGGCGACGAGATCGGGATCCGCCCGCAGGATCATCGCGACCGCCAGCCCGAAGGCGCGCCCGAACTCGTCCATGTCACCCCCATCTCACGCTGCCGCGCGTCGTCCTATCCGGGCGGGCCCGCCCGTGCCATAGTGCGGGCGGTTCCGTCGCGGCCGGCCGCCCATCGATCCCGCCCGCCGGCAGGCGGGTCCGAGGCTGGAGGGTCCCGCCATGCAAGCGGCTCACCCGCTCCACGAAACGGATTTCGAGATGGCCTTGCGCCACGTCATCGAGGCCGAGCACCGGGTCGCGCGCCAGCGCGTCCTCGTAGAGCGCCTCGCCCCGGGGGACGGGCCGACCGCCGCGCTCGCCGAGGCTCTGCTCGCCGACTTCCAGGTCACGCTCGCGGCCCACCGCGCCCACCTGGCGCGCCTGATGCCGCCGGGATCGGGTCGGCCGCAGGGTTGACGCCGGGTCCGGCCTGGCGCATGCGGGTCGGCGGGACACCTCTCCCCACCGAGAGGCGCCCATCTGGAAGGATGGACACCAGCATGACGACCCGCCCCGCGGCGCGCCCGCGCGCGCCCTTCTTCTCGTCCGGACCCTGCGCCAAGCGCCCCGGCTGGACACCCGAGGCCCTTTCCGACGCGGCGCTCGGCCGCTCGCACCGGGCGAAGCTCGGCAAGGCCAAACTCAAGGAAGCCATCGACCTCACCCGCAGCGTGCTGCAGGTGCCGGCCGAGTACCGCATCGGCATCGTGCCGGCCTCCGATACCGGCGCCGTCGAGATGGCGATGTGGTCGCTGCTCGGTGCCCGCCCCGTCGACATGCTGGCCTGGGAATCCTTCGGCGAGACCTGGGTCACCGACGCGATCAAGCAGCTCAAGCTCGACGCCCGCGTCATCAAGGCGCCCTATGGCCGCCTGCCCGACCTCTCCACGGTCGATACCCGCACCCGCGACGTGGTCTTTACCTGGAACGGCACCACCTCGGGCGTGCGCGTGCCGGACGCCGACTGGATCGCCGCCGACCGCGAGGGGCTGACGATCTGCGACGCCACCTCGGCGGCCTTCGCGCAGGATCTCGACTGGGCCAAGCTCGATGTCGTCACCTTCTCCTGGCAGAAGGTGCTCGGCGGCGAGGCCGCCCACGGCATGCTGATCCTCTCGCCCCGCGCCGTCGCGCGGCTGGAGAGCCACGTCCCGGCCTGGCCGATGCCGAAGATCTTCCGCATGACCAAGGGCGGGACGCTGATCGAGGGCATCTTCCAGGGCGAGACCATCAACACGCCCTCGATGCTGGCCGTCGAGGACTACATCGACGCGCTGCGCTGGGCCGAACAGCTCGGCGGCTTGCCCGCCCTGCGGGCGCGCGCCGACCGCAATGCCGGCGTGATCGCCGACTGGGTCGCCCGCACGCCCTGGATCGCGAACCTCGCCGAGGATCCGGCGACCGCCTCCAACACGAGCGTCTGCCTGGTGGTGAGCGATCCCGACGTGGTCGGGCGCGGCCCCGAGGCCGTGGCCTCCGTGGCCAAGGGCATCACGACGGCCCTGGAGCGCGAGGGCGTCGCCCTCGATATCGGCTCCTACCGCGACGCCCCTCCGGGCCTGCGGATCTGGTGCGGCGCCACCGTCGAGGCCTCGGACCTGGAGGCCCTGACGCCATGGCTCGACTGGGCCTTCGCCCAGGAGAAGGCCCGCCTGACCCAGGCGGCCTGACAAGCCCACCATCGCCGTACATTGGCGCCGGAGCCCCGCGCAACTGGGAGCCGGCTTCGGCAGAGGCTTGGTTCGTCGGCATACCGCGTCGATCGACATCTCCTACCGCGCGCCCGCTCACGAGACCGGCGCGGGATCCCCTCTCCCACACGGGAGAGGGGAAGTGCGCGTTCCTCGAAAGGCGGCGCGAACGGAGACGTGCGATACCAAAGGTCGATGAAAACGACCTTTGGTTCCGTTCTCGAATTTTCGTCAAGCCCAAGGTCCCGGACTTCTGGGCTTGGCGTCGAAAATTCGAGATGGATCATCGGCCCCGTCGATCTCGGCCTTGCCCGAGATCGAGTCGATGCGTCAGCATCCTGGGCCGATGGTATGACGCGGTGTTCCGCGCGAGAGCCCCCGACCGACCCGCTCCCCCGCGGGGCGATGGCGCACACCCGTTCGAGGCCGCCATGCCCACCACCCCCATCAAAAAAGTCCTGATCTCCGACACCCTCTCCCCCGCCGCCGTCGCGATCTTCCGCGAGCGCGGGATCCAGGCCGATCTCCGCCCGGAACTCGGCAGGGACAAGGAGGCGCTCGCTGCCGCCATCGGCGAGTATGACGGCCTTGCCGTCCGCTCGACCACCCGGGTCACCGCCGCGCTGCTCGGCAAGGCCGGCCGGCTCTCGGTGATCGGCCGGGCCGGCATCGGCGTCGACACGATCGACGTGCCGGCCGCGACCTCCCGCGGCGTGATCGTGATGAACACGCCGCACGGCAACGCCGTGACGACCGCCGAGCACGCCATCGCGCTGATGCTGTCGCTCGCCCGCCAGATCCCGCAGGCCGACGCCTCGACGCAAGCCGGGCGCTGGGAGAAGAACCGCTTCCTCGGCATCGAGCTGACCGCCAAAACCCTCGGCGTCATCGGCTGCGGCAATATCGGCGCCATCGTGGCCGATCGCGGCATCGGGCTGCGGATGCGGGTCATCGCCTACGACCCGTTCCTGACCCCTGAGCGGGCGGTGGCGCTGGGCGTCGAGAAGGTCGAGCTCGACGAGCTGCTCCGGCGGGCCGACGTCATCACCCTGCACGTGCCGCTGACCGACAAGACCCGCAACATCCTCTCGGCCGAGGCGCTGGCGCGCACCAAGCGCGGCGTGCGGATCGTCAACTGCGCCCGCGGCGGCCTCGTGGACGAGGTGGCCCTGCGCGCGGCCCTCGAATCCGGCCACGTCGCGGGGGCGGCCTTCGACGTGTTCACCGAGGAGCCGGCCAAGACCAACGTGCTGTTCGGCCATGCCAACATGGTCTGCACGCCGCATCTCGGCGCCTCGACGACCGAGGCGCAGGAGAACGTCGCCCTCCAGGTCGCCGAGCAGATGAGCGATTACCTGCTGCACGGGGCGATCCGCAACGCGGTCAACTTCCCGTCGATCTCCGCCGAGGAGGCGCCGCGCCTGCGGCCCTACGTGACCTTGGCCGAGCAGCTGGGCTCGTTCCTCGGCCAGCTCACCGAGGCGCCGATCCACGGCATCCGCCTCGTCTACGAGGGCGAGGCGGCGGAGCTGAACACCCGGGCGCTCACCGCCGCCGCGGTGACCGGGGCGCTGCGGCCGTTCCTGGAGGGCGTCAACATGGTGTCGGCGATCGAGGTGGCGCGGGCCCGCGGCATCCAGGTCGAGACCGCGACGCGCACCACGGTCGAGGGGCCCTACGCCTCGCGCCTCCACGTCACGGTCGAGGCCGAGGACATGCCCCGCGACGCCGCCGGCACGGTGTTCCAGGACGGGCGCCCGCGCTTCGTCGAGATCCGCGGCATCGCCCTCGAAGCCGCGGTGGCGCCGCACATGCTCTACATCCGCAACGCCGACCAGCCCGGCTTCATCGGCCGCTTCGGCACGCTGATGGGCGAGGCCGGCGTCAACGTCGCCACCTTCCATCTCGGCCGCGACCGTCCGGGCGGCGACGCGATCTGCTTCGCCGCCATCGACGAGGGGGTCTCGCCCGACCTCCTGCGGGCGATCGAGGCGATCCCGCAGGTGAAGCGGGCGCGGGCAGTGCGGTTCTGACGCATCCCTGAGCGGACGACCCCCCGTCGTCCCGGGCCGCGCCGCGGAAGCCGGGACGACGCGCAATGCGGTTCACGCCACGGCCGACAGCTCCGCCGCCAGGGCCGGGACCAGCTCGCCCAGGAAGTCCTCGGCCGCATCCGGCAGGGTGCGGCCGGCCTTGGCGATCAGGCAGACCGGACGGGACAGGCTCGCCTCGGCGATCGGGCGGGAGCGAAGGTCGGGCTCGGCCCGGATCTCGCGGGCGGAGCCCGGCAGGATCGTGAGGCCGAGCCCGGCCCGCACCATGCCGACCGCCGTCATCATGTAGGTCGCCTCGCAGGCCGTCACCGGCAGCCGGCCGGCGGCCACGAAGGCGGCATCGACCACCGCGCGCACGCTGGTCTCGGCATCCATGAGCACCAGCGGGTGCTCGGCCAGGGCCTCCAGCGTCACCGTCCCGACATCCCCGATCGGATGGCCCTCGGGATAGACCACGTGCAGGGCATCCGCCGCGCGGGCCAGCACCGTGACGTCGGGATCGCGCACATCGCCGCCGGTGATCCCGAGATCGACCTCCTCGCGCCGCACCAGCGCCAGCACCCGCTCGGCGATCGCGTCCTTGACGACGAAGCTCATCCGCGGATGCGCCGCCCGGAAAGCCGCGATGGCGTCCGGCAGGAGGCCCGCCGCCACCGAGGGCAGGGCCGCGATCCGCACCGTGCCGTGGCGGCGCGCCGCGAGGTCGCGGGTATCGATCACCACGCTGTCGAGCTCGCGCAGCACGCGCTGGAACACTGGCAGCAATTCGCGTCCGACCCGGGTCGGCGCGACGCTGCGGCTGTTGCGGTCGAGGAGGCGCACCGCCAGCGCCTCCTCCAGGCGGCGGATCTGCACCGTCAGCGCCGGCTGCGACAGGTTCAGGAGGGCGGCGGCCCGGGTGAAGCTGCGCAGATGCGCGACCGACACGAAGGCCCGGACATGGCGCAGGTTGAGATCCATAACGAACGGTTATCGCGGCGATCCGATCTTTTCAATTGCCGGATCGCCGACCCTGGGTTGTGATCCCCCGGTCATCAACGGCGCCACATCCGAGCGCCGAACCCTGGGAGGAAGCGATGCTGGCCCTGCTCGGCCTGTGCACGATCGCGCTGCTGCTCGCCTGTATTCTGACCAAGCGCCTGTCGCCCCTCGTGGCGCTGATCGTGATCCCGGTCGCCGCCGCCCTCGTCGGCGGGTTCGGGCTCGGGACCGGCAAGTTCGTGCTCGCCGGCATCCAGAGCCTGGCGCCGGTCGTCGGCATGTTCGTGTTCGCGATCCTGTTCTTCGGGATCGTCAGCGATGCCGGCCTGCTCGATCCGATCATCGACAGGATCCTCGCCACCGTCGGCACGCGGCCGAGCCGGATCGTGCCCGGCACGACGCTGCTCGCGCTCCTGATCCATCTCGACGGCTCGGGCGCGGTGACCTTCCTGATCACGATCCCGGCGATGCTGCCGCTCTACGACCGGGTCGGGATCGACCGGCGCATCCTGGCCTGCGCGGCGTCGCTGGCGGCCGGCGTCAACTTCCTGCCCTGGACCGGGCCGATGATCCGGGCCTCCGCGGCCCTCAAGCTGCCGATCCCCGACATCTTCACGCCGCTCGTGCCGGTGCAGGCGGTCGGCCTCGCCTTCATCTTCGCCGTCTCGTACTGGCTGGGCCTGCGCGAGGAGCGCCGCCTGAAGCGGGCCGGGGCCGGCACCACGGAGGCGGTCGCCGCAGGCGGACGCGCCTTGAGCGAGGCGGAGCGCTCCTTGCGCCGGCCGGACCGGTTCTGGCCGAACCTCGTCCTCACCGTCGCGGTGCTCGGCACGATGGTGCTGATGGCCGAGAAGATCCCGCCGGCGCTGATGTTCATGCTCGGCACGGCGCTCGCGCTCATCATCAACTATCCGAGCGTCGACGCGCAGCGCCAGCGCATCGACGCCCATGCCAAGGCGGCGATCCTGATGGCGTCGATCCTGCTGGCGGCGGGCGTCTTCACCGGCATCATGCAGGGCACCGGCATGCTGAAGGCGATGGCGCAGGGAGCGGTGGCCTTCGTGCCGCCCGGCCTCGCCCCGCACATCCCCTTCACGCTCGGCCTCGTCTCGATGCCGCTCAGCATGCTGTTCGACCCGGACTCGTTCTATTTCGGCGTGCTGCCGGTGGTGGCCGAGGTCGGCCACCAGCTCGGCGTGCCGCCGCTGCAGGTGGCGCAGGGCGCGCTGCTCGGCCAGATGACCACCGGCTTCCCCGTCAGCCCGCTGACCCCGGCGACCTTCCTGGTCTGCGGCCTGTGCGGCATCGACCTCGCCGACCACCAGAAATTCACCTTCCCGTTCCTGCTCGCAGCCTCCGTGGTGATGACCTTCGCGGCCGTCGCCTTCGGGGTCTTCCCGCTCTGACCCCCGCAGCACCCGCGGGGCGCCGGCCGAGCCCGGACGGGCGCCGGCGCCCCTGCGCCGGAGGCGAACGCAGCCCCAGGAGGACACCGCATGAGAGGAGGAAACCGTATGAGGAGCATCCGCCTGGGCGCCGGGGCCGGCTATGCCGGCGACCGCATCGAGCCCGCGATCGAGCTCGCCGAGCACGGCGCCCTCGACTACCTCGTCTTCGAATGCCTGGCCGAGCGGACCATCGCGCTTGCCCAGCAGGCCCGCCTGCGCGATCCCGCCGCCGGCTACGACCCCCTGCTGGAGGCGCGGATGCGGGCCGTGCTGGAGCCCTGCCGGCGCAACGGCACCCGCATCGTCACCAATATGGGGGCGGCCAACCCCCTCGCCGCGGCGGAGAAGACCCGGGCGATCGCCCGCGACCTCGGGCTTTCCGGCCTCAAGGTGGCGGCGGTGATCGGCGACGACGTGCTGGAGGCGGTCGGTGCCGGCGACTACGAGATCCTTGAGACCGGCGGCCGGGTGCGCGACCTCGGCAACCGGGCGATCTCGGCCAACGCCTATCTCGGCGCAGGACCGATCGCCGAGGCCCTGGCCCACGGCGCCGACGTGGTCATCACCGGCCGGGTCGGCGATCCGGCGCTCTTCCTCGCGCCGCTCGTCCACGCCTTCGGCTGGCCGATGGATGATTGGGACCGCCTCGGCCGCGGGACGCTCGCCGGCCATCTCCTCGAATGCGCCGGCCAGGTCACCGGCGGATACTTCGCCGATCCGGGGGTGAAGGACGTCGCCGGCCTCGCCCGGCTCGGCTTCCCGATCGGGATCGTCGACGAGGACGGCCAGGTCGAGATCACCAAGGTTCCGGGATCGGGTGGCGCGGTGACCCTCGCCACCTGCAAGGAGCAGCTGCTCTACGAGGTGCACGACCCCGCCCGCTACCTGCAGCCCGACGTGGTGGCGGATTTCTCCGATGTCGCCATGGAGGCCCTCGGCCCCGACCGGGTGCGGGTGACCGGCGGGCGCGGCGCACCGGCGACCGGGCTCCTCAAGGTCTCGGTCGGGCTGATCGACTCCTATATCGGCGAGGGCCAGATCTCCTATGCGGGGCCGGGCGCCGCCGCGCGGGGCCGCCTCGCCCTCGACATCGTGCGCGAGCGCCTGCGCCTCACCGGGGTCGCGGCGAGCGAGCTGCGCTTCGACCTGATCGGCGTCGATTCCCTGCACGGCCCGCGACGCGCCGGGGAGGCCGAGCCGTACGAGGTGCGCATCCGCGTCGCCGGTCGCTGCGACAGCCTCGCCGAGGCGGCGCGGATCGGCAACGAGGTGGAGACGCTCTACACCAACGGCCCGGCCGGCGGCGGCGGGGCGTGGAAATCGGCCCGCGAGGTGGTCGGCGTGCTCTCGGTGCTGGTGCCGGCCGCGCTCGCCCGGCCGAGCGTGCGGATGATCGAGGCGTGAGGGAGACGACCATGAAGCTGCGCGCGCTCGCCCATTCCCGCACCGGCGACAAGGGCAACACCGCCAACATCTCGCTGATCGCCCACGACCCGGCCGATTACCCGCGCCTCGACCGATACGTGACGGCCGAGCGGGTGCGGGCCCATTTCGCCGGCATCGTCCATGGCGAGGTGACGCGCTACGCGCTGCCCCGCCTCGGCGCCCTCAACTTCGTGCTGACGGAGGCCCTGGGCGGCGGCGTCACCCGCTCGCTGGCGCTCGACGCCCACGGCAAGGGCTTGAGCGCCGCGCTGCTGGACATGGAGATTCCGGAGGAGGCGCAGGGATGACGGCCGACGCCACCCGCGACAAGGCTCCCCGGCAACCAACGCTCAAGCTTAAGCCCGGGTGAGTCGAACCCGCGCAGTTCTCGCCGATCGTCACCGGTTTCGCTGACCAGCCGAGCAGAGCAGCGGAGCTGATCTTGGCTCAGCTTCATTTTCGGCTAGATCGGCGGTAACGCGCATGTTACCCGACCAATGCGGAACCGAATCGGTTCATCTCCCTCCTTGTCCGGAACTGCCATGCTTCTCCGGTTTCACCTGGGCCGGATGGCCTGCCTGTCGGCGGCCATCATTGCCGGTCATCTCGTCGCGGCGCGTCCCGCGGCGGCCTGCCCGGCGCAGCTGCCGCCGGCGGCGGAGCGGATGAGCCTCAGCGTGACCGAGGCCCACGTGGCGCGGCGCGAATCGGTGCAGGTGCTGGCCATCGGCTCGTCCTCGACCGAGGGCGTCGGCGCCTCCGCGCCGGACCGGACCTATCCGCGCCTCCTGGAGCAGTCCCTGCGCGCCGCCTGGCGCGGCACCCCGGTCGGCGTGACCAATGCGGGCATCGGCGGCGAGACCGCGGACCAGACGCTGGCGCGCCTCGCCGAGGCCCTGGCGCAGCCGGCCAAGCCCGATCTGGTGATCTGGCAGGTCGGCACCAACGACGCGATCACCGGCGGCAGCGAGGCGGCGTTCCGGGCCCGGCTCGAGCAGGGCATCGCCCTGGTCCGCGCCGCCGGCAGCGACCTGATCATCCTCGACCAGCAATATTATCCCGCGATCCCCGACCATGCCCGCTACGAGCGCTTCGTCGGCCTGGTCGCGGCGGTGGCGAACGGTGCCGAGGTGCCGGTCTTCTCGCGCTACGCCCTGATGAAGGACTGGAACCGGCAGGATCCGGGCCTCCTCGCCGGCATGCTGTCCTCCGACAGCTTCCACATGGGCGACCAGGGCTATGCCTGCCTCGCCCAGGCGCTCGGCCGCGACATCCTCGACGCCGTCACCCCGCGGCCCGACCCGCTCCAGGCGGTCGCCCGCGCCAAGCGCCAGCCGCAGCCCGACGCGGCGGCCCTTCGGCGGGGCTGATCGGGCGGGGCTGATCGGGCGGGGCTGATTTCCGGCTCACGCCGCCGTCTCCAGCGCGGGCGGCCCGCGGCCCAGAGCCGCGGGCCGTGTCTCGTTGCGGCAGGCTCCGCGCCCTATCTTTGCGAGGCCCTCGCCTTGCCAAGGCCCGGGCCGGGTGGACACTCGTTTCCGCCCGCGCGATGCGCCCGGAACCCCCGTCGATGCACGGCAGCCTGAACGTCGAGATCACCGCCGAGATCCTGCTCAAGGCCTATGCGGCCGGCATCTTCCCGATGGCCGAGGATGCCGACGACCCGACCCTGTACTGGGTCGAGCCGAAGGAGCGGGGCATCCTGCCCCTCGACCGCTTCCATCTCGGCCAGCGCCTCGCCCGCACGGTGCGCAACGGCGGCTTCGAGGTGGTGACCGACCACGATTTCGATGCGGTGATCGAGGGCTGCGCCGCGCCGCGGCGCGACAGCGACCGCACCTGGATCAATGCTCGCATCCGGGCGCTCTACGGCGAGCTGTTCGATCTCGGCCATTGCCACACCGTCGAGGTCTATGCCGGCGAGCCGCGCCTCCTGGTCGGCGGCCTCTACGGTGTCTCCCTCGGCTCGGCGTTCTTCGGCGAGAGCATGTTCCACGTCGCCCGGGACGCCTCGAAGGTGGCGCTGGTCCACCTCGCCGCCCGGCTGAAGCGCGGCGGCTACAGGCTGCTCGACGCCCAGTTCCTGACCAGCCACCTCGCGCAGTTCGGGGCCGAGGAGGTGCCGCGCCACGTCTACAAGGCGATGCTGCGCGACGCGATCGACCGGCCGGCACAGTGGGACAGCGCGCCGCTGACCGGGCCGGAGGCGGTCGCCGCCCTCGCCCGCTCCTGAACGGAGACCGCCCCTCGGGAAAGTCGATCGGCCAGGAGCATTAAGCAAATCAGATTGCCAAATCTTCCCGTCGCAAGTCACTCCCGGCTTCGAAGCTGTTGCCGCCAGGTCACTATGGGCGCCGTTCAAGCGCTAACTCTGCCCTAGAACTACCCAGCCGTGCAATGCCCCCTGCGGCGGGATTGCGGCAGAACGGCGAAGCTCGCTATCTCGTCTCATCGGCGACGCGCAGTGCTCCGCCGCACAAGAGATTCGGCTGGGGAGTGTGTCGGACATGGTGGCGTCGCGCTGGGGACTTCTGGTCACGACCGCGCTGGTCTCGGCCGCGCTCGCCGCGCCGGCGGCGGCGCAGGGCACCATCGCCCTCGACACGATCGACGTCGTGCCGGTGACGCCGGTGGCCGGCGCGGGCGGCACGCGCGGCGTCGGGACCGGCGCGAGGATCGACGGCGGCGCCCTGCCGCTCGCCAAGGTCCCCTTCACCGTCGAGACCGTGACGGCGAGGCAGTTCGAGCAGGACCGCGCCACCCTCGACCCGACCTTCACGCTGGCCCGCACCACGCCGGGGGTGAGCCTCTCCGACGGCCAGGGCAACAGCTTCCGCCAGACCCTGACCTATCGCGGCTTCGACGCCTCGCCGCTGCTCGGCGCGCCGCAGGGGCTCGCCGTCTACCAGAACGGCACCCGCATCAACGAGGCCTTCGGCGACGTGGTGAACTGGGACCTGATCCCCCAGGTCGCGATCAACCGCATCGACATCGTCACCGGCAACCCGATCTTCGGCCTCAACGCGCTCGGCGGCGCGGTCAACATCGAGATGAAGAACGGCTTCACCTGGCAGGGCAAAGAAGTCTCGGTGATGGGCGGCTCGGACGGCCGCATCCTCGGCACCCTGCAATACGGCGAGGTGATCGGCCCCTGGAGCTTCTACTTCGCCGGCGAGGGCCTGCGCGATGCCGGCTGGCGCTACCAGTCGCCCTCGGAGATCGGCCGGGTCTATGCCGATATCGGCCACCGCACCCTCGATTCCGAGTTCCACGTCATCGCCTCGGGCGCCAAGACCTTTTTCGGCGCCGCCGCCGCCTCGCCGGTCGACTTCACCCGCACCGACCAGCGGGCGATCTTCACCTACCCGCAATCGATCGACACCGCGGTCGGCCAGATCCAGGTCACCGGTAAGGTCAACGTCTCGCCGACCTGGGACCTGTCGGGCAACGCCTATTTCCGCCGCTTCAGCCAGTTCGTGGTCGACGGCAACGACGGCAACTTCGAGAATTGCAGCTCGCGCTCGAACTTCCGCGGCAACCTGTGCTTCGAGGATGACGGCTTCTCGGCTGCCCCGGGCCAGACCCAGGCGCAGTTCCGCAACCAGTTCCTGATCCTCGGGCCCCAGAACCAGCGGATCCCGTTCCGGGCCGGCGTGCCCTACGGCACCTACGACACCGTGCGGACCGAGGCGACCGGCTATGGCGGCACGCTCCAGGCCACCAACCGCGACCGCCTCTTCGACCGTCCCAACACCTTCATCGTCGGCGGCAGCATCGACGTCGCGAATTACAGCTTCAAGTCGGGCAGCACGCTGGGCGTCATCAACCCCGACCTGAGCGTCACGACGGACCCGCTCAACCCCACCTACGGCACCATCCCGGGCCTCGGGGTCGGCCCGATCCGCACGGCGGCGGCCCTCGGCATCGCCCCGAGCGGGGTCACCGGCTCGAACCTCTATATGGGCCTCTACGCCCTCGACACCGTCGACCTCACCGACCGGCTCTCGCTCACCGCCGGCGCGCGGCTGAACTTCGCCCGCATCTCGACCCAGGACCAGACCGGGTTCTCGCCCGACGTCACCGGCACCCATTACTTCAGCCGCGTCAACCCGGTCGCCGGCCTGACCTACCGGTTCTACGACTGGCTGTCCCTCTACGGCGGCTATTCCGAGTCGAACCGGGCGCCGACGCCGCTCGAGCTCGCCTGCGCCAACCCGGACCGGCCCTGCCTCCTGCCGAACTCGCTGGTCGCCGACCCGCCGCTCCGCCAAGTCGAGGCCCGCACCTACGAGGTCGGCATCCGCGGCTCGGTCCCGAACTTCTACGAGGGCGGCCTTCTCAACTACAAGCTCGGCGCCTTCCGCACCGATCTCACCAACGACATCCTGCAGGTCGCGGTGCCGGGGAACGCGGCGCGCGGCTACTTCGTCAACGTGCCGGCGACGCAGCGCCAGGGCATCGAGGTCGCGGCCGAGTACGTCACCGGGCGCCTGAGCCTCTACGCCAACTACGCCCTGATCGACGCCACCTTCCAGTTCCGCGGCGACCTCTCCTCGCCCAACAACCCGCTCGCCGATGACGGGCTCATCAGCGTGCGCCCCGGCAACAAGGTGCCGCTGATCCCCGACCACCAGTTCAAGGCCGGCTTCGACTACGCGATCACGCCGTTCTGGCGCTTCGGCATGAACATGCAGGCCTTCTCGTCGTCCTACTTCCGCGGCGACGAGTCGAACCTCAACCGCAAGCTGCCGGCCTACTTCACCGCCAACCTCAATACCAGCTTCCAGGTGACGCAGAACATCCAGATCTTCGGCCTGGTGACCAACCTGTTCAACAACCGCTACGCCAATTTCGGCACCTTCCTGGAGCGCGACGACAACTTCGCCGGCCGCTACGTGCTGAACGACCCCCGCACCACCACCCTGGTGCAGCCGCTCTCGGTCTATGGCGGCGTGCGCATGACCTGGTAGGCGGGCACAGGACCGTCCGCCCGATTGACACGGGCCCCGCGGCGGGGCTCGTGTCGCGCAGGGCCGCCCGGGGATGCTTTCGGGACCGGAACGGCGCGGGATCCCCCTCTCCCCTGCGGAAGAGGGGGATCCCGCGCTTCTTCTTTTCTCCGTGCAGCCTGCCCATCGCGGGATCCCCCCGCTCCCCCCGAGAGCCCGTTGCGCCCGACCTCGCCGCCTCCCTTGACCGAGCCGCTGCCCGACGACACCGCCCCGCGACGGCTCGTGCCCGCCCTCTGGTCCGGCCGCCCGATGCGGGCGCGGCTGATGGTGGTCGTCGTCCTCATCAATCTGGTGGCGGCGGCGATCTCCGGCGCGGTCATCATCCACAAGGCGCGCACCGCCACCGAGGTCGAGACCGCGGCCTCGATGGCGGTGGTCGAGCCGCTGGTGGCCGAGACCCTGCAGGCCATGCAGGACGCGCCCCTCCCCGGCCTGTTCCGCACCCTCGCCTTGCGCTTCCGCGGCCTGCGCCACGTCCGGGTGGCGCTGCTCGACGCCGCGCACCAGCCGGTCGGGACCGGGACGCAGCGGGAGGGCGCGCGACGGGCGCCGGCCTGGTTCGCCCGCCTGATCGCGCCGCCGGCGCAGAGCCACGAGGTGCCGCTGATGCTGCGCGGGGCGCGCATCGGCACCGCGCTCGTCACCGCGGAGCCCTCGGACGAGATCGACGAGGTCTGGGGCTACGCCCTGGCGCTCGGCCTCACCGGCCTGTCCTTGAGCTTCGCCATGCTGGCGATCCTTTACGTCGCGTTCGGGCGGATCCTGAGCCCGCTCGCCCAGCTCGCCGCCGGCCTGACCCGGCTGGAGCAGCAGGATTACGGCGCCCGGGTCGGCCGGCCCGACACGCGGGAACTCGCGGTGATCGCGACCCGCTTCAACCGGCTCGCCGAGGCGCTCGGGGCGGCGCGGGCCGCCAACCTGCGGCTTCACCGCCGCGTCATGACCGCCGAGGAGGACGAGCGCCGGCGCACCGCCCTCGAGCTGCACGACGAGTTCGGCCCGTGCCTGTTCGCGCTCGAAGCCAATTCCTCCTCGATCGCCCGCATCGCCGCGACCCTCGACGAGCCGGCCCGAGCCCGCCTGATCCAGCGCACGGACGACATCGCGGCGATCGTCAAGCGGGTGCAGACCATCAACCGGGCCCTGCTCAACCGCCTGCGCCCGGCCGGCCTCGGCCAGGTCCCCTTGAGCCGCTGCCTCGAACTCCTGGTGCGGGAGGCCGCCCGCCACCACCCGGAGATGGCGGTCGAGGGCCGCTTCGCAGCCCTGAAGGCCGGCTACGGCGACCTCGTCGACCTCACGATCTATCGCTGCGTGCAGGAGGGGCTGACCAATGCGCTCCGCCATGCCGGGGCGTCGCGGGTGACGGTGGAGGTCGCCGAGGAGGAGGGCAGCCTGCGGCTCGCCGTCGACGACGACGGGAGCGGCCTGGCCGAGGATCGGGTACAGGATCTGGGCGAGGGACGGGGTCTCGCCGGCATGCGCGAGCGCGTCGAGGCCCTGGGGGGCCGGCTCGCCCTGGTGCCGCGCGAGCCCGGCACGTCCCTGAGGATCGTGCTCCCGGCCGGCCACGAAGCCCGCGAGGAGGAGGCCCCGTGACCCGCGTCGTCGTCGTCGACGATCACCCGATCGTGCTGCGCGGCGCCCGGCGCCTGCTGGAGGATGCCGGCGCCGAGGTGCGGGAGGCCGCCAGCCTCCCGGAGGGCTACCGCGCCATCCTGCGCCACCGCCCGGACGTGGCGGTGATCGACCTCGCCTTCCCGGGCCGCGACCTCGCCGGCCTCGCGCTGATCGGGCGGGTGCGCAAGCGGGCGCCGGCCACCCGCGTGATGGTGTTCAGCATGCACGCCGACCCGGCGATCGTGGCCCGCGCGCTCGCCGCGGGCGCCGTCGGCTACGTGCTCAAGGACGCGCCCGCCGGCGACCTGGTGCGGGCCTTCGAGCAGGTCCGGGCCGGTCGCCCGTACCTCGACGGGCCGCTCGCCACCGAGGTCGCCCTGCTCCAGGCCGATCCGCGCCGCTCCCTGCTCGAGGCGTTGAGCCCGCGCGAGCGCCGCATCCTGGCGTTGCTGGCGGAAGGGCGGGGCTACGCGGCGATCGCCGAGGATCTGTCGGTCAGCTACAAGACCGTGACCAATTCCTGCGCGGCCCTGCGCCAGCGCCTCGGGGTGGCGACGCTGACGGAGCTGACACATTTCGCCGTGCGGCACGTAGCCGATCTGCGCTGACTGACCGCGCCGGGATTTTGGACGAGGTCGACGCGGACGAGGGCAATGCCCTCGTTCGCCTACAGCGCCTCCCCCCGCATCAACCGCGGCTGCCGCCCCCGCAACCCCGCCGCCTCGCGGATGAACATCCGCTTCAGCCCCGGAAGCCGGTCGACGAGGCCGAGGCCGAAGTCGCGGGCGAGGCGGACCGGAAGGGCGTCGTTCGAGAACAGGCGGTTGAGGCCGTCGGTGGCGGCCCCCATCGCCAGGGTGTCGAAGCGCCGGCTGCGCTCGTAGGTCTCCAGGGCTTCGGGACCGCCCGGGTCGAGGCCGAGGCGCATCGTGTCGGCGAGGGCCTCCGCCAGGGCGGCGGCGCTGCGCAGGCCGAGATTCAGGCCCTGGCCGGCGATCGGGTGGATGACGTGGGCGGCGTCGCCCAAGAGCAGCAGGCGCTTCGCGCCGAAGCGCCGGGCGATGCCGAAGGAGAGCGGATAGGCCCGCAAGGGGGATTCGAGGGCGATGCGGCCGAGGCCCAGGCCGAAGCGCCGCTCGACCTCCATCAAGGCCTCCTCGGGCCCGCCGCCGAGGAGCGCCGGCACTTCGGCCTGGCGCTCGGTCCAGACGATCGAGGAGCGATGGCCCAGCGACCCGCCGGGGGGCAGCGGCAGCACCGCGAAGGGGCCGGAGGGCAAGAAGTGCTCGATCGCCCGCCCCTCGTGGTCGCGCTCATGCGCCACCGTGGCGACGATGCCCGACTGGGGATAGGACCAGCCGACCCAGCCGATGCCGGCAGCCTCGCGCAGGCGCGAACGCGCGCCGTCCGCCGCCACGACGAGGTCGGCCCGGATCTGCCGCCCATCCGGCAGACGCGCGACGATGCGGTCGGTCTCGGGCGTCGCGGCGAGGACCGGGCTGCCCTCCAGCACCACGCCCGCCGCGGCCGCGGCCTCCCGCAGGGCCGCGACCAGGCCACCACCCTCGATCATGTGGGCGAAGGGCTCGCCCTCCGCGACCTCGCCCTCGAAGGTCAGGAAGGTCGGCCGCACCGGATCGGCGAGGCGGCTGTCGGTGATCACCATCTCGCGGATCGGCTGGGCGCCCGCGGCGACCGCGTCCCAGATTCCGAGGCGCTCCAGCATCCGCCGCGCGGCCGCCGCGACCGCGTAGGCCCGCAGGTCCCGCAGGGGCTCCTTGCGGCCGAAGGCCGGGTCGCAGACCGTGACCCGCACGCCCTCCCCCAGCGCCTGCCGCAGCGCGAGGGCGAGGGCCAGCCCCGGCAGCCCGCCGCCCGCGACGACGATCTCCCGCGCCGCACCCCGCCGCCCGCTCACGCCATCACCCTGCGCCATATCGCGATCGCCCGCTGCTCGACTGGTCGGCAAGGCTCATAGCACAGACGGTGCGCCCCGCGTCGCTTGACGGCGCGCCTCGGCCTGCGTCAGCTACGCGCCCCTTCCACCAGCCCGGACCATCCCCTTGCGCGCGGTCGCCGAACTCCTCGACATCCTCGACCTGGAGCCGCTGGAGCAGAACCTCTTCCGGGGTCGCTCGCCGAAGGATCGCTGGCAGCGGGTCTTCGGCGGCCAGGTGATCGGCCAGGCCCTGGTCGCGGCGACCCGGACCGTGCCGCCCGAGCGCCGGCCGCACTCGCTGCACGCCTATTTCCTGCTCGGCGGCGACCCGAAGGTGCCGATCGTCTACGAGGTCGACCGCATCCGCGACGGCCGCAGCTTCACCACGCGCCGCGTGGTGGCGATCCAGCACGGGCGGCCGATCTTCTCGATGTCGGCCTCCTACCACGTGGAGGAGCCGGGCTTCGACCACCAGGCCCGGATGCCGGCGGTGCCGATGCCGGAGGATCTGCCGGGCGAAGGCCTGCTCAAGGCCTCGATGCTGCCCCGCATGCCCGAGCCGGTCCGGGCCTATTTCGAGCGCGAGCGACCGATCGAGCTGCGCCCGGTCGAGCTTGCCCGCTACGGCTCGCGCGAGCCGGGGCCGGCGCAGTTCCACGTCTGGATCCGCGCCACCTCGCCCCTGCCGGACGATCCGGCGATCCACCAGGCGGTGCTGGCCTACGCCTCCGACATGACGCTGCTCGACACCTCGCTGGCGCCCCACGGCCGCACGGTGTTCGAGAGCGAGATCCAGCCAGCGAGCCTCGACCACGCCCTGTGGTTCCACCGGCCGTTCCGGGCCGACGAGTGGCTGCTCTACGCCCAGGACAGCCCGAGCGCGTCGGGCGGCTGCGGCTTCTCCCGCGGGCTGATCTTCACCCGCGACGGCACCCTCGTCGCCTCGGTCGCGCAGGAGGGCATGATCCGCGAGAAGCGCCGTGCTCCCGATCCCGAGGCCGAGCCGGAGGCCTGATCCGCCCTGCACCCATATTAGGCAATTGGTGACTTTTTAATCTGCATTGCCGCCGGGAGCGGCTTCAATCTCCGCAATCGGCTCAGGAACCGGGCAGCTTGTCCGTAGGTCCGGTCGCGATCCGTGGCACGTTCCTTGATTTAATCCCCCCGACACCGGCGCCAGGGCCCCTAGGTTCGCCCAGGCGCCGGATCACGCCCCGGCCCGGCTCGCCCGGACGGGAGCGCCAATCGAAAGGGGGCTCGACCCATGAAGATCGTCATGGCCATCATCAAGCCGTTCAAGCTGGAGGAGGTCCGCGACGCCCTCACCAGCATCGGCGTGCACGGCCTGACCGTGACCGAAGTGAAGGGCTACGGCCGGCAGAAGGGGCATACCGAGATCTATCGCGGGGCCGAATACGCCGTCAGCTTCCTGCCCAAGCTCAAGATCGAGGTGGCGGTCGCCGTCGACCTCGTCTCGAACGTCGTCGACACCATCGCGGCCGCCGCCCGCACCGGCCAGATCGGCGACGGCAAGATCTTCGTGATGCCGCTCGAGAAGGCCGTGCGCATCCGCACCGGCGAGACCGACGTCGACGCCCTCTGAGGCGCCCGCGCGGGGCTGGCCGTCGCGCCGCGCGATCCTTTCCTTACGTCATTGCCTTGAATCCATCGGGAGTTCCTCTTCCATGAAGCTTCGCAACGTCCTGGCTCTGGGCCTGGGAGGCGCCGCACTGGCGCTCGTCCTGGTGGAGCCGTCCCTGGCGCAGACGCCGACCGTCGAGGCGGCGCCTGCCGCCGCGGCGGCGCCGGTGCCCAACAAGGGCGACACCGCCTGGATGCTGATCGCGTCCGCGCTGGTGCTGATGATGTCGGTGCCGGGCCTCGCCCTGTTCTACGGCGGCCTCGTCCGCACCAAGAACATGCTGTCGCTGCTGACCCAGGTCTTCGCCATCGTCAGCCTCGCCTGCATCCTCTGGGTCTTCTTCGGCTACAGCCTCGCCTTCACGAATGGCGGCGGACTCAACGACTTCGTCGGCGGCTTCTCGAAGGCGTTCCTGCGCGGCGTCGACGCCAACTCGGTCGCGGCGACCTTCTCGAACGGCGTCGTCATCCCCGAATACGTCTATATCTGCTTCCAGATGACGTTCGCGATGATCACCCCGGCGCTGATCGTCGGCGCCTTCGCGGAACGCATGAAGTTCTCGGCCCTGATGCTGTTCTGCACGCTGTGGCTGATCTTCATCTACTTCCCGATGGCGCACATGGTCTGGTACTGGGGCGGCCCCGACGCGGTCGGCAACGCCGCCAAGGCGCTCGCCGCGGCCACCGACGAGGCCTCCAAGAAGGCGGCCCAGGACGCGCTCGACGCCGTCAACGCCGATGCCGGCCTGCTGTTCAAGTGGGGCGCCCTCGACTTCGCGGGCGGCACCGTGGTGCACATCAACGCGGGCATCGCCGGCATCGTCGGCTGCCTGATGATCGGCAAGCGCATCGGCTACGGCCGCGACCTGCTCGCCCCGCACTCGCTCACCATGACGATGATCGGCGCCTCGCTGCTCTGGGTCGGCTGGTTCGGCTTCAACGCCGGCTCCAACCTGGAGGCCAACGGCTCGGCGGCGCTCGCCATGATCAACACCTTCGTGGCCACCGCGGCGGCCGGCCTGTCCTGGCTCCTCGTCGAGTGGGCCGCCAAGGGCAAGCCCTCGCTGCTGGGCATGCTGTCGGGCGCGGTCGCCGGCCTCGTCGCCGTCACCCCGGCCTGCGGCTTCGCCGGCCCGATGGGCTCGATCGTGCTCGGCCTCGTCGCCGGCGCCGTCTGCTTCGTGATGTGCTCGACCGTCAAGAACGCCCTCGGCTACGACGACTCCCTCGACGTGTTCGGCGTGCACTGCGTCGGCGGCATCCTGGGCGCGCTCGCCACCGGCATCCTGGTCAACCCGGCGCTCGGCGGCGTCGGTGCCCCCGACTACGCGACGAAGCCCGGCGAGCTGGTGGCCGCTGCCTACGAGTTCGGCCCGGCCTTCCTGTCCCAGGCCAAGGCAGTCGGCTTCACCATCATCTGGTCGGGCGTCGGCTCGGCGATCCTCTACAAGATCGTCGACGTGGTGGTCGGCCTGCGTGTGACCCAGGACGAGGAGCGCGAGGGCCTCGACCTCGCCGATCACGGCGAGCGGGCTTACAACTACTGAGATCGGAGAACCGGGGCGGACTGCCCCGGCTCATCGGAGACTCAAACGGGACCCCGGTGCGCCATGCACCGGGGTTCTTTGTTAAGCGGGGGCGCTGCTCTGTCCTTCTTTTTCCGTACCGGTCTGCTCCGACAAAGCACGCCTTGCACGAAATGAAACCGGCCCCTGGAAGGCCACATCGCCCGGCGGCACGCATCCAGACCCGGACCGACGACCGACCCGACGCGCTGTGACGCCTCGGTTCACGATCGCGGACAGGTCCGCGATCGTGAGGGGCGTCGATCCATCCCGACACCAAGATACGAATTCAGAGACTCAGTCAGAATACCGAACCCGCCTGCGCCCGCAGCGTCGAAGGCCATGCAGACGGGATCTCCTGTTTTCGCTCAGCGACACGGCTCCAGAAGGCACGACCTGCTTCGGTCGAAACCATGAAGCGATACTCGATTATTTGTCGCCGCATTTTTGTCCGCTTTTATTATAATATGGCGTATTCCACTCGGGATTGGATTTCATAGTGATGGCTGAAATGTCTTTTATGGGAAATTCCTGAATATTTTCAGCACAATTCCAGAAGAAAATATAATCATTTGAGCGCATCAAGATATAACCGGCAACTGGACTCGTCGAATAACCATCGGGCTTCTTGAACTCAAGAGTTGCCTGCAACCCGCCCCCGAAGCGTAGAGATCTCAATAAGTAGCCATAATTATCACCAGCAAAAAACATGAACGTCATGACGATGACGAGCGGAACGGTAGCATATATCTGCCACTTCCAAGCCGGCTGGTCTGAGAACAAGCACCAAGACACGAGCGAAACTAGCGCCATCAGCGACGCATATATAATTGAATAATAAAATGAAACGGGTATGGTGTTACTTTTGCTGTCATATTGATATTCAACCCACAAATACCATGCTAAAAATATTGCAAATACTGTTAGTGCTATCCGTCCAAAACTATGCGCAATAAATTGGCGCAAAGTCTCGCTGATACGCTGAAGCGATTCATTTTCGATACGCGCACCAATACGGTTCTTTAAGTATCGAAAAGCTATAAATATTAAAAAAAGCACAATTGCGGATAGGATATATATTGCCCACGAACTTACCCCGATCACAATGCTGATATATGCAACTCCCTCAGCTGGAACTCTGATTCCGCTCTTCATCGCATATGCATAGGTCGCCAGAACTGAAAGGAATCCCATCAGCCAGGAGACGAAAAACGATTTTGCTAAAACTATTAAAGCCAGTTTCACATTATCTGACATTTTGTTTATCTTACGATATATACACAATTTGACAGAATTTATAATATTTGAGACATTATTTATGAAATTGTCGCTATCACCAGTGCTGTTATCGCAAATTAGCGGATTTTCGGCGTTCTCGCAGGATTCGCTTGCCACAACATTCCCCATTATTACTGCAGTTACCTTGTGTAATTTAACAGTAAAAACTTCATGAACATCGGCATACCCGCGAACGCCAAACGATGCCGAGTCGCCGCCGATAACCTGAAATCAAAAATACACTTTTCCATTTTTTCACGCGGGAAGGGGCGTCGGCTGCGAGCGACCACGTTGGCGCGGGCTGCACGAGTGGAATCCACGACACAAACACGGTCGGCGCCGTGCTGCAGCCGGCCGTCACAACGGGCGGTTAGCCTTAAACCACCATTAACCGCACCGCCCCATCCTCATCCTCCAGTTCCGCGTACCCGGTCCAGTCCCGCATGCGTTCGCTTCGTCGCTCGGCATCGCCCTACGATGGCCTCATCGACACGCTCCGCGCGTTCCTGACGCGGCGCGCGACGGAGGTTACCGGCCTCGCGCTGCTCGTCGGGGCAGCCTGTTTCACGGTGGCCCTGGCGACCTGGTCGATCGACGATCCCAGCCTCAACCATGCCACCTCGCGCTCGGCCCGCAACCTCCTCGGCTTCGGCGGCGCGGTGGTGTCGGATCTCGGCATGCAGCTCCTCGGCCTCGGTGCGCTCGCCTTCGCGCTGCCGCCGGCGGTGTGGGGCATGCGGCTCCTGCGCACCCACCGGCTGGCGCGGCTGCAATTGCGGCTGGTTCTCTGGATCATCGGCTTCGGTGCGGCGAGCGGCATGGCGAGCGCCCTGCCGCCCACCGCGCGCTGGCCGCTGCCGACCGGCCTCGGCGGCGTCGCGGGCGATGCCCTGCTCGCCGCCGCCAAGGCGATCGCCGGTCCGGCCGGGGCCTTCGCGGGCTTCCTCTACGCGGCCGTGGCGGTGGTCAGCCTGACCGGGGCCTGCGGCTTCGGTCTGATCGAGGACGAGGACGGGGAGGACGAAGCGGAATCCTACGCGCCCGTGGTGAGCCGCTACGACGAGCGGCAGAGCCGCCGCGGCACGGCGCCGGCCCATGACGACGACTCGCCGGGTCTCGGCCTGGCCTCCCTCGGGACGCTCGCCCACTTGGCGATCAGCGCCCGGAGCGCCGTGGCGCAGAAGATCGAGTCCCTCCGCGACGGCTCCTGGCGCCAGGGCGCCGCCGATCCCTATGCCGGCAACTCGCCGGCGCTGGCGGCCCGCCGCGCCTTCGCGGAGCCCGGCGAGGGCGAGACCTGGGACGAGCCCGAGCCGCCGGCCGAGCGGCCG
>NZ_LABZ01000483.1 GCF_001043955.1 Methylobacterium tarhaniae | reverse complement strand
CCCGGGCGCTCCTGAAGAACCCGCCGGTGCTCATCCTCGACGAGGCGACGAGCGCGCTGGACGCCGCCACCGAGCGCAAGCTCCAGGGCGCCCTGGAGGCGGTGATGGAGGGACGCACCACCTTCGTGATCGCCCACCGCCTGTCGACCATCCGCGACGCCGACCGCATCCTGGTCTTCCACGAGGGCCGGATCGTCGAGAGCGGCACCTTCGACGAGCTGGTGGCCGAGGGCGGCCGCTTCGCCGACCTCGCCCGGGCCCAGTTCATGGCGGCCGCGCCGGAGCCTGATTACGCCCTGGCGGCGTAACAGATCGGAAATCGGGGAAGTCGCCGTCGTGGAAGACGGCGGCTTTTCCTGTTCGAGGGGTCTGGCAGCACTGACACCCTCAGGGTC
>NZ_LABZ01000482.1 GCF_001043955.1 Methylobacterium tarhaniae | reverse complement strand
CAAATGGTTCGCCCGTGCCGTGATCGGCTCGACCATCGTGAGCGCGCTCGACCGGCTCGATCTGAAATTCCCCGTGGTCGGCAAGGCCGATCTGAGCGAGTTCAAGCACATCCGCGCGGCGCTGGAAGCCGAAGGCAAGGGCGGCGCGGCGGAGAAGAAGGCGAAGTAGGACGTGAAAAGCGGCGGCGTTTTTCTCGCGCTCGTGCCCCGCCACGTAAGGTAAGCACACTCTGTCCGGCTCCCTCCCCCCTTGCGGGGTAGGGGAATCGCATATGGCGATGGAGGGGTGTTGCCAAGCGGTTGGAACTGGATTCTTTGGGTGTCTCTCGCTTCCCGAGGGAGACCAGAATGCGCCAACTCAAGCGCCTGCTTCGACCACTCAAGGACCCCCGCGCCAGCAACGTGCGGCACGATCTGGTGGAGATCATCGTCATCGCCTTGGCGGCGACACTGGCCGGCGCCAAGACCTGCACCGAGTTCGAGTTCTTCGGCAAAGGCCGAGAGGAGCTGTTGCAGCGGTTCCTGGAGCTCAGATCCGGCATCCCCAGCCACGATACGTTCAGCAACGTCTTCCGTGCTCTGGACCCGAAGGGGTTGGAAGCGATTTTGCGCAAGCTCAGCAAGGGCTTCGGCATCAAGGGCGTGGTCAGCATCGACGGCAAGGCGTTGCGCGGCGCCTTCATGCGTGGGCGGCAATCCACACCGCTGCATATGGTCAATGTCTGGGCGGCAGGCACACGCATGGCGCTGGCTCAAAGGAAGGCCCCCAATCGCAACGAGGTTGCCGGCGTTCTCGAAGTCCTCGCCTCGCTCGATCTGGACGGCGCTCTTGTCACTGCCGACGCCTTGCATTGCCGGCCCGATGTCGCGCAAGCCATCCGCGACCGGAAGGGCCACTACGTTCTGGCCATCAAGAGCAATCGCGGCCGGCTCTTCAAGGCCGCCAAGGCGTTGCTCGACACCGCCCGACGGCCTGCGCGAGCAAGCCAGCGA
>NZ_LABZ01000481.1 GCF_001043955.1 Methylobacterium tarhaniae | reverse complement strand
CCATGCCCTCCGGGTGCCGCGCATCGAGGTGCTGCCGCACCGGGTGATGCAGCTCTATGCTGAACTGAAGAAATAATGGGGACCGCCGTCCCCGGGGCCGGCTCAGGTCTTCCTCTTGCGCCTACGCACCGCTGTCACACTTCGACGTTAACGTTGCAGATTGGACACAGCGGCCCGCCTGGGAACAATCGACGCGGACACGATGAGTATTGGATATCTTTCGAGGGGCCGGGCGGGGCGCCCCTCAGATGCTTGTCGGCTATACGTTCTGATCTGGCTTTGCATGCTGGGCGCCAGTGCCGACCTCGCGGCGGGACAGGAGAATACGAACGCGTCTGCGCCGCGCATGCCGTTCGATATTCCATCTCAGCCTCTGACATCCGCGCTGGAACGTTACGGCGCCACGGCGCGGCGTGAGGTGCTTTACGATGCGCGGCTTGCGACCGGCCGGCGCTCAAGCGAGGTGAGGGGCGATTTCGCGCCGTCGGATGCGCTGCAGGTCCTGCTCGACGGAACCGGCTTGGTCGGCCGTCTGACGTCGGAGAATGCGGTGGTGATCGTGCCCTCGTCTCCGGCGGCCGGGCAGCCGGCGGCGCCCGACATCGATCCGAAAAAGGCCGATCTGGTCATCCGCGCCCGTTACTATGCGCAGGTGCAGGAGCGCGTTCGGGACGCCTTCTGCAGGGAC
>NZ_LABZ01000480.1 GCF_001043955.1 Methylobacterium tarhaniae | reverse complement strand
GTGCGGCGTCCACCACGGGTTTCGGCGGCACAGGCACGAACAGGGCGCCATGGCGCTCCCGCAATTCGGCGAACAGCTCCTCGAGGGTCAGAGGGCCATTCTCACTCTGCCGCATCGTCCCGGAACGATCGACGACCCGGTAGAAGGGCGGCTCGGCGGCAGGCTCGACCACGGCCTCGGCGAGCAGCTGCAGCGTCCGCCGGGCGACGGGAAAGGCGTCCTGGCGACGGATTTCCGCTTCGATCATCGACCGGACGGATTCCCGTGCCGCCCGCGCCGCGACGACGGCCGGAGCCTCGACCTCTCCGGACGGCTTCGTCGGGGAGGCTTTGGTCGGAGAGGTCTTGCCGGCTGCGTGTGTCTTAGCCGCGCGTGTCTTGGCTGCGATCATCGGTTCGATTGTGTCTCAGGCACCGGGCCGTGTCGATGCGGCGGCGCTCAGCGGTCCCGGTGCGAAGCGGCGCAGGACACGGCTCGACTCGGATACGATCACCGGACGCGGTCCGGCGAAGGAGATTTCCAGGGTCAGTTCCGCCACGCCCTGCGAGCGGGCACCGTTCCGTGGGTTCGCCGCACGGAAATCGAAGGTGGAGCGCACGATGCAGCTGCTCGTACCGACGCTGCAGGCCATGCGCGGGGAACCGTCCTGCACCACGTAACGGCGGTCCGGCCAGCGCCGGACGAAGTGGCGCTTCTCCGCCATCAGCGCTGCCAGCGACAGCGGTGAGATGCCA
>NZ_LABZ01000048.1 GCF_001043955.1 Methylobacterium tarhaniae | reverse complement strand
CGATGGCCACCCCCGCGAGAGGTCCCGCCGGCTACAGCGCTGTGAAAGCCGCGCAGGCGGACTCTCCCGCTCTCGGTCAGCTACACCTCTCTAAGAGCGCCTAACAGAACCGCTCGATTTGGTGGAGCGTGATGAGACTGGCCTGCAGGACCGTGAAGGCCTCGTAGATGTCGGCGCGGCGCTCATAGCGGATGGGCAATCGGCGGGCGCGGTTGAACCAGGCGTGGCTGCGCTCAACGACCCAGCGATGCCGTCCGAGCCGGTCACTTCTCTCGATGCTGCGTCGGGCAATCCGCGACGTGATCCCGCGCGCCCGGCACTCCTGCCGCCGCACTCTGGCATCGTAGGCCTTGTCGGCGTGCAGCTTGTCGGGCCGCCGGCGCGGGCGCCCACGCCGCCCGCTGCGCAATGGCGGGATCGCATCCAGCGTCGGGGCCATCAGCGGGCTGTCGTGGCAATTGGCGCTGGTCAGAACGAGGCCGAGCGGCGTGCCGCGCGCGTCGGTGACGAGGTGGCGCTTGGTGCCCGCCTTGCCCCGGTCCGTCGGGTTCGGGCCGGTGGCAGACCCCCCTTTTTCGCCGGCACGCTCGCGCTGTCGAGGCTCGCTCGGCTCCAGTCGATCTCACCCGCCGCGTGCAGGCGCTCTAGCAGCACCTGATGCAAGCGCCGCCACACACCGGCGGCCTGCCAGTCGCGCAGCCGGCGCCAGCAGCTCATGCCGCAGCCGCACTTCATCTCGGCCGGCAGCATCTCCCAGGGAATGCCCGAGCGCAGCACGAAC
Organism: Methylobacterium tarhaniae; assembly: GCF_001043955.1. GTDB lineage: Bacteria > Pseudomonadota > Alphaproteobacteria > Rhizobiales > Beijerinckiaceae > Methylobacterium > Methylobacterium tarhaniae. The sequence goes on along the minus strand of NZ_LABZ01000048.1, from coordinate 176 downwards.
AGGATGCCGGTCAGGGCGGCGCGGTCGTCCAACCGGGGACGCCCACCCTTGGGGCGAGGCGGATGTGGCGGCAGAAGCGGGGCGATCGCAGCCCAGAGATCGTCGGGAAGAAGCGGGCGAGCCATACCAGACAACACCCAACCGCACCGATCGTGCCGTTCTGTTAGGCGCTCTTA
>NZ_LABZ01000479.1 GCF_001043955.1 Methylobacterium tarhaniae | reverse complement strand
CAAGCGCGGCGAAGCCCGTGCCGGCGAAGGGATCGGCGACCAGGGTCGCGCCGCAGGCCGTGATCTCGCTCTGTGCCCGCGCATAGAGCTCCGTCGCCTCCGGCGAGAGTGGCGGGTCGCGCCAGCCGGGTCCGAACAGGCCGAGGCGCTTGCCCTTGAGGGCTTTCCGGTCGAGCTTCGACGTGTAGCCGCCCTTGGGCCGCCGGCCGATGCCCGCCACGGTCTTGGGATCGGCGGCGGTGTAGCCGGCCAGCACGTCGAGGGTCAGCGCCGCGTCGCGGACGCAGCGGGCGATGGGGCCGACCACGTCGCGGGTGCTGCCGGCCAGAGGCACCACGCCGGCATTGGGGACGAGGGCGAAGGTCGGCTTGATGCCGACAAGCCCCTGCGCCGAGGCCGGGTTCTGGATCGAGCCGCCGGTCTCCTCGGCGAGGCGGAGCACCGGGGGGCTGGCGCCCACCGCCGTGGCCGTGCCGGCGCTGCTGCCGCCGGGCAGGCAATCGGGCGCCGCCGAATTCAGGGTCGGTCCGGCCCAGCTGTCATTGGCGTGGCTGCCGGTGGCGC
>NZ_LABZ01000478.1 GCF_001043955.1 Methylobacterium tarhaniae | reverse complement strand
GATCACCGCGAACAGGCCGATCGCCAGGGGACGCGGACCACGCCAGGCCACCAGCATGGCGATGGTGATGGCGAGAAACAGTGCGGTGAATTCCATCCTCAGCCTCCGGGTGCGAGCCGGCCGCAGTCTATGACAGATTCGTGTGTGTTGGCGGCGGCGCGAATGGGCATTGTCGCTTGCGTGTTGCTCCGCCAAGATGGCACCACTCGTTGTGTCAAATCCTAGCCTCCCGGGACATCTCATGACCACAGACGCGATCAAGCCGGTTGCCCATCCCCGTCATCAGCCCTGGTACAAGATCCTCTACATCCAGGTGCTGATCGCGATCTTCGCGGGCGTCTTGATCGGGCATTTCTATCCCGGCCTCGGCAAGCAGTTGAAGCCGCTCGGCGACGGCTTCATCGCGCTGATCAAGATGATGATCGCGCCGGTGATCTTCTGCACCGTGGTGCACGGCATCTCCTCGATGGGCGACCTCAAGCGCGTCGGCCGGGTCGGGCTGAAGGCGCTGATCTATTTCGAGGCGGTGTCGACCGTCGCGCTCGCGGTCGGCCTTTTGATCGGCGAGCTGCTGCAGCCCGGCCGCGGCTTCAACATCGATCCCTCGACGATCGATCCGAAGGCCGTTTCCACTTACGTGACCCAGGCGAAGGAGCAGGGCAT
>NZ_LABZ01000477.1 GCF_001043955.1 Methylobacterium tarhaniae | reverse complement strand
CATCGATCCCGCAGGCGGCGCAGCTCGCCGCCGACGAGATCAATGCCAAGGGCGGCATCGACGGCCGCAAGATCGAAATCGTTTCTTACGACAATCACTCGTCCTCGGCGGATTCGGTGCGCGCATTCCAGCGCGCGGTCAACGAGGACAAGGTCAATGTCGTCATCTCGAGCTACATCAGCGAGGTGGTGCTGGCGCTCGAGCCCTGGGCCTCGCGGCTGAAGACGCCGTTCGTCACGCCCGGTGCCGCCTCGAACGAGATCAGCAAGAGCGTCCACGCCGACTACGAGAAGAACAAGTACACCTTCCACGGCTACCTGACCTCGGCGGCGCTGGCGCTGTCGGTCTGCGACGCCGCCAAGGAGCTTTTGGTCGATCAGAAGCACATGAAGACCGCGGTCATCATGAGCGAGTACGCGGCCTGGACCAAGCCGCTCGACGTCGTCTACGAGGAGTGCCTGCCGAAGATCGGGCTCAAGGTCGTCGACCATATCCGCTTCTCGCCCGACACCACCGACTTCACGCCGATCTTCAACAAGGTCGAAGCCGCCAAGCCCGACGTGATC
>NZ_LABZ01000476.1 GCF_001043955.1 Methylobacterium tarhaniae | reverse complement strand
GTCCAAATCGATGCACAACAGCGCGTGGCGCACCCCATATCGCACACGTGCCAGAGCATGATTGATCTCCAACTGCAGTAAGGATCGGTTCGCAAGACCGGTCATGGCGTCGTGGTGCGCCATATGGCTGATGCGCGCTTCGGATTGGCGCCGTTTGGTGACGTCAACCATCGTAACAAGGGCGCCCGCCCGCCCCTCATAGGTCACCGCCTGCGTATAGACGTTGGCGTCGATCGTCACTCCGTTCGCTTTACGGTGGCGCCAGCTCCGGTCCTCGAACTCATATCCGCCGAGATCGATGATTTCCTTCAGTTCGTCCCGATCTTCGGCCGGTCGAATGTCGAATATGGTCTTTGCCAGAAACTGTTCGCGGCTGTGTCCATACAGCAGCACCGCGGCATCATTCACGGCGAGAAATTTGAGGTTTTCGCGATCATAGACCCACATCGGCAATGGGGCACGATTGAATAGCGTCTGGAACGCGTCATGCGCCAGGAAGAAACCTTCAATTTGATCGTTCGGATCAGACATTGCGGCAAAATTGGCCGCGAAGGCTCAACTTCAAGTTAAGCGGAGGTTGTCGCAGCGGCGCTTGGTTAACGGCTGATAAGAGTCTGCTGCTGCTTACGTCAATAGGGATATCAAAATCGCTTGTTCCCGCCAGGAATGGAAAACTCCTCCAACGCGGCCAGGCATTGATGTCGGGCTCTCCGCCCGCTCCCCAGT
>NZ_LABZ01000475.1 GCF_001043955.1 Methylobacterium tarhaniae | reverse complement strand
GTCTCGTGGGCTCGGGATGTCGAGCCGGTACATGATCCCGCTGGCAAAGCATCTCGCCCCTCATTTCGAGGTCTATGCTCCCGACCTGCCCGGCTTCGGACTGAGCGATAAGCCCCGCCGCGCGCTCACGGTTCGCGAGCTCGCGGATGCATTGGCGGCCTTCATGACAGCGATCGGGATGAAGCGTGCGGCCTTTGTCGGGAATTCGCTCGGCTGCGAGGTGCTGGTCGAACTCGCGCTGGTTCACCCCCAGCTCGTGGACCGCCTCGTGTTGCAGGGGCCCACGCCGGACCCGGAGGCGCGGAACCTGTTCAGGCAAGTGATTGGCTTCCTCGCCATCGCGCCGTTCGAGCGCTGGTCGCTCGCCTGGGTGGCGTTCTCGGATTATGCCCGTGCCGGCATCGGACGCTACATCATGACCTTGCGTAGCATGGTCGACAATCGCATCGGAGAGAAGGCGCTGCGGGTCGAGCAGCCAACGCTCGTGGTTTGGGGCACGCGTGACTACATCGTCCCCCATGCATTCGTCGTGAGCCTCGCAGGCTCCCTGCCCCGGGGCGGTCTTGCTGTCATTCCGGGGGCGGCCCACGGAATCAACTACTCGCATCCCGAGGCGTTCACCGCCGTCCTTCTCCCGTTCCTCCTTGCTGCGGGGGAGATGTCTTCCGCACGGAGCCGAAACCCGGCGGTCAGCGCATCGTAGCGCGTACTTCTATGTGGCCCGACCGAGAGGGCCGCCTTCGTGCCCTCCGACCGAAAGCAGACCGGCGCAAAGCCACCCGTCTCGGGCATTTGG
>NZ_LABZ01000474.1 GCF_001043955.1 Methylobacterium tarhaniae | reverse complement strand
GTCTCGTGGGCTCGGTGCTGGTGCTCGGGCTCGCGGCGAACTGGCTGTCGGCGGGGCTGCTCGCCTTCACCATCGTGTTCTACGCCGTCATCTACTCGATGTGGCTGAAGCGCTCGACCGCGCAGAACATCGTGATCGGTGGCGCTGCCGGCGCCCTGCCGCCGATGATCGGCCAGGCGGTGGTCACCGGCTCGATCGGGATCGAGGGCACGGTCCTGTTCCTGATCATCTTCATCTGGACGCCGCCGCATTTCTGGGCGCTGGCGCTCGTCAAGGCCGGCGAATACGCCTGCGCCGGCATCCCGATGATGCCGAACACCGCCGGCCCCGACTCCACCCGGCGCCAGATCCTCGCCTATTCGGTGCTGCTGGCGCCGCTCGGCCTCGCCCCGGTCTTCCTCGGCTTCGGCGGCCTGATCTACGGCCTCGTCGGCCTGATCGGCGGCCTCGCGATGGTGGCGCTCAGCGTCCATGTGCTGCCGCCGGCGCGAGGGCGAGGCGGAGCGCAAGGCCGCGCTCGGCATGTTCGGCTTCTCGATCCTCT
>NZ_LABZ01000473.1 GCF_001043955.1 Methylobacterium tarhaniae | reverse complement strand
GTTGACTGGTGTGTTCTCGCGCGTGCTAATGTTATGGGTCGTGATGTGTTTTTTTTTTTTTCGAGCGGCGTCAAGTTCCGGCTCTTCGCCCAAGGGGTGACGCTCGAACATCTGGTCCGGCTCGCCAACGAGCACCTGCTGGCCTTGAGCCCGCGCTACCGGCTGGTGCGCGGCGACCCGGCGAATCTCTCCCTCCACGTGGTCGACCGCGACATGGGTGAGGAGGTGCGCGCCACCCGCAGCCTCTCGGGCGGCGAGCGCTTCCTCGTCTCCCTCGCACTGGCCCTCGCTTTGTCGGGCCTGGAGGGCCGCGATTCCTTCGTCGACACCCTCTTCATCGACGAGGGCTTCGGCTCCCTCGACGCCGAGACCCTCGACCTCGCGGTGGATGCCCTGGAGACGCTCCAGGGCCGCGGCCGCAAGGTCGGCGTCATCACCCATGTGGCGGCGATGATCGAACGCATCGCCGTGCAGGTCCGGGTGGAGAAACGCGGCAACGGCCGCAGCGTGGTCAGTGTCGTGGAGGCGGGAGCGGGGTGAGGCGGTCTCGGACGGGATCCGGTTGCTCGCCTCGGCTGTGCCCGGTTAGACGGCGCTCTCACTTGGGAGGCTGCTGGATTCGCCATCCGCTCTTACGAGTGGAGCGCGTCCCTCTCCCCCTTGTGGGGAGAGGTCAGGAGTGGGGGTGGTTGGGCGACCCTCAAGCTGCGGAGGCCGGCGGAACCACCCCCACCTCCAACTCCTCCCCACAAGGGGGAGGAGAGCCGCGCAGCCCGCGAAATGTGTGACTATCGTAGGCTGCCGACACCGGCGAAAGGCGAACCAAACGGCGTTCAAAGCCGGTCGCGGGCGCCGATCAGGAATGTGCGCAGGTCCTGCG
>NZ_LABZ01000472.1 GCF_001043955.1 Methylobacterium tarhaniae | reverse complement strand
CTCGTGGGCTCGGCGGTCTTGCGACCATCGCTCTTCTCGTCTTCGCGGTCGCGACGCAGAGCAATGCCGATGCGGAGCGCATTGCCGAGACCAAGGGACGCTCCAGCGTCAATGCTCTCGTGGGCGCCCTGGCGGTGACACACGGTCGGCCCGGCAACCTCTGATCGCCCACAGGTACGTCAGTCCGTCTTGGTGGGACCGGTCGAGGTCTTCGCGAGACGCGACCACGCGCATCGTCTTAAGACACTCGCAACCATAACGCCCGATAGTTTGGATCATACCTTCTGGTCAGCCCTGCGCGTGACCAGCGAGGCCAGGTCCCTAACCGGGTTGTTTGGTCGTGAGTACGAAACGCGTTCGCCGCCCCTGCCAACGGCCCTGGTTTCGCGCCTCCATGGTGCCGTGGACCCTCGCCCTCGGCGTCGTCGTCTCCTTCACGGCGAGCGCCGGAACCGACCCTTCCGCGTCGGGCCTGACGGGACATGGCGGAGCGCGGATCGCCTTGCGGCTCCGCCACGATCCGCCTGGGGTTCGTCGCCGGGTCGACGCGCAGGCGACGGAGCGGCTCTGTCCGCACCATGCTGCAGGCGCCGGCTCGGCGGTGCAGGGGCACTTCGTCACGGTCGGCCTTTCCAGCGCCGCTACCGGCCTCCGCGTGCCCCGACCGGCTCGTCGACCCATCTGACGAGGCCGCCGAACGACGCGGTGAGGAGCGCGGGG
>NZ_LABZ01000471.1 GCF_001043955.1 Methylobacterium tarhaniae | reverse complement strand
GTCGTAATGGCCGGTCTCGCCACGAATGACGCAGCCCAGCGCAACGGCGGCGTCGTAGGGCTGGCCCGCGCGCGCTGCCTCTTCCACCAGAATGGCAATGGCGGCGGGGATCTCGAGAGCACCGGGTACCGTCACGACGACGCCCTCGGCTTCCGCCTCGTCGAGCGCACCCTGCGCGCCGGCGAGGAGTTCATCTGAGATGTCGTCGTAATAGCGCGCTTCCACCACGAGGACGCGCGCGCCCTTCACGTTCGTAGGCGGTGCCGGGCGGGCGGCGGGTGAGGGCGAAACCATCGTGGGCCTTGTCTATAGTAGCGGAGGGCGACATCGGCACGGACGTGACGAGTGAGCCTTGAGCGCGGATCGTCGGCATCGCCACCCAGTATGACCGGGTTGGCCCGGTTCGAAATCTTTTGACCGGTCGCATCAGAGAGGTGGGTCGGCGACCTATTGTTCGGTGGGCGAGCGATAGACCGAAGGGTGCCGTATCACAAGACAGCGCGTCAGGAGGCGCGGCTCTCGGACAGGCGGGCCTGGGTAGGCGGGGCCTGGGTG
>NZ_LABZ01000470.1 GCF_001043955.1 Methylobacterium tarhaniae | reverse complement strand
GTCTCGTGGGCTCGGAACCGTCCGGCGTGATCAGGAAGAACTCGCACTCGACGCCGGTCTTCATCTGCAATCCGTCGCGGGCCGCCTCGGCGATCAGGCGCTTGAGGATGTTGCGCGGCCCCTGCTCCACCGGCTTGCCGCCCATGACGAGGTCGGCGGGCAGCCAGCCGACCTCCGGCTTCCAGGGCAGCTGGATCAGGCCGGCGGCATCGGGAACGGCGAGGAGGTCGGCATCGGCCGGGCTCATGTCGAGCCAGGTGGCGAAGCCTGCGAACCCGGCGCCGTTCCGACAGGTGCTGGCAATGGCGGCGGCCGGGACGAGCTTGGCGCGCTGCGTGCCGAACAGGTCCGTGTAGGAGACGAGGAAGTACTTGATGCCGCGCTCTTTCGCGACGGTTTCGAGATCCGTGTTCATGGCGTCACCCTGCGTTGATTCGGGCGGCCCGCTCGGCCGTGCTGTCGAAGGGAAAGGCCGCCCCCGTGGGACGGCCCTTCGTTGTGCTCAAAAGCCGGTCTTGCCCGGAATCCAGCCCGTGCCGGCCATCGGCACCTGCGCCATGGCGGCGGCCTCGATGGTGAGCGCCACGAGGTCCTCGGGTTCGAGGTTGTGGAGGTGGCT
>NZ_LABZ01000047.1 GCF_001043955.1 Methylobacterium tarhaniae | reverse complement strand
CCCTGGTCGGCCTCGGCTTCGCCTACGGGGTGCTGCACGCCGCCGGGCCCGGCCACGGCAAGGCGGTGATCGCCGGCTACCTGATGGCGGGCGAGCGGGCCCTGAAGCGCGGCTTCACCTTGAGCCTGCTCGCGGCCCTGCTGCAGGCCGTCGTCGCCCTGGCGCTGGTCTGCGGCGGCGCGGTGGTTCTGCGCCTGACCGCCGCCGGCCTGAACCAGGCCGGCACGGTGATCGAGACCGCGGGCTTCGCCTGCGTGGCCCTGCTCGGAGCGGTGGTGACCTGGCGCAAGGCCGGGCAGCTCGCGCGGCTGCTCACCCGCGAGGCCGGGCCGGCCTGCGGGCCGGGTTGCGGCCATGCGGGCCTCGCCGACGGGACGCGGGTCGAGCGGCTGGCGGGCTGGCGCGAGCAGGCCGGCGTCGTCTTCGCTGCCGGGACCCGGCCCTGCGCCGGCGCGGTGCTGGTGCTGGTCTTCGCCCTGTCGCAGGGCATCCTGTGGGCCGGTATCGCCGCCACCCTGGCGATGGCGCTCGGCACCGCCCTCACCACCGGGGTGCTGGCGGCGCTCGCCGTCTTCGCCAAGGCGCTCGCTCTCCGGCTCGCCGGCGGCCGCGGCCAGGGCGGGGCGATCGCGGTCGGCGCCCTCGAATTGTGGGCCGCCGCCTTCGTGCTGGTGCTCGGGGCCGGGCTGCTCTCGGGCTGGGCCGCCTCGGCGTTCTAAGCAGACTTGCGTTGGAACGTTAGATCAGGCCACCGCCGCGACCCGCGGGGCGCGCCGGCGCCGCGGGCTGGCCGCCGCGATGGCCGCGAAGGTGATCTCCTGCCGCTCGCGGGCCACGAAGGCGCCGGGCATGTCGGCCTGCATCTGCACCTCCAACTCGCGCAGCAGCGCGTCGGTGTGCTGGGGATAGAGATGCACGATGGCGAGCCGCCCGACATTGCCGGCCCGGCACAGCTCGACGCCCTTCTGCCAGGTCGAGTGGCCCCAGCCTCGGCAGGACGGGTACTCGCCCTGCGTGAACATGCCGTCGTAGATCACGAGGTCCGAGCCGCGCACGAAATCCAGCAGGGCCGGCTCGGGCCAGGGCTCCGAATGTTCGAGGTCGCTGATGTAGCAGACGGTGCGGCCGCCGTGGCGGAAGCGGTAGCCGGTGGCGCCCTGGGGATGCTCGAGCGGGATGGTGTCGACCACCGCGCCGTCGGGGAAGGTCAGGCTCTCGCCGGCCCGGAACCCGTGATGCACGAAGCGGGCGGGGAACATGTCGAGGGTGATCGGGAAGAGCGGCGGCGAGAACAGCCGGTCGAGGGGCTCGGCCGCGCTCGCCCCGTCGAGGTTGCCGCACCAGGTGTGGATCTCGCGCGAGGGATCGAGCACCGCCGGCTTCATGAACGGCAGGCCGCCGACATGGTCGAGGTGGAGGTGGCTCAGGAGCAGGTCGACCCGCTGGGGCAGCCGGTCGCGGTGATGGGCGCCGAACGCGTTGATGCCGGTGCCGGCATCGATCACGAACAGCCGCTCGCCGCAGCGGACCTCGACGCAGGGGGTATGCCCGCCGAATTCCACGAATTCCGGACCGGAGGCGCAGGTCGACCCCCTGACACCCCAGAACCGGAGCGTCAGGCCGGCTTCCATGAGAGGACCCCTCGTTGTCATGCCGGTGACCGTGATGGGGGATGTGAGGGTTGGATGTGCGATGACGCACATGGCGAATGCTCCGGCCGGACGGTCCGGCAAGACACTATGCAGGGCTGTGAACGAGAGATGTGCCTCACGAACGATGAGCGCAAGACGAAGGTTCCCCCGAGCGGCCTAATCTGTCGTTAAGCGGGTGTGCTCGCGCACCGGGCCTGTGGATGGTTGAGCATCCTGCCCGAGTGCGGCCGGACCGGAAAGACCCACCTCCGGAGCATGGGGATCGGTCCTCGGGGATTCGGGTCCCGCCTGCGGCTCTTGCGACGCGTCCCGCACCACCGTCGTGCGCTCGGCGCGCAGCACGAGGTCGAAGGGGGCGCCCAAGTCCGGCCGGCACTCGTCCGGCAGGCAGACCACCAGGCCGCGCCCGGCCCGGGCCGCCCGCAGCCGCTCGATCCCCGTCATGATCTCGGGCGCGCCGCGGTCGTCGAGGGCGAGGCCGACCACCAGGATGTCGGGCCGGCGCACCAGGCAGCGGGCGAGGTCGATCGCCAGCCGCTCGGAGGGCGTGAACCCGTCGCGCCCCGAGAGCCCGCTATCGGCCGCCCGCGGATCGACCTGGCTGGCGAGGCCGAAGCGGTAGACCGTCCGCTCCAACCCGCGCTCGCGCAGGACCGCCTGCATCAGGCTGCGCACCCGCGCGCCGGCCCCGGCCTCGGCCCCGGCGATCCGGCCGAACAGCAGGTTCTCCTCCAGGCTCGCCGCCGCGGTCACCCGGGCGGGGTCGTAGAACTCCACCGAGCCGCGGAGCGAGGCCGGCAGCAGGGCCGCAAAGGTGCGCCGGGCCGCGACCAGGCGTTCCTCCATCGCCTCGTCGATCAGGCCGAAGCGGTGCCGGGTCTCGCTGTAGCGCAGGCACAGGCCGATCAGCCGGGCCCGGTCGCGCTGGCCGGCGGGGCCGCGGCGCCAGCCGGACGCCTCGGGCTGGCGCGCCACCAGGTCTTCGAAGAAGCCGCGCTCCCGGGCCGGGAAGAGCGAGAAGGCGTCGAAGAGCGGGTGGTCGTCCGGCAGGTCGGAGAAGATCTCGACGGTGGCCCGGGCGATGGCCAGCCCCATCTCGGTCATCGGGCGGGTCAGGCCTTCGGCCTCCAGCACCGCCCGGGTGAAGGGATGGCCGGCGAGCCGCGCCTCCGAGAAGGCCGAGCCGACCGGTGCCCCGAACAGGATGTTCTCGCCCACCGTCGCCTGCCGGTTGTAGCGCGAGGGATCGAACGGCTCGATCAGGTGGGCGGCGTGATCCGCCGTCAGCGCGGCGCGCAGGGCGCCCCGGGTCTCCACGATGGCGGCGGCGGTGGCGGCGTCGAGCCGGCGCGGCAGCACGCTGGCCAGCCCCCGGCCATAGACCAGCCGGTCGAGCCCGGTGACCGACAGGGCCTCGACCAGCCGTTCCTCCAACTCGCCGGCGTTCGGCGCGCTCGCATCGGGGCTCGACCCGTCCGCGAAGGCGGGGTCGCCGTAGAGCAGGTTCTGCAGCAGCGTGCCGCTCATCAGCACCGGCTCGGCCCCCGCATAGGCGATACGCCGGGCCCGCTCCGCCGGATCGACCGAGCGCAGGTCGATGCCCGCATAGGTCACCGCCCCGGCGGTGGGTTCGAGCTGGCCGGCGATCAGCGCCGCCAGCACCCGGCCGCCGCTGCCGCGGTCGCCCAGGATCGCCACGTGGCTCGGCATCGGCACGGTGAGGTCGAGGCCGATCAGCCGCTCGCCGGAGGCCGGGTCGTAGGCCGCGACGTTCGAGAGCACGATGGGACCGCCATCGGGCAGCGGCGTCGATTGCTCGCGCAGCCGGCGCGGCGCCCGGGCCCGGGCTTCGAGCGAGGCGGTGGCGCGGGCGATCTCCCGGAAGGCCGGCAGCGCGGCGCGGCGGCGGCGGTTCTGGCGCAGGACGGCCGCGACCGCGCTCGACGCCACGGCCAGCGCACCGAGCACCGCCGACAGGCCGCCGGCGCTCACCGGGGCGGTGGGCGTGGGGCCCTGCCAGAGTGCGGCGGCGAGCACCAGCGTCGGCACCAGCACCGTGAGCGCCAGCGCCGGGGCGCGGGCGCGGGAGAGCTCGTCCTCGGTTGCCGTGAGCGCCCGGCGGGCCCGCTCGGCGACGTGGCCGAGGCGGGCATGCTCGAAGGCGGTGGTGCCGTGGGCCCGCACCGCCGGCAGGCGCCGCACCAGGTCGGTCAGGCCGCGCTCCAGGGCCGCGCCTTCCAGGCGGCGCTGGTCGTCCCGGCGTTCGGTGCGGGCGATCAGGAGCTGGCGCGCCAAAGCCGCCGCCACCAGGCTGATGCCCGCCACCGCGACGAGGCGAGGCGCCACCGCCGCCGCGACCGCCAGCGTCACCAGCACGGCGCCCGCCGCCAGGGCCGGGACCAGGATGCCGACGGCCAAGAGCCCGTCCGCGGCGCGGATCGCCGCCCCGACCTGCCCGGCGAGCGCCCGCGCGTCGTCGCGGGCGGCCGGCCCGGAGCGCAGGATCGCGTCCTCGGCCAGTTCCCGCAGGCGGCGCACCGCTTCGGCCTGTGCCGTCACGCAGAGCCGTGCCACCCCCCAGCCGAGGAGCGCGAGGCCTGAAGCGACGCCGATCAGGCAGCCCAAGGCCCACAGGGTCAGGGCGCTCTCGGGCAGCGGCCAGCCGGGCAGCAGCACCAGGCCGTGCCCGCCGAGCCGCTCCGGCAGCGGCACGATGAGGTGGAGGAAGTGGATCGGCCCCCGCCCCGGCTCGGCCAGGGCGAGCAATTCGTCGACGAGGTCGCGCAGGGCCAGCAGCCCGAGCCCGACCAGAGGGCCGCCGAGCCCGAGGGCGACCACGGCGGCGGCGGCGTGCCGGCGCTTGGCGCTGCGCCAGGCGAAGACGATCGGATCGCGGTCCATCAGAGCGGGCGACGGGACCGGGGGGAGGGGGCGCCAGAGAGAAGGGCGCCCGTGGGCAGCGCCGGTCCGGTGCGCGGGGGCAGGCCCGAGGGCCGTCTCGCGATGGTGACCATGGGCCTCCTCGATGCTCGCGCGAGGTATGGGACGGGCGGGCCGGAGCGGTCAAGCCGGGACGCGGACCCCCACGCTCCGCGCTTCGTCCGCCGCGGGAGCATCCTCGTCCGGCGCCGACGTGCGGGAGCACACCATCCGTGCGACTCGCGGGATTATTTCCCGAGCTTTGCTTGGGTGCGTGGTCGCACATCGCGAAAATTATTCTTGCGTCACTCTCGTCTTCATCGCCGGGCAGCAGATCTTGCGTCCGTTTATGCAGTCAATCGAGAGAGGGTGACGTGATGAAATCGATCATGGCTGCGACCATTCTGTCCTCCGCCCTCGTCCTGCCGGTCGTCGCGCAGGCCGAAGGCGGCGAGGGCAGCCGACAGGGCGCCGGCGGCGGATTCATGAGCAGCTACGTCGCAGACCCCTACCACGATCCCCGCTCGCAGGTGTCGCAGCGGGCCGGCACCGGTCAGATCCAGGGCCAGCCGATGGTCGCGGAGCGGGGCGGCGTCGCCGCGCGGGGAGGCCGCTGGGCCGTCGGCCGGTGAGCCGTCCCGCCTTCCCGCAGGGGGAGGCAGAGCATGGAATTCGCAAAGCCTCATGTCATCATCCAAGAAGGATCGTCCGTGGACAGCAGCATCATCCAGGGCATCTCCGCCTTCCGCGGCAGCGTCTTCCCCGGGCAGCAGCGGATGTATGAGCGCCTCGTTCGGGACGGACAGCAGCCGAAGGCGCTGATCATCGCCTGCGCGGATTCCCGGGTCGCGCCCGAGCACATCACCCAGGCCGGCCCCGGCGAGCTGTTCGTCTGCCGCAACGCCGGCAACATCGTGCCGCCCTTCTCGCAGATGAACGGCGGCGTCTCCTCGGCGATCGAGTACGCGGTGGTGGCGCTCGGCGTGCGCGACATCGTGGTCTGCGGCCACTCGGATTGCGGCGCCATGAAGGGGCTGATGCAGCCCGGGGCGCTGACGGACATGCCGAACGTCGCCGCATGGCTGCGCCACAGCCACGCCGCCGACCGCATCGTCTGCGAGGCCTACCCGGACGATATCGACCCGAAGGACCGCCTGCGGGCGCTCGCCCTCGAGAACGTGGTGGTGCAGCTTGCCCACCTGCGCACCCATCCGAGCGTGGCGGCGGCCCTGGCCAAGGGCCGGCTCTCCCTGCACGGCTGGTTCTTCGAGATCGAGACCGGCACGCTCCACGCCTATGACGGGACCCGTTTCGTGGCCCTGACCGACGACACCGCCCTGCCGGTGGCGGAGGTCTCCGTCCCCCGGCGGGCGGCTCCCGACGTGGCGGCGCCGATCGCGGCGGAGTGACACCGACGATCGGTGAAGGCGTGGGCGCGTCTGCGCTGCGCTGCGCCGCCACTCCATCAAGGCGTCGATCACCTCGATCACCGCCCGGATGTCGGGCGGTCGGGCGAAGCCGAGGTGATGGCCGAGCACGGTGTCCAGGATGCGCGGTTCGCCGTTCCCCTCCGTATCGAGGTGTACGACGGTCAGGCACTTGTCGTCGGAGCTGAGGCAGGTCCTTCGGCGAGGGGAGAATCCCGCCGGAGGATTGCCGTCCTGTTGCGGATGTCACGACGATCTCATACATTTTGTGGGCATCGACGACGTTGTATGAGATGTCGCAAAATGACCAAGGCCCATCCTCTGGGGTTCAGGGTTGAGTCACAGATCAAGGAAACTCTGGAGAAAGCCGCCAAGGAAGATCACCAGTCTGTCTCGCTCCTCCTCGAGACGATCTTGCCTGAAAGGCTGCGGGCCGAAGGGCTGCTTCAGACAAAGGCGTCCTCATGAGCGCGTCAGCCGTTCTGAAGCTCCAGAAGGCTGGGTTCACCACCGAGCAGGTCGAGGCGCTGGCCGACTTCATGGACACTCAGGCCGCCAGCAAAGCGGACCTGGACAACGCCGTCCACAAACTCGAACTCGGCAACGCCGCGCTCCGGAAGGACATGGACCTCGGCAACGCCGCGCTCCGGAAGGACATGGACTCCGGCCTGGCCTCGCTCCGGAAGGATCTGGACCTCGGCCTGGCCTCGCTCCGAAAGGATCTGGACCTCGGCCTGGCCTCGCTCCGGAAGGATCTGGACCTCGGCTTGGCCTCGCTCCGATCCGAGATTGCCGACGTGCGGGGCGAGCTTCGCCTGCTGGAGCAGCGGATAACCGTGAAGCTTGGCGGCATGCTCGTCGCGGCGGTCGGCGTCCTGATTGCCGCGATGCGCTACCTGCCGCCGGCGGGGCACTGAGCCGACCTGTGTCGGCAGGCCGAAGGCATGGAGCCGGGCCACGCATTCGCCGGGTCCCGCGGGCTGCAGACAATCCGAGCGTGTCTTCGCGCGGCCCCGCACTCACGGCATGGGTGACGCGGCAGTCCCTGCCGATTCGCGCTTCCGGGCGCGGGCGGAGGCGCTAGATACGGCGCCATGCGCCAAGCCCGGATCGTCCCCCTCGTCGTCGCGACGGCCCTGTTCATGGAGAACACGGACTCGACCGTGCTCGCGACGTCGCTGCCGGCGATCGCCGCGGATATGGGCGAGGACCCGATCGCCCTGAAGCTGGCGCTCACCTCCTACCTGGTCAGCCTGGCGATCTTCATCCCGATCAGCGGCTGGGCCGCCGACCGCTACGGCGCCCGCACGGTGTTCCGCTGGGCGCTCGCGGTGTTCATGGCCGGGTCGCTCGCCTGTGCGGCCTCGAACTCGCTGGGCTGGTTCGTCGCCGCCCGCTTCCTGCAGGGCATGGGCGGGGCGATGATGGTGCCGGTCGGGCGCCTCGTGCTGCTGCGCAGCGTGCCGAAGGGCGAGCTGGTCCAGGCGCTGGCCACCCTCACCATCCCGGCCCTCGTCGGCCCGGTGATCGGCCCGCCGCTCGGCGGCTTCATCACCACGGCGTTGCACTGGCGCTGGATCTTCTTCATCAACCTGCCGATCGGGCTTGCCGGCATCCTACTCGCCACCCGGTACTTCCAGGACATCAAGGAGGAGGCGCGCCCGCCCCTCGACCTCGTCGGCTTCGTCCTCTCGGGGACGGGGCTCGCGAGCCTGATGCTCGGGCTCGCGTCCAGCGGGCGCCACCTGCTGCCGGAGGCCGTGTCCTGGGCCTGCACCGGCGCCGGCATCGTCCTGTGCGGGCTCTATCTCGCCCATAGCCGCCGGGTCGCACACCCGGTGATCCGCCTCGACCTCCTGCGCTACCCGACCTTCCGGGCGGCGGTGCTCGGCGGCAGCCTGTTTCGCATCGGCACCGGCGCGATCCCCTTCCTGCTGCCGCTGATGCTGCAGCTCGGCTTCGGGCTCGACCCGCTGCAATCCGGCCTCATCACCTTCGCCGCCGCCGCCGGCGCGCTGTTCATGAAGACCATCGCCGCCCGCATCCTGCGCGCCTTCGGCTTCCGGGCGGTGCTGACCCTCAACGCGGTGGTCGCGGCGGTCCTCCTCGCGGTCAACGGCCTGTTCACGGCGGGCACGCCGCACGCCCTCATCGTCGCCGTGCTGCTGATCGGCGGCTGCTTCCGCTCACTGCAATTCACCGCCGTCAACGCCATCGCGTATGCCGATGTCGACCCGCGCGACATGAGCGCGGCGACGAGCCTCGCCAGCGTGGCGCAGCAGCTCTCCCTGAGCATCGGGGTCGCCTTCGGGGCCTTCGCGCTTCAGAGCGCTGCCGAGTGGCACGGCCGTACCGAGATCCGGGCGGAGGATTTCTGGCCCGCCTTCCTGGCGGTGGCGATCGTCTCCGGGCTCTCGACCCTGTCGTTCCGCCGCCTCGCCCCGGAGGCCGGCGCCGAGGTCTCGGGCCACCGCATCGTCCGGGTGAAGCCCGCCGCCGACGCCACGTGAGCGCAGGTCTCACCGCAAGCGACCTGAAGGAAGCCTGCGGCCACGCTTCAGCCGCCGTTCAGGGTGACGGTGGGATAACCGGGCCATCGAGCACGGACGAGACCAGGTCTTCGAGACCGTCCTCTCCTCACGGTGCCCGCGAACGCGTGTCTCACCCTTACGTCAATGGGGATCTGCCATGAAGCGCATCGCATCCATCTGCGTGGCCGCGGCGACCTTGGCGAGCGTGACCCTGGCCGGCGCCGCCCCGGCCGAGGCGCGCTGGCGGGCCGGGCCGGCCTTCGCCCTCGGGGCGGTCGGCGGCCTCGCCCTCGGCAGCGCGATCGCCGCCGGCGCGCGCCCGGCCTACGGTTACGGCTACGGCTATGCCCCCGGCCCGGCCTACGGCTACACGCCGGTTTATGGCAGGCCGGTCTATGGCGGACCGGCCTACGGCTACGCCCCAGCCTACGGCCCCGATTGCTACACCGTCCGCCGCCGGATGATCGACGAGTTCGGCGACGTCTATATCCGCCGCGTGCGCGTCTGCGACTGAGCCCGGGAGCCGGGATGACCGCGAGCCTGCTCGTCCGTCACATCCCGGCCTTCCCGGCTTCCGCCCTCGCGGATCTCGCCGCCGAGCCGCCCTGGGCCCTCACCGCGGCAGCGGGCGACGTCGTCCGCCGGCTCCTCGCCCGCCTGGGCGCGGACTTCACCGTCGCCGACGCGGTGGCGGTGCATCGCAGCGCCCGGATCGAGCCCGGCGCGGTGCTCAAGGGCCCGCTCATCGTCGGGCCGCGCTGCTTCGTCGGCCACGGCGCCACCTTGCGGGGCGGCGCCTGGCTGGAGGAGGCCTGCACGATCGGGCCGGGCGCGGAACTGAAGGCCTCGTTCCTGTTCGCCGGAACGGCGCTCGCCCACTTCAACTTCGTCGGCGAGAGCGTGCTGGGCCGCGGGGTGAACCTCGAGGCCGGGGCGGTCATCGCCAATCACCGCAACGAATGGCCCGGCGCCACGGTGGCGTTCCGCCATGACGGCGCGACGATCGAGACGGGGTGTCCCAAGTTCGGCGCCCTCGTCGGGGACCGGGCGCGGCTCGGGGCCAACGCGGTGGTGGCGCCGGGCGCGATTCTCTCCCCCGGCACGGTGGTGCCGCGCCTCGGGCTGGTCGATCAGGGCGTTTCGCCGGACCTCAGATGAATTCGTGAACCGGTACCGGCTCGCCGATGCCCCGCAGGGACCGCAGCTCGACCCGGGCCTCGACCCCGTTCTCGGCGAGGTGGCGCGCGGCTTCGGCATGGCGCAGGACCGACTCGGTGGCGAAGATGCCGCCCGCGCTGGCGAGCTGCTGCACCCGTGCCGCGACGTTCACGGTCTGCCCGAAATAGTCCTGGCGGTCGTTGAGGCTCACCGCCAGGCAGGGCCCCTCGTGCAGACCGATCTTGAGCACGAGGTCGTCGGCGCCGCGCTCGGCGTTCAAGGCCTGCATCGCCGCCCGCATGCGGAGCGCAGCCGCCACCGCCCGGTGCGGACCTATGAAGGTCGCCATCACGGCATCGCCGATCGTCTTGACCACCGCCCCGCCCTCGGCGGCGACGATCTCGTGCAGGATCCGGAAATGCGCCCGCACCAGGTCGTAGGCGACGAGGTCGCCGACCCGGGCGTAGAGCTCGGTCGAGCCCTTCAGGTCGGTGAACAGGAAGGTCAGGCTCAGGATCTTGAGCCGCTGGTCGATGGCGAGCGTGTCGGTGCGGTAGAGATCGCGGAAGGTCTGGTTGCTGAGCAGGCGCTTGGCGGTGAGGAAGGGCCGCCGCCCGCCGATCAGCGCCTCGAGATCGGGCCCGAGGCGCAGCGCCGTCGGCAGCACCCGCCCGGTGCTGCGGTTGTCGAGGGAAAGGCGCAACGGCCCGGGGCGGAACGTGGCGCTTCCGGCACTCGTCCTGGCGCCGTCGAAGACCAGGGCGAGGTCCTGGCGCTCGCTCGTCGGCTCGCCCGCGACCGTGACGACATGGGCGGCGTGGGTGACGGGATCGACCACGACCAGCGGCTCGGACCCGAGCGACAGCGCCAGGATCATCCGCTCGCCGGGCTTCAGCTCGACCGCTTCGACGAGGGCCCGTTGCGCCAGGGCATCGAAATCCTCGGGTTCCGGGAAGGCGACGCCGGAGCCGAAGAAGACCTGGCGCTGGTAGTCCCACAGCCCGAGCCCGTCGGGATCGTGGGCGGCGATGCGCCGGACCCGCGGGCTCACCGTGAAGGTCACCTCGACCGTGTCGTCGAGGACCGGCTCGCTGTCGAGGGCGCAGAAGGCGCAGTGATAGTCCTGCCGCACGCCGTGCAGGCTCGCCGGCGCTTCGAGCACGCCGCTGCAACTCGGGCACAGCACGTTCCAGGCCAGTTCGAGAAGGCCGAGCCGCGCGCCGTGCAGGAGCGCGGCGATCACCGGTTCCTCGTCGAGCCCGGCCTGCCCGGCGAGGTGCACGGCGTTGATCCGTGCCAGGTCCGCGTCCGACCCGTGCCGGAGCAGCCGCTCCACCGCCCGGGCGGCCTCGGGCTCGGCCGTCCGGTGGAGTGCGGCGAGGAGGGCGTCGCTCTCGTCCATGAGGGAAGCTTAGACCTGGGGGAGGGCGGCGGCAACGCGGTGCCGGGGACCGCCGGTCTTTCGGGACCGGGCGCATCGTCCCTCTCCCAAGCGGCAGAAGGATCCCGCGAACCCCCGTGACCGATGTGCATCAATGGGACAGCGTGTCGCTCCGACCTGTCGCCCGGATCACAGGGCGCCCCGGCGCAGGTCGGTGAGGACGGCGGAGAGGTGGGAGAGGAAGCGCGCCGCCGCGGCGCCGTCCACCGCCCGGTGGTCCCAGGACAGGCTGAGCGGCAGGATCAGCCGTGGCTGGAAGGTGGTGCCGTCCCAGACCGGCTCGATGCGCGAGCGTGCGGCGCCGAGGATCGCCACCTCGGGGGCGTTGATGATCGGCGTGAAGCCGTCGCCGCCGATGCCGCCGAGCGACGAGACCGAGAACCCGCCGCCCTGCATCGCCGAGGGCGGCAGCGTGCCGGCCCGGGCCTGCTCGGCCAGCTCTCCCATCTCCTGGGCGATCTCGACGAGGCCCTTGCGGTCGCAGTCCCGCACCACCGGCACCAAGAGGCCCCGCGGCGTGTCGACCGCGAAGCCGACATGGACGTAGTCCTTCAGGATCAGGCTGTCGCCGTCGAGCGCCGCGTTGAAGCGCGGATAGGCCCGGAGCGCCGCCGCGGCGGCCTTGATCAGGATCGCCACCATCGTGAACTTGTGGGCGCCCGGACGGGCGGCGCCGTTCAGCTCGCGGCGCAGGGCCTCGGTCTCGGTGACGTCGGCATGGTCGAAATTGGTGACGTGGGGAATCGTCAGCCAGTTGCGGGTGAGCGCCTGGCCGGAGATCTGCTGGATGCGCGACAGCGGGTCCCGCCGCACCGGGCCGAACTTGCCGTGATCGACCTGCGGCCAGGCCGGCAGCCCGGCACCGATCCCGGAGGACGGGGCGTGCGCGGGCGACGGCAGCGTGGCCGGAATGGGGGAGGGGGCCGTCATCTGGCCGCGGACGAAGGCCAGCACGTCCTCGCGCAGGATGCGCCCCTGCGGGCCGGTGCCGGGGATGCCCGCGAGATCGACGCCGAGCTCGCGGGCATAGGCGCGCACGGAGGGGGTGGCGTGGGCCTCGGGCGAGGC
>NZ_LABZ01000469.1 GCF_001043955.1 Methylobacterium tarhaniae | reverse complement strand
GCGGTAGAAATCGCCGCGGAAGGTGAAGTCGTCCTGCGTCCAGATTCCGCGAAGCGCGCGGATGAACTCTTCCGAACGGCGATAACGCTCGTCATGGTCGAGCCAGGGCTCGCCGATGGCGCGGAACTCGCCGGAGAACCAGCCCGACACGACGTTGATGGCGATACGCCCGTTGGTGAGCTGGCTGATCGTGGCGATCTGCTTGGCTGCGATGGTCGGGTTCCACGGGCCGGGCAGGAGCGCGGCGATGACCTTGAGCTTCGTGGTCACCGCCAGCAGGGCGTGGCTGAACGCCGCCGATTCGTGCTGGAACTCGGCACCGTAGCCGGCGGTGAAGCGAATCTGCGTCAGGGCGTAGTCGAACCCGGCCTCCTCCGCGATCTGGGCAAGCTTGCGGTTGTAGTCGGCATCCCAGCTGGTGCGCTGCTCGATCTTACTGATGACGAGGCCGCCGGACACGTTGGGCACCCAATAGGCGAAACGGATCGGCTCCTGGGCGAGATGGTTCGGGAGAGTCATGCATCTATCCGCGAATTCGAGACATCGTGCGGCCCAATCGATGCTGAGACCGCAAGTGAATACATTATGAAATCAAGCACACAACGAAGCCTTGCTTGCATTGTAGCTTTGGTGCGCTCAATGTCTGACGAAGATGGGGCATAGTCAAAGGAAGAGAAACACTTTTTCTTG
>NZ_LABZ01000468.1 GCF_001043955.1 Methylobacterium tarhaniae | reverse complement strand
CGACCACGTCATCCTCTACCGCGACGAGGATTTCGCCGCGCGTATCAAGGAGATCACCGGCGGCAAGGGCGTGCGCGTCGTCTATGACGGCGTCGGCAAGGACACCTTCCCGGCCTCCCTCGACTGCATCGCACCGTTGGGAATGTTCGTGAGCTTCGGTTCCGCCTCCGGCCCCGTGGAGAATTTCAACCTGGCGGTGCTCGGCCAGAAGGGCTCGCTCTTCGCGACGCGCCCCTCCCTGTTCGCCCATGCCGGGACGCGGACCACCCTCGATTCCATGGCCGAGAACCTGTTCGGCGTGGTGGCGAGCGGCGCGGTGAAGATCCCCGTCCATGCGCGGGCGAAGCTCGCCGACGCCGTGCAGGTGCACAAGGATCTGGCCGGACGCCAGACCACGGGCGCCACGATCATGACCCCGTGATCCGAGTATCCCCTGATCCAAGTATTCCGTGAGCCAGGGATACCGCGATCTCGGGATCCCCCGACGACAGGACGAGGCGGATGAAGCCCCCAGGCGAGCGCGACCTTCTCCTCGTGGTCGACGTCCAGACCGACTTCCTGCCCGGCGGAGCCCTCGCGGTGCCGGACGGCCATGCGGTGATCGACCCGATCAACCGCCTCGCCGCCCGGTTTCCGCACGTGGTCCTGACCCAGGACTGGCACCCGGCCGGGCACATCTCCTTCGCCTCCAGCCATGCCGGAAAACGCGCCTTCGAGAGCGTGGACCTGCCTTACGGGCCGCAGGTCCTGTG
>NZ_LABZ01000467.1 GCF_001043955.1 Methylobacterium tarhaniae | reverse complement strand
TTCCTTCCACAGCCCGGACCACGTGGCCAAGATGCGGGATGGCCACGGCCTCGACGATTCCGACCGCGCGCCCTGGCTCGCGGCCATGGCGGCCTGGATCAGCACCTGCATCGAAACCGGACGACCGGGCATCCTCGCCTGCTCGGCCCTGAAGCGGGCCTACCGCGATGCGCTCGTCCAGGGGCGGGCAGGCATCCGCATCGTCTATCTCGACGGCGACAGGGATCTGATCGCGGCCCGCATTGCCCGCCGGGCCGGCCACTTCATGCCGGCGGCCCTCCTCGACAGCCAATTCGCCATCCTCGAACCGCCGGGCCCGGAGGAGGGGGCGCTCGCGGTGCCGATCGCCGGCAACGCGGAGGCGATCGTGGCAACGATCCTGACCGAATTGGGTTTGCCCTCCGACGATTGAGACGGCGCGGGACACAGCATGAAGTCGGGCCACCCCTCCGGCGATCGACGGATCGCCTTCGTGATCTCGGACGTGGACGGCACCCTCGTCACCTCCGACAAGAGCCTGACACCGCGCAGCAGGGACGCGGTGCGGCGGCTCGATGCGGCCGGCATCGGCTTCACCATCGCCTCCGCCCGACCGCCGATGGGGCTCACGTCGCTGATCGCCGAACTCGGCCTGCGCCACCCGATCGGCGCCTTCAACGGCGGCACTCTGCTCGACCCCGATGGGACCATCATCGCCGAGCACTTCATTCCGGAGGATACGGCCCGCGAGGCGGTGCGGCTCTTCGGCGGGGTCCGGCCCGCGGTCTGGGTGTTCGCGCGGGGCCAATGGCACCTGCGCGACCCTCACGGGGCCTATCCCCATCTCGAGCGCCGGACCCTGCAGGCCGAGGCCCCGGGAC
>NZ_LABZ01000466.1 GCF_001043955.1 Methylobacterium tarhaniae | reverse complement strand
CTGTTGGGCTCCAATAAGCAGATGATGGTGATATCCGTCTGTCTGATGGGCTGGCACTGGCTGTTTTTTTTTTTTCGGTGATCGCCAAGGCGGTGCAGCGAGCGGTCGACGCCGCGCCGGCAAAGGCGCTCGAGGCGGCCGGCGGGCAGGCCGGTCTCGCCGAGATCGTGTTCCGGAAGCTCAGTCTCGAGGACGGCGCCAACGAGGGCAACACCCTGGCGCCTGTCGTGGCGCGGCTGCCGGCGGCGAACCGGTAAGCCGGGGAGACGCTGACATGCGCCGCTTCGAGCTCGGGCGAGGGCAGGTCGATGCTCGATAGCGCCATGGGCAAGTTGCTGGATCAGGGACTGGTGGGCGTGATGCTCGTCCTGTTCCTGATCGCAATCATCTACCTGCAGAAGCGGCGCGACAGCGATGCGGAGGCTCGACTAAAGGAGAGCAGGGAGACCCTGCTCACCGCGGCCGAGACCAACCGCATCCTGTCCAGCATCAAGGACACGCTCGCGGGCGTCGCCCAGAGCCAGACGTTCCTGACCGCGACGGTGCAGGCGATCGATGCGAACGCGAGGAGCGCGCTCGCCAGCCAGACCGAGAGGGACATGCGCGTCGAGCGCATGATCGAGAACGCCAGCGAAACGATCCGTGAGATCGAAGGAGCAGCCGCGACCAACAGGGGGTTGTTGGAGCGTGCCCTCTCTGCGCTGGAAGCCCGGGGGCGCTAACCGTGGGAGTGCTCCGGGC
>NZ_LABZ01000465.1 GCF_001043955.1 Methylobacterium tarhaniae | reverse complement strand
GGGCTCGGGGTCCCTCCTGATGTGGGCGGATATCGTCCATCTGCCGGCGATCCAGTTCAAGCGTCCGGAGGCCACGATGGTCTTCGACGTCGATCCCGACGAGGCGAGGGCGGTGCGCAAGCGGATGCTGGACGAGGTCTCGAGCGAGAGAACCTTCGTCACCGGGGGCCATCTGGAATTCCCGGCGCTCGGCTACGTGGCGCGTGAGGGCGGAGCCTACAGCTTCGTCCCGGAACTCTGGGTCGCGGCCCACTAACCGCCCGCTGCGTCGCGGGCACATGATTTTCGAGACCGAGCCGTGCAAGGCGATGCACGGGAAGGGCTCAAGGACCGACCACTGCAGTGGCTCGTGTCGGAAGTGCGAGAGGTAGGACCGTGGTCATACAGAAGAACTGGCAAGAGCTCATCAAGCCGAACAAGCTCCAGGTTTCGACCGGGCATGACCCCAAGCGGGTCGCCACCGTCGTTGCCGAGCCCCTCGAGCGCGGCTTCGGCACTACCCTCGGCAACTCCCTGCGCCGGGTTCTCCTGTCGTCGCTCCAGGGCGCGGCCGTGACCTCGGTGCAGATCGACGGCGTACTTCACGAATTCTCGTCGATTCCCGGCGTGCGTGAGG
>NZ_LABZ01000464.1 GCF_001043955.1 Methylobacterium tarhaniae | reverse complement strand
CGGCCATGACGGCCACACCACCATGCTGCTGGGTGCCGCGCGCTACCTGGCCGAGACGCGGGATTTCGACGGGACTGCCCTCTTCGTGTTCCAGCCGGCGGAGGAAGGGCTCGGCGGCGCCCGCGCCATGCTCGTCGACGGTCTGTTCGAACGCTTCCCCTGCGACGAGATCTACGGGCTCCACAACACCCCCAGCGGCCCGCACGGCAAACTCAAGATCCGCCCGGGGCCGATGATGGCGGCGGCGGACTTCTTCGATATCCGCATCACCGGGCGCGGCGCCCACGCGGCCGAACCGCATCGCGGTCTCGATTCCATCGTGGCGGCCTCGGCTCTTGTCCAGGCGCTGCAATCCATCGTCTCGCGCAATGCCGACCCGCTGAAGAGCGCGGTGCTCTCGGTGACCCAGATCCATGCGGGCGCGGCCTATAACGTCATTCCCGAGGGCGCCCATCTCGCCGGCACGGTCCGGACCTTCGATGCGGGCATGCGCACGCTCGTCTCGCGCCGCATCCGAGAGGTGGCCAAGGGCATCGCCCTCGCCCATGGGGTCGAGATCGAGGTGGAGATCCGCGACGTGTTCTCGGTGCTGGAA
>NZ_LABZ01000463.1 GCF_001043955.1 Methylobacterium tarhaniae | reverse complement strand
GATGAACGCCTTGCGATCGAGCGCCAGCGCTAAAGCACGGCGGATGTCGAGATTGTCGAACGGCGGGGCGGTTGGATTGATTGTGATGTTTGTGGGGGTGTTGTTCGGTTTCACCACGCGGCCCGCTTTTTGGTCCTGCGGCCTTGCCGTCCTTGAGCAGGGGGGTCGAGGCCTCGGTCGGGGACGTCATGTCGAACTTGCCGGAGACGAAGCCGAGGATCGCGGTCGAGCGGTTCGGGATGATGGTGAATTCGATACCGTCGAGATGGGGCAGGCCCTTCTTGAAGTAATCCGGGTTCTTGGTGAGCTTGATCGATTCGTTGGCCTTGAACTCGACGAATTTGAACGGCCCGGTGCCGACGGGCTTGGTGCGCATCTCCGCCGGCGAGACGTGGCAGGGATACACCGGCGAATAGCCCGAGGCGAGCAGCGACAGCAGCGCCGGCTGCGGCCGCTTCAGCTTGAACGACGCTTCATCATCGCCGTTGGTCGTGACCTCGTCGACCTGATCGTACCAGGATTTGCGCGGGTTCTGCCGGAACTTCTGCGGCGATTTGCCCATCAGCATGTCGAAGGTGCATTTCACGTCGGCCGACGTGAACGGCTTGCCGTCATGCCACTTCACGTCCTTGCGCAGCTTGAAGGTCAGCGTCTTGTTGTCGCCGCTCCAGGCCCAGCTTTCGGCAAGCTCCGGCCGGATCGTCCTGGTGCTGTTCTGCGCGACATGCTGATCGAAGATCACGAGATTGTTGAAGATCGGCATGAACGGAATGTTCACCGAATAGGTCGCGCC
>NZ_LABZ01000462.1 GCF_001043955.1 Methylobacterium tarhaniae | reverse complement strand
CCGCCTACTCTGCAACTGGCATCCCAACCGCCCCGAACCGCGTGGATCACATCCGCTGGGCGAAGCTGCAGGTGCGCAAGTCCTTCTTCCCGGCGACCGCTGTCGTCCTCAACCCCGAGGACTGGGCGGCCATCGAGCTCCTGAAGGACACCCAGGGCGCCTATCTCCACGCCGCGGTCACCACAGGCGCCGAACCGCGCCTCTGGGGCCTGCGCGTCGTCGAGAGCGATGCCATGGCGGTCGGCACCTTCATGGTCGGCGCCTTCGCGCTGGCTGCGAAGATCTGGGACCGTGAGCAGGCGAACGTCCAGATCAGCTCCGAGGATCGCGACAACTTCGTCAAGAACATGCTGACCCTGCGTGGCGAGGAGCGCCTGGCGCTCACCGTCACCCGGCCCACCGCTTTCGTCGGCGGCGCGTTCCCGGCCGCGACCTGAGCCAACCCCGGCGGGCGCTGATCCTGGCGCCCGTCCCCTCGCGCATGATGGGTGGCGAAATGTCCAAGCTCATTGTCCAGACGCCGTTCTATTTCGGTGGCGCCATTCGTGACGTCGGTAGCCCCATCGAGGTCGAGAACGCTACCGACCGCAAAAGCCTCATCGATCGCGGCATGATTGCCGAGGGGAAAGCGACGGCCGCACCCGACAACAAGATGGAGCCGGAGCCGGCGAACAAGGGTGAGCCTGCGTCGCGTCGCATCAAGGCCTGATCATGCGCGCCGTCGTCGTCACCCCGCCCGAGCCCACGAGACGG
>NZ_LABZ01000461.1 GCF_001043955.1 Methylobacterium tarhaniae | reverse complement strand
TTCCGGTCGCCCACACCGCCCCCCCCGACTGGCGCCAGCGCCAGGAGGCTCACCCCGCCCCCCGCGATGCCGGCCGCCACCGACACCGCCACGTAGATCAGCGCCGCCGCGAACGCCCCGCGCTCCCAGAGCAGGAAAGCCTCGAGGGAGAAGGTCGAGAAGGTGGTGAAGCCACCGAGGATGCCGGTGGTGAGGAAGAGCCGCCAGGCCTGGGGCACCCCGCCCCGGGCGGCGAACCAGCCGGTGAGCACCCCCATCATGATCGAGCCGACGATGTTGATCACCATCGTGCCGAAGGGAAAGCCGCTGCCCGCCCGCGCGGCCCAGAGGTTGACGCCGTGGCGCAGCGCCCCGCCGAGGCCGGCCCCGAGAAAGACCACCAGGTAGCTCACCGTTCCGCCGCCTCCGTCGATCGCGCGAGGCTTTTGCCACGGTCCGGCGCGCCGGGCGAGGCGGCCGGCGCAACCGTGGTCCGCACGCCTCGTCGACGCTGTCGGGCCGACGCCATGGCGCGTCGGCATGCCTCCCCCGCGCTCACCCCCCGAACCGGTCCCGCCACGCCGCTTGCGCTCCCGCCACCGGCAGGGCGCTCGCCCGGTAGACTCCCAGCGCCACCGCCCGCGCCAGCACCCGGGCCGCCGCATCGCCTAAGCGCGCCAGATCCCCGACCGGATCGGCGAGCGGCACGGCGCCGGTGGCGGCGGCAAAGACCAGGTCGCCGTCGAGGGGAGTGTGGGCCGGCACGATCGCCCGGGCGAGGCCGTCCTGCGCCGTCACGGCGAGGCGGCGCAGGAC
>NZ_LABZ01000460.1 GCF_001043955.1 Methylobacterium tarhaniae | reverse complement strand
CGCCTACGGTGGCGCCGGCATCGACCTTGCCGAGCGCCGGGAACTGCTCGCCCACCACCTCGAAGCCCGGCACCGCGGCGGCCATCAGGCGCTTGAAGTTGGCGGCGGCCGACTGGCCGTACTCGTAGTTCGGCGCCACGATCGCCCAGCGCTTGACGCCGCGATCCTTCACGGCGTCGACCAGCATGCGGGTCTGCATGTAGGTGTTGGGCCGCACCCGGAAGGTGTAGCGGTTGCCGCTGCCCATGGTGAGCGCGTCGGTCAGCGGCTCGGTGGCGAGGAAGAGCGCCTTGCGCTGGTTGGCGAAATCCGCCACCGCGAGGCCGACGTTGGACAGGAAGGTGCCGCACAGGAAGGCGACGTTCTCGCGGGTCAGAAGCTCCTCGGCGACCCGGGTCGCGTCGCCCGGGGTCGAGCCGTCGTCGCGGAAGATGATCTCGATCGGGCGGCCGCCCAGCGCCTTGATGCCGCCGGCCTTGTTGACGGCGTCCTGCGCGAGCTGCATGGCGTTGCGGTAGGGCACCGCGAAGGCGGCCATGCGGCCGTAGGAATTCAGCTCGCCGATCCGGATCGGGCCCGCCCCTTGCTGGCCCTGCGCGACCGCCCGCGAGGCCGCGAGGCCGAGGGAGCCTGCACCGAGGGGCGCCGCGGCGAGCCCGCCCAATACGGTGCGGCGGGACAGGGGGCGAAACGTCTCGTCGCGGGGCAACATGGCGCGAACCTCCGGCCGGTCCCCGCGCAACTTCGCGCCACCGGGGTGCAAACTCGTTTGTAGGCGGACGATACTTTGGCTGGGCCGGGGCGCAAGGCCTGAATTTGCGGGAAATCAGGGCGGCGCTTGTCGCCGGAACGCGCCAGTCCTGCGCGTCAAAGGCGCGCCCCGCGGGCGAGCCCGCCACCACGCTGTCC
>NZ_LABZ01000046.1 GCF_001043955.1 Methylobacterium tarhaniae | reverse complement strand
GCGGCGCGCAGGGTCGCGCTCAGGCGCGCCGCCTCGTGCGGCGGCAGCCGCAAGGTGGTGCCGTCGTCGAGGAGCGCCCCGTTCACTTCGCCCCGGCGCCCGTGCAGCAGGGCGGCGATGCGCCCGCTCAGCACGGTCTCGTCGGCGGCCGGCTCCGGCGGTCCGAGGGTGACGAGGGTGGCGCCGGTCGCCTCGTTGCGGATCGAGGCGCCGTCGACGAGGGGCAGCGCCCGGGCGCGCATGCCGCGCACCGAGACCGCGTCGCCCGGCCGGACCGTGAACACCACGGCGCCGGAAAGCCGCGGCGGCAGCTTCACCTCGGTGCCGTCGGTGAGGATCAGGCCGTCGACGTCGCCGCGGGGGGTGAGCGTGTACTGCTTCACGATCCCCTTCGTCTCCGGCAGGGTGCCGGGATCCCAGACCGAATTGTCCTGCGCCGCGGCCGGTCCGGCCGCGAGGATCACGGCCGCGAGGCCTGTCGCCCGAAGGCGGGGCTTGCCTGTCGTCATGGGGGTCGCTCGTCTGCGCCGGCGTGCGGCCGGCTCACGCCCCTCCTGTCAACTCCCGTGCCAAAATCTAAGTATCTGTGATTATTAAATAATCCTGCTTCAGTCGTCGGGGCCGGCGTCGGGATTCAGGACACCCTCCGTCGGGTATCCCGACACTGGGTCGTCGCGAAGCCCGTAGCGCTCGATCTTGGCGTAGAGCAGCTGGCGCTGGATGCCGAGGCTCTTGGCCGCCCGGGCGCGGTTGCCGCCGCTCTCGCGCAGGGCCCGGCGGATCATCGCCTCTTCGAGCCGCGCCACCGCCCCCGGCAGGTCGCCGTCGAGCCAGGCCGGCAGGATGTCGGGCATCCCGCTCGGAGAGCCGGACGTCGACAGGCCGAGATCCTCCGCGCCGATCACCGCGCCGCGGGCCAGCACCGCCGCCCGTTCGATCACGTTGCGCAACTCGCGCACGTTGCCGGGCCAGGGATGGCGCATCAGCGCGGCGGCGGCTTCCGCGCCGAGGCGTTTCTGCCCCGCGCCGCACACGCTCAGGAAATGCTCGGCGAGCGGCAGGATGTCGGCCAGGCGCTCGCGCAGGGGCGGCAGGGTGATCGGCACCACGTTGAGGCGGTAGAACAGGTCCTGGCGGAAGCCGCCCTCGGCCACGAGGCGCGGCAGATCGCGATGGGTCGCGGCCACCACCCGGACGGTCACCGGGACGGGACGGCCGCCGACCGGCGTCACCACCCGCTCCTGGAGCGCCCGCAGGATCTTGGCCTGCATCGAGGGCGGCATGTCGCCGATCTCGTCGAGGAACAGCGTGCCGCCATCCGCCTCCCGGAAGGCGCCGGGGCGATCCTGGGTCGCCCCCGTGAAGGCGCCGCGCAGGTGGCCGAACAGCTCGCTCTCGAGGAGGTCGGGAGGAATCGCCGCGCAGTTCACCGGCACGAACGGCCCGGCCTGCCTGCGGCCATGGGCGTGGAGGGCGCGGGCCGCGACCTCCTTGCCGGTGCCGGTCTCGCCCTGGAGCAGCACCGTCGCGTCGCTGTCGGCGGCGAGGCCCACCGCCTTCTGCACCCGCCGCATCGCCTCGCTGGAGCCGATCAGGGCGGAGGCCGGCGCCGGGGCGGGGACCTCCGGCGCCTGGGAGGCCGACAGGGCCAGCATGCCGCCGAGGAGTCCGGCGAGGTCCGCCCGGCCGACCGGTTTCGTCAGGTGGTCGTAGGCGCCGAGCCGCATCGCTTCGATGGTGTTCTCGGCGCTGGCATAGGCCGTCAGCACCGCGACCGGCGGCGGCCTGGGCCCGGCGCGCAGGCGCTGGAGCACCGCCATCCCGTCGAGCTCGCCCGGCATGCGCAAGTCGAGGAGCACCGCGGCAATCGCCGGACCGGCGGCGAGCCGGGCCAAGGCCTCCGCCCCGGAGGCGGCCAGGACCGGGTGGTGGCCGAGATCGCCCACCGTCTCGGCGAGACCCTCGCGCAAGGCGGGATCGTCGTCGACGATCAGGATGCGGGCGGGCACGGTATCGCTGGGGCGGGCCATGGCAGATCGAGCTCGAAGGTCGCGCCGGGACCCGTCGCCTCGGTGCCTGTCCGACGGGGAGGTGGGGCGGCGAGCCGCACCTGTCCACCATGGGCGCGGGCGATCTCGCGCACGATCGCGAGGCCGAGCCCGGTCCCGTCCGGGCGGCCGGTGATGAAGGGCTCGAAGAGCCGGCTCCGCACCGCCTCCGGCACGCCGGGGCCCTCATCCGCCACCCGGATCCGCACCCTCTCGCCGTCCCGGTCCCCTGAGAGCCGTACCGTGCCGCCCGCCGGGCTGTGCTGGATCGCGTTGAGCACGAGGTTGTCGAGGGCGCGGCGGATCTGCGCCTCGTCGAGGGGAGCCCGCTCGGGCGGCGCCTCCTCCACCACGATCCGCACGCCCTGCGCGCGCGCGAGGTCGTCGTGGAGGTGGGCGCAATCGTGCAGGAGGCGGCCGAGATCGGTGGGCGCCGGGGTCGGCCGCCGCGTCTGGGTCAGGCTCAGGAGATCGCGCAGCAGCCGGTCCAGGCGGGCGACCTGATCCAGCACGAGGTCGAGGGCGGCCCGGGCCCGGGCCGGGTCGGGGCTCGCCAGCGCGTTCTCGGCCTTGAGCCGGATCGCCGCCAGGGGGTTGCGGATCTCGTGGGCGATGCCGGCCGCGAGCTGGCCCACGGCCGCCAGGCGCTCGGCCTCCGCGGCGCGGTGGCGGGCGGCGGCGAGGCGGGTGCCGGCGGCATTCAGCGCCTCGACCAGCCGGTCGAGTTCGCGCAGGCCGGTCGCCCTCAAGCGGGGCAGCTCGCCTTCCTCCGTCTCGCGCCCGAGCTGGCCTTCGAGCCGGGCGATGCGCCGCCCGAGCACCAGGAGCAGCCGCCCGAGGAGCAGGGCCGAGCCGAGCACGGTGGCGGCCAGGAAGCCGAACCCGGCGAGGAGCTGGCCGTAGGCCCGGCCCTGGTCGGTATGGACCCGCGCCATGGTCCAGGCCGTCGCGCCCTGGATCGGGCCGCGCAACGGGCAGCCCTGCACCACCAGGGTCTGGGTCTGCGACACGCGCCGCGTCGCCACCGGCCGCTCGGCGCTCAGGGCCTCGGCGTTGATGCGCCGGATCGTGTCGATCTCGGCCGAGGGCAGGTCGGTCTTCGGTCCAGTCCCCTCGTAGGTCGGAAAGGCATAGGCCGCCGCGCCGCCGGCGGCGGTCCAGATCCCGCCCTCCACCCCCGGATGGGCGGCCAGCGCCGTCACCACCACGTCGGTGAGCTGGCGCTTCAGGGTGTCGTCGGGGTCGGTGACGCCGCCGCTCCAGCCGGTCCCGAAGAAGGCGAACCGGTCGCCGATCTCGCGGCAGGCGCGGGCGACCTGCAGCTCGGCCTGGGCGACCTGCACCGCGGCCGACTGGGTGTAGAACTCGACCAGCAGGTAGGCCGTGGCCGCCGCCGAGGCGAGGAGCAGGATCCAGAGGGCGAGGAGGTGGGCGCGGAGGGAGTGGAGGCGGGAGGGCATGACACGGCTCATAGACCTGGACGCAGCCCGCGATCGGCAACCTGACTGCCCGCACCCGATCGTTCCCCATGGAGGAGGACGCATGCATGCGCGGCCTGCCGGATCAGTGTAACCCGATCCCTTTCACGGCGAACGGGCCGCGTTCCCTCGGGAAGCGGCCCGTCGATCACCTCACCTCAGACCGTCGGCTACCGGCGACGGCTCGGCACCAGGGCCGGGCCGCCGCGGCAGCCGTCGCCCGTCAGCTGCACCCGGTGGTGCTCCCGCACGTGTCGCACTTCAGGCAGGTCCCGTTCCGCACCAGCGTGAAGTTGGCGCATTCCGGGCAGGCCTCGCCGACATAGCCCTTCATCTTCGCCTCGGCGCGGCGGTCCGAGACGCTGCGGCCGGCGATCGCGGGATCCGGCTTGGCGAAGGGGAGGGCATCCGCCAGGGCCTCGACCTTGCCGGCGAGCGTCGGCTCGGTCTTGAGCGCCACCGAGCCGCGCACCGCCAGGACGGTGCCGCCGGCCGGAGCCGATTGCCCCGTGCCCGGCGCCGCGACGCCGGGGGTGGCGCCGCCGGGACCGCCATGGATCAGGGTCAGCCGGTCGCCGGAGCCGCGCAGCAGGCCGCGGGAGACGACGTTGTTGGCCGGCACCGAATCCGAGGTCGCGGGCTTCGCCGGGGCGACGCCGCCGGTCACCGTCGTGCCGATCTCCGAGAGGTCGACATGGGCGAGGTCGTTACGGCCGAGATACGAGATCGCCAGCTCGCGGAACACGTAGTCGAGGACCGAGGTGGCGTTCTTGATCGCGTCGTTGCCCTGCACGAAGCCGGCCGGCTCGAAGCGGGTGAAGGTGAAGGCGTCGACGTACTCCTCCAGCGGCACGCCGTATTGCAGGCCGAGCGAGACCGAGATCGCGAAGTTGTTGATGAAGGCCCGCAGCGACGAGCCCTCCTTGTTCATGTCGATGAAGATCTCGCCCAGACGCCCGTCGTCGTACTCGCCGGTGCGCAGGAAGATGGTATGGCCGCCGATCTTGGCCTTCTGGGTGTAGCCCTTGCGGCGGGTCGGCAGCTTCTCCTGGGAGCGCAGGCGCTCGACGCGCTCGACGATCCGCTCGACGATCTTCTCCGCCACCGCGGCGGTCTTGGCGGCCGCCGGCAGCGCCTGCAGCGCCTCGACCGCATCCTCCTCGTCGTCGGCCTCGTCGCTGATGAGGGCGGCGTTGAGGGGCTGCGACAGCTTCGAGCCGTCGCGGTAGAGGGCGTTGGCCTTCAGCGCCAGGGTCCAGGACAGCCGGTAGGCGTTCTTGCAATCCTCGACCGTGGCGTCGTTCGGCATGTTGATGGTCTTGGAGATCGCCCCCGAGATGAAGGGCTGCGCCGCCGCCATCATGCGGATATGGCTCTCGACCGAGAGGTAGCGCTTGCCGATCCGGCCGCACGGATTGGCGCAGTCGAAGACCGGGTAATGCTCAGCGCGAAGGTGCGGCGCGCCCTCGAGCGTCATCGCCCCGCAGACATGGACGTTGGCGGCCTCGATGTCCTTGCGGCTGAAGCCGAGGAAAGACAGCAGGTCGAAGGACGGGTCGGCGAGCTTGTCCGCCGGCACGCCGAGGGACTTGGTCAGGAAGTCCTCGCCGAGGGTCCAGCGATTGAACACGAACTTGATGTCGAAGGCCGATTTCAGGCCCGCCTCGACCGCCGCGATCTTCTCGTCGGTGAAGCCCTTGGCGCGCAAGGAGCCGGGGTTGATCGCCGGCGCCTGGCCGAGCGAGCCGTGGCCGACGGCATAGGCCTCGATCTCGGCGATCTCGGCCTCGCGGTAGCCCAGAGTCCGCAGGGCGTCCGGCACCGCCCGGTTGATGATCTTGAAGTAGCCGCCGCCGGCGAGCTTCTTGAACTTCACCAGGGCGAAGTCGGGCTCGATGCCGGTGGTGTCGCAATCCATCACGAGGCCGATCGTGCCGGTCGGCGCGATGACGGTGGCCTGGGCGTTGCGGTAGCCGTGCTCCTCGCCGAGCGCGAGCGCCCGGTCCCAGGCCGTCTTGGCGCGCTCCACCAGCTCGCCCTGCGGGCAGCCGGCATGGTCGAGCGGCACCGGGTTGGTGTTGAGGAACTCGTAGCCCGCCGCCTCGCCGTGGGCCGCCCGGCGATGGTTGCGGATCACCCGCAGCATCGCGTCGGCGTTCTCCTCGTAGGCCGGGAAGGGCCCGAGCTCGCGCGCCATCTCGGCCGAGGTGGCGTAGGACACGCCGGTCATGATGGCGGTCAGCGCACCGGCGAGCGCCCGGCCCTCACGGGAATCGTAAGGCAGGCCCATGGTCATCAGGAGGCCGCCGATATTGGCGTAGCCGAGGCCGAGGGTCCGGTACTTGTAGGAGAGGTCGGCGATCTCGCGGCTCGGGAACTGCGCCATCAGCACCGAGATCTCGAGGACCACGGTCCAGAGCCGGCACAGATGCTCGTAGCCCTCGACGTCGAAGCGCTTGGCCCCGCGGTCGTAGAGCGCCAGCAGGTTCGCCGAGGCGAGGTTGCAGGCGGTGTCGTCGAGGAACATGTACTCGGAGCACGGGTTCGAGGCCCGGATCCGCCCACCCACCGGGCAGGTGTGCCAGTCGTTCATCGTGGTGTTGAAGTGCAGGCCCGGATCGGCCGAGGCCCAGGCGGCCTCCGCGATCTTGTCCCACAGCTCGGCCGCCTTCACGGTCTTGGCCGGCTTAGCCGTCGTGCGCTGGGTCAGGGTCCAGTCCGCATCCGCATCGACGGCGCGCAGGAAGTCGTCGGTGAGCGAGACCGAGTTGTTCGAGTTCTGGCCGGCGACCGTGAGGTAGGCCTCCGAATCCCAGTCGGTGTCGTAGATCGGGAACGAGATGTCGGTGTAGCCCTGGCGGGCATACTGGATCACCCGCTTGATCGCGGCGTCCGGCACCATCGACTTGCGGGCGGCCTTCACCTCGCGCTTCAGCGCCGGGTTGCGCTCGGGGTCGAAGCAGGCGTCGCCGGCGGCCTCGCAGTTGACGCAGGCCTTCATCACCGCCTTGAGGTGCTTCGACACCACCTTCGAGCCGGTGACGAGGGCGGCGACCTTCTGCTCCTCCTTGACCTTCCAGTCGATGAAGGCCTCGACATCCGGATGGTCGATGTCGACGATCACCATCTTGGCGGCGCGACGCGTCGTGCCGCCGGACTTGATCGCGCCGGCGGCCCGGTCGCCGATCTTGAGGAAGCTCATCAGGCCCGACGACTTGCCGCCGCCGGCGAGCTTCTCGTTCTCGGCCCGCAGGCGCGAGAAGTTGGAGCCGGTGCCCGAGCCGTACTTGAACAGGCGGGCTTCCCGCACCCACAGGTCCATGATGCCGCCCTCGTTCACGAGGTCGTCGGCGACGGACTGGATGAAGCAGGCGTGGGGCTGCGGGTGCTCGTAGGCGGTGGCGGACTGGGTCAGCTCGCCGGTCCTGTAATCGACGTAGAAGTGGCCCTGCGCGGGTCCGTCGATGCCGTAGGCCCAGTGCAGGCCGGTGTTGAACCATTGCGGCGAGTTCGGCGCCACCATCTGGCGGGCGAGCATGGCGCGCAGCTCGTCGTGGAACGCGGAGGCGTCCTCCTCGCTGGTGAAGTAGCCGCCCTTCCAGCCCCAGTAGGTCCAGCAGCCGGCGAGCCGGTCGAAGACCTGCACGGCCGAGGTCTCGGAGCCGTACCGCTCACCCTCGGGGAGGGCTTCGAGCGCCGCCTCGTCGGGCACCGAGCGCCACAGGAAGGAGGGGACGCCGTTCTCCTCGACCTTCTTCAGCGCCGCAGGCACACCGGCCTTGCGAAAATACTTCTGGGCCAGCACGTCGCAGGCGACCTGGCTCCAGGCCTCCGGCACGTCGATGCCCTCGAGGCGGAACACCACCGAGCCGTCCGGATTGCGGATCTCGCTCACCGCCTTGCGGAACGGGATGCTGGCATAGGGCGATTGCCCCGCTGTGGTGATGCGACGCTCGAACCGCATGGGATACTCTCCGGTCACGAACAGCCGGGGACCGCCCGCATGGAGGCGGGGTCCGCCGGTTACAGGGGATGGCGGGCGCTTGAGGCTCGGTGGACGAGCCCGAGCCCTGCTCGGGGATCGCCCGTCCTATGCCCCGGAAACTACCGACGCTGACGGCCACACGTCAACAACTAGTGTCGGCGGACTCCGTTCCTCCCTACATATAGTGTTAAGGGCCGGATTCCTGTGGATAGCGGCGAACCCGGGCTTAAGCCCGCGACGGGCTTGGGAGAATCACGGCGGCGCCCGCCGCCGCCCACAGCCGGCGAGGCGTCGGGCCACCGACTTGTTCACAGGTCGCCGGCGATTCCGGGGTCGGAGCGGGCCGCCGGACCGCTCCGCGCCGGGGAATCATGCTGCGGCGCGGGACACGCTGGACATCCGGGGGGCATCTCACCATAGTCCCGCGCGACGACGGGGGGCCTCCCTCCCATTCCCGGGGGCGTTAGCCCAGAGACGGTCGCGATGGCGCTGAAAGACACCCTGCTTCGGATCTTCACCTGGTGGAGCGGCTCGACCGTCAGCCTGGAATTCTACACCAAGCGCCACGGCCGCTTCGTCGGCGAGGACGAGTTCGGCAACCGCTACTACCGGGCGCAGGGCCCGCTGATCGACGCCTCGGTCGGCCCGGAGCGGCGCTGGGTGATCTATAACGGCTATGCCGACGCCTCGAAGGTCCCGCCGGGCTGGCGCGGCTGGCTCTGCCACGCCACCGACGTGGCGCCCTCCGAGGAGACCTACGTCCCGCGCGAGTGGCAGAAGCCGCACGAGGAGAACCTCACCGGCACGGTGGCGGCCTACCGGCCGCGGGGCTCGCAGCTCTCCTACGGCCAGCGACCGGCGGCGACCGGCGACTACGTGCCGTGGGTGCCGGGCGAGTAGCCCGCCCCGCCCTTTTTCCACCATCCTCCTTGTGTCTATCGCGAGCGGGCCGACAGGCCCGCGCGCCCGGGTGGATGCGGGCGCGAGAGGCCGGGCAAAGGCCTCCGAACTTCGAGCCGGGAGCGATTGGGTTTGAGCCGCATGACCGCACGACGCGCCGCGGGCGCCTTCCTGCTCCTTCGCGGTGTCGTTCTGGGCGGCGCCGTGCTGGGCGGCGCGCTCGCGTCCGGTCCGGCCCGGGCCGACAAGATCCGCAACCCGACCGCGGTCTTCTCCGGCCTCGACAAGATCACCGGCCGCATCGTCTCCTTCGAGGTGGCGGTGGACGAGACGGTGCAGTTCGGCGCGCTCCAGCTCACCCCGCGGGTCTGCTACACCCGCCCGCCGACCGAGAGCGCCAAGACCACCGCCTTCCTGGAGGTCGACGAGGTCACCCTCGAGAACAAGTACCGGCGGATCTTCACCGGCTGGATGTTCGCCTCCAGCCCCGGCCTGCACGCGATCGAGCACCCGATCTACGACGTGTGGCTGGTCGACTGCAAAGGCGGCACCGACATCGTGGCCGAGCCGAAGGAGCAGGAGGACGCGCCGGTGGCCGCCGCCAAGCCCGAGGGCCGCAAGCGCCGCGAGCAGGCGCGCGGCGGCGAGGAGGCGCCCCGCGCCCGCCAGGTCAACCGCCAGGGCCAGGTCGATGTCGAGCCGCTGCGCGGCACCCCGGTGCAGCCGCGCCAATCGCCGTCGCGTCGCTTCTTCCCGACCAATGACGGCCCGATGCCGGCCGGCGCCGACCCGATGAACCCGAACCCGCGCTGAGGCGCGGGCCGGTACGGCTCGCCTCCGCAGCGCCGCTCCACCGACGGCGTCGGTCGGGAGGTTGCCCGGCCGTTCCGCCGTCTCACGCGACTTGGGACGTCTCACGCGACTTGGGAGTTGGGCGGAAGCTTGCATTCCGGCGGCCGTGCCACGGCCGGGAGTTCGGGCGTCCGAGCCTGCCCTCAAGCGGGGACAGAACCTGCGTTCCGTCCCACGACAGGCCGCCGCTTCCGACATCGAGACACCGACCCTGCCGGACCTGCCGCCGGATCGATGATGGATCGAGGGGAAGAGGGCGGGGCTCGGGGCCCCGCCCCCCCTCAATCGATCCCGAACAGCCGTTCCAGAAAGTTCTTGTCCTCCCGGGTCGGCCCGCTGCGCGGCGCCGGCTGGCGCGACGGGGCCTGCCCACCGCCGACGAGGTCGTCGATCAGGCCGCCGAGCGTCTGCGGCTCGGCGGGGCTCGCCGCCGCCACCGCGTTGCTGCCGCGGCGCCAGCGGGCCGCACCCGGCAGGGCCACGGTCTTGTCGCCGCGCAGACCCGCCACCATCACCCGGTTCCAGACCTCGACCGGCAGGTTGCCGCCCGAGACCCGCTTCGTCGGCTCACCGTCGTCGTTGCCGAGCCAGACTCCGGTGACGAGCGTCCCGGAGAAGCCGACCACCCAGGCATCGCGAAAATCCTGGCTGGTACCGGTCTTGCCGGCGAGGTCCCAACCCGGAATGTCGCCCTTCTTGGCGGTGCCGCTGACGAACACCTCGTGCATCATGGCGTTCATCATGCCGACCGCCCCGGGCTCGATCACCCGGCCGAGGCCGCTCGGGCCGCGCTTGTAGATGGTGCGGCCGTCGACGGTCTTCACGCTGGCGATCACGTAGGGGATCACCCCCATGCCGCCATTGGCGAAGGCCGCGTAGGCGCCGACGAGCTCCAGCGGCGTGACCTCGGAGGTGCCGAGCGCGATCGAGGCGTTGGCCTGGAGCGGGGAGGTGATGCCGAGGCGCTGCGCCGTCTGCACCACCGCCTTCGGGCCGACCTCCATGCCGAGCCGCACCGCCACGGTGTTGAGCGAGTGGGCCAGCGCGTCGCGCAGGGTCACCGGCCCGCTGTAGTTGCGCGAGTAGTTCTCGGGGTTCCAGCCCTTGATGTTGATCGGCGCGTCCTCCCGCACCGTGTCGGGGGTCAGGCCCCGCTCGACGGCCGCGAGGTAGACGAAGGGCTTGAAGGCCGAGCCGGGCTGGCGCTTGGCGGTGGTGGCGCGGTTGAACTGGCTCTGGGCATAGTCGCGCCCGCCGATCAGCGCCCGGATCGCCCCGTCCGGCCGCATCGACACCACGGCGCCCTGGCCGACATTGTAGCGCACGCCCTTCTGGTTCAGCTCGTCGACCAGCGCCCGCTCGGCCACCGCCTGGAGGGCCGGATCGACCGTGGTCTGCACCGAGACGTCGGTCTCGATCTTGCCGACATAGTCGTCGAGCACGTCCATCACGAGGTCGGCAACGTAGTTGGCCGAGCCGCCGCCCTTCGCCCGGGCGGGCTTGGCCGGCTGGGCGAGCGCCACCTTCACGTCGGCGGGCTTGGCGAAGCCCAGCTCCTGCATCGCCGCCAGCACCTGGGCGGCGCGTCCTTGCGCCGCCGCGAGGTTGCGGTTGGGCGCGAGCCGGGAGGGCGCCTGGACCAGGCCGCCGAGCATCGCGGCCTCGGCCAGGGTCACGTCCTTGGCGGGCTTGGCGAAGTAGCGCTGCGCGGCCGCCTCGACGCCGTAGGCGCCGGCGCCGAAGTAGACCCGGTTGAGATAGAGTTCGAGGATCTCGTCCTTGGTGTATGTGTGCTCCAGCCAGAGCGCCAGGATCGCCTCCTGGATCTTGCGCGAGGCGGTGCGTTCCTGGGTCAGGAAGAGATTCTTGGCGAGCTGCTGGGTCAGGGTCGAGCCGCCCTGGGCGACGCCGCGGCGGGTCAGGTTCTGGCCGATGGCGCGGGCGATGCCGATCGGGTCGATGCCCAGATGGCTGTAGAAGCGCCGGTCCTCGATCGCCACGAAGGCGCGGGGCAGGTAGGGCGGCAATTCGCGGATGCTCACCGTGCGCCCCCCCGTCTCGCCCCGGTTGGCCAGCAGCGAGCCGTCGGCGGCCAGGATGGCGATGTTGGGCGGGCGCTTGGGCACCGCGAGCTGGTCGATCGGCGGGAGCTGCGAGGCGTGGTAGGCCACGATGCCGGCGATCGCCACCAGGCCCCAGAGGCCGAGGATCACCGTGCCGTAGACGAGGCGCCCGAGGAACGAGCGCCGCCGGCGCCGCGGCGCGGGCGCCGCCGCGTGGGCGGACCTCCTCGGAGGCGCCTTGCCGGATCCCTTGCCGGATCCCTTGCCGTTTCCTTTGGCCACGCCGCCCCCCGCCCGGTCGCCGCGCGAGAGGCGCAGGTCGAGGGCCGCCGGATCCCCGGGCCCATCCGCCTCGAATCGCGGCTCGACCCGACCCGTCCGCTCGCGTCCCTTCGCCATCCTGCCGAGTTCCCCCTCGCCCCGGACGAGCCGGTCCGCGCGGGGCATTCAAGAGACGCTAAATGAGGCGGGTTTAAGGGCCGTTAACCGAAATTTTTTCGAGACATTCTCGTGACTTAGGCAGGCATCCGGCGGGCTGCGGCAAGCCGCGCCGGGAACGGC
Organism: Methylobacterium tarhaniae; assembly: GCF_001043955.1. Classification (GTDB taxonomy): domain Bacteria; phylum Pseudomonadota; class Alphaproteobacteria; order Rhizobiales; family Beijerinckiaceae; genus Methylobacterium; species Methylobacterium tarhaniae. The sequence goes on along the minus strand of NZ_LABZ01000046.1, from coordinate 4,050 downwards.
GCATCTCCGCAGGCGTTGCGGGGGCTCTAACAAGGAGCCGACATGTTGCACCTGCTGGTGGCGGACGGGAACGACCGGGCCGGCCGCGAGACGCATCTCACGGTCTGCGACAAGACCTCGGCCGAGACCTATGCGGGCATCCTGCGGGCGCTGGCCCCGGACGCGCTCTGCCACCTCGTCGCCCCGGCCGACGCCGATGCGGTGCTGCCCCGGGCGCTCTCCGATTGCGACGCCCTGGTCCTCACCGGCTCGACCCTGCACGTGGAGGAGGGCGGGCCCGCCGTGACCCGGCAATGCGACCTGGTGCGGGCGGCGCTGGCGCAGGGACTCCCGGTCTTCGGCTCGTGCTGGGGCGTGCAGGTGGCGGCGACGATCGCCGGGGGCCGGGCCGCCCGCAACCCGCGCGGGCCGGAATACGGGCTCGCCCGCGCCATCAGCCGGACGGTGGAAGGGGCGTGCCACCCGCTCCTCGACGGCCGCCCGCCGGCCTGGGACGCCCCGGCGATCCACGACGACGCCGTCATCGTGCCGCCGCCGGGCAGCACCGTGCTCGCCGGTAACGACCGGCTCGACGTCCAGGCGATCGAGATCCGCCTCGGGGAGGGGGTGTTCTGGGGCACGCAGTACCACCCCGAACTCGACCTCGACGAGGTCGCGGCGATGCTGCGGCTCTCCGCCGGGGGCGTGGTGGAGGCGGGCCTGTGCCCCGACGAGGCGTCGCTCCACGCCTACGCGGACGCCCTGCGCGACCTGCACCACGACCCGGAGGGACGGCCCGACCTCGCCTGGCGCCTCGGCCTCGCCGCCGAGGTGCTGGTGCCGGAGCGGCGCCGGCGCGAGATCGGGAACTTCCTCGACCGCCTCGTGCGGCCGGCGGCGGAGGGGCGGCGCTGACGGCGCCTCAGCCCGTCCGGGCCGAGGCGAGGTGCGGCGCCGGGCCGGGCCGCTCCTCGCCGACGAGGTGGAAGGCGGCGGGCCGCCGGAACAGGAACCGGGCCGGGCCGTTGCGGACCAGCCGCTCGATCCCGAGGGGCACCGCCACGGCGGCCACGGTCACGAGCAGCGAGACGAGCCCGACATCGTCGATGAGCCCGCTGCGGACGAGGGCCGTGCGCAGGGCGGCCATCGGCAGGAAGAAGGCGAGGTAGATCACGATCGAGCGCTCGCCGCAGGCCCGCAGGGCCGCCGTGACGGGACCGCCGGCCCGGGTCAGCAAGGCGGCTGCGCTCACGATGGCGAGCGCCCCGGCGGCCCCCAGCACCAGGCTCACCCCCGGCAGGCTCGCCAGGTTCGGGCGGGAGGCGAAGCCGGAGGGCGCGAAGACGAGAATGCCCTCGACCAGGGCCCAGACCGCGAGGCCGAGGAGCGCGAGGCCGGCCCGCGCCCGCACCGCGTCGGCCAGGGCGAAGATGCGCGCCGCGAAGACGTAGCCGGCCACGAAGTAGACGAAGCGCTCGCAGAACTCGTCGACGAGGGTCGAGCCGGTGTTGATCGGGGCCAGCTGCAACAGGGCCGCGCCGATGAGCAGCACGGGGACGGGAACCCGGCGCAGGAGCTTCACGGCGACGGAGAACACCGCCAGCAGGTAGATGAACCACAGCGTCGAGTAGGGCTCGACCAGGCCGTGGGCGAGATGGGCCAGGAAGGCGCCCGGGCCGGCCCCCTCGGTGATCTGGCCGTACTTCACCGCCGACTGGAGCACCAGCCACAGCAGGTAGAAATACGCGAAATGGACGATGCGCCGGTCGGCGAAGAGCCGCCAGTCGCGGTCGACGACGCGGCCGACGAACAGGCCGGACAGGAGGAAGAAGTCCGGGATCCGGAACGGTTTGGCGAAGTCCACGATGAGGTGCATGAAGCCCTCGCCCCCCATCGCCTCGCCGACCCCGAGGGTGGAGTGCATCATCACCACCAGGATGATGCAGATGCCCTTGGCGACGTCGACCCAGGCGAGGCGCCCCGCCTGCGGCGCGGCGCGCGGGCGGACCGGATCGTCCGGCCGGACCGAGAGGGCGGGTTTGGTGCTGGGGCGGGCGGACATCGGCGTCTCCACGAGCGAGGCTTGAGGCTCGCAGGGAGACGTAAAGATCGGGGCGAGGCTGGCCGGTCGAATCGTGAGAAGATTCGCAGCGATCGATTCACCGTCCTTCAGAACGCCCGGCCGTTCTAGCGGTAGCTCCGCTTGGTCTCGCGCCGTGTCCGGGTCATCCGCGTCGCGGCGTGGAAATCGTCGGGCTTGGTCCGCACCCAGGTGAGAAACCGGGCGATCTCGGGCTCGGCCCGCAGGCTCTCCACGTCGCTGAGGCGCCGCGCCAGCTCCGCCTCGCTGTGGCGGGCATGGATCGCCGAGTGGCAGATCTGGTGCAGCTGCACCGTCTCGCCGTGAGTCCCGCCCTTCAGCTTCGGCGTCAGGTGGTGCCGGCTCTGGCGGGCACCGGGCGGGATCGGCCGCTCGCAGAGCGGGCAGATCACCGATTCGCGGGCGTTCGGGCCGTGAGTGGAGGGGTCGTCGTCGCGCCAGCGCCGGTCACGGCGTCCCAAGACAAGCTCCTGAAAGGCAGGGGTGATCGTCCGTATCTGGGTCGCGGCGTCGGCGCGTTTCAAGGTCGGGGTCGGGATGCCGCAGCGTCCCCGTCCACCGGCTGCGATTGACAAACGTTACGCCCCACCCGACAGTCGCCCCGTTACCGAGGGGGGCCCCGCCAGCAGGGGCTGAGATTGGACGAGCGCGCGTCCTGACCCTTGAACCTGATCCGGTTCGTACCGGCGGAGGGACGGGAACCTGCCATGACCGACGTTGCCCGTGCGTCCTCGGCCCGTGCGTCCTCGCGCCTCGAGGCCGGATCGTCTCCCTGGGAGGGATCCATGAACGCACCCATCCTCGCGAAAGATCTGCCGAAGAGCGTCACCACCGGGCCGGTCACCGGCTCGGTCAAGACCTATGCGTCGCCGAAGGACCGCCCCGACATCCGGGTGCCGTTTCGCACGATCGCCCTGACCGACCCGGCCGAGGCCCCGGTGCGGGTCTACGACCCCTCCGGTCCCTACACCGAGGCGGGGGCCCGCATCGACCTCGCGGCCGGGCTGCCGGAGATTCGCGCCGGCTGGGTCGCGCGCCGCGGCTACGACGCCGTCGCACCCCGGGCGGTGAAGCCGGAGGATAACGGCTTCGTGCCCGAGGACAGGCTGGTGGCGCCGTGCCCGGCCGCCCGCACCGTGCGCCGGGGTGCCCCGGGCCAGATGGTCACCCAGTACGAGTTCGCGCGGGCCGGGATCGTCACCGACGAGATGATCTACGTGGCGCATCGCGAGAACCTGTGCCGCGAGGCGATGCTGGCGGGCGCCGAGAGCCAGCTCGCCGACGGCGAGAGCTTCGGGGCGGCGATCCCGCCCTTCATCACCCCGGACTTCGTGCGCGACGAGGTGGCGCGCGGGCGAGCGATCATCCCGGCCAACATCAACCACACCGAACTCGAGCCGATGGCGATCGGCCGCAACTTCCTGGTCAAGATCAACGCCAATATCGGCAACTCGGCCGTGACCTCCTCGGCGGCGGAGGAGGTCGAGAAGATGGTGTGGGCGATCCGCTGGGGCGCCGACACCGTGATGGACCTCTCCACGGGCCGCAACATCCACAACATCCGCGGCTGGATCCTGCGCAACGCCCCGGTGCCGATCGGCACGGTGCCGATCTACCAGGCGCTGGAGAAGGTCGGCGGCGACCCGCTCAAGCTCGACTGGGAGGTGTTCAAGGACACGCTGATCGAGCAGGCCGAGCAGGGGGTGGACTACTTCACCATCCATGCCGGCGTGCGCCTCGCCCACGTGCCGCTCACCGCGCGCCGGGTCACCGGCATCGTCTCGCGCGGCGGCTCGATCATGGCGCGCTGGTGCCTCGCCGGGCACCGGGAATCGTTCCTCTACGAGCGCTTCGAGGAGATCTGCGACATCTGCCGGGCCTACGACGTGTCGTTCTCGCTGGGCGACGGCCTGCGCCCGGGCTCGATCGCCGATGCCAACGACGCGGCGCAGTTCGCCGAACTGGAAACC
>NZ_LABZ01000459.1 GCF_001043955.1 Methylobacterium tarhaniae | reverse complement strand
CGCCGCCAGGCAGTCCGGCGCCGCCGCCTTGAGGGCGCGCAGCGCGTCCGCCATCAGCGTGCCTCGGCCGGGGCCGAGCTCGACCAGGCGGAAAGGGGCCGGGCGGCCGAGCCCGTGCCAGACCTCCGCCGTCCACAGCCCCAGAAGCTCGCCGAAGATCTGGCTGATCTCCGGCGCTGTGGTGAAGTCGCCGGCCGCGCCCAGCGGGTCGCGGGTGCGGTAGTAGCCGTGGACCGGATGGCCGAGGCAGAGCGCCATGTAGCGCTCGATGGTGATCGGCCCCTCAACGGCGATCAGGCGGCGCAGCTCGCCGAGGAGCGGGGTCCCGCTCACGCGGACTTCGCTTCCGAGGCCTCGGCGGGGGCCTCGCCGAGGCGCGGCCGGGGCCGGGTGTCGCCGCGCAGGGCCCGCACGATGAACACGGCGCCGACGAGCAGCATCGGCACGCAGAGCAGCATCCCCATGGTGATGCCGCCGCCCAGCGCCCCGACATGGGTCCCGAACAGGAAGCCGAGCTGCGGATCGGGCTCGCGGAAGAACTCGCAGGCGGTGCGGGCGATGGCGTAGCCGACGACGAACAGGCCGCCGAGCAGCCCGGGGCGGCGGAAGCCGAAGCGGCGGACCGCGATCGCCATCAGGACGAACAGCACCAGCCCCTC
>NZ_LABZ01000458.1 GCF_001043955.1 Methylobacterium tarhaniae | reverse complement strand
ATCACCCGCGCGGCGAAGCCTGCCAGCATCGAGGCATCGTAGACCGCGAGCGTCGGGTGATAGCTGCGGCCGCGCCCGCTCCCGGTCGTGCCGCTCGTCATGAACACCCGCTCGGCGTGGTCCGGCGGGCAGCAGCTCAGGGTCAGGTCCTTGAACGCCTTGATCGGCACTGCCGGAATGTCGCGCCAGCGCCGCACCGTGAGCGGCGTGCGCCCGCGCTGTTGCGCGAAGCGGCGATACGGCGCGTTGTGGGTGAACTGGTAAGCGAAGAGCCGCAGGGCCAGCGCCTCGAAGGCGTCGTCGGTCGCGCCCGGTTGCCCGATGAAGGCGAGCAGGGCATCGACGATCTCGGCTTGCGACATCCCGGTTTGCGACATGACGGCCACCTCGCGCCCCTCTCGGGGCGACGGCCATGCCGGCGGAGATCATGCGCGAAATGACGGCGCGTCCGGCCCTGGGCCGTGCCGGTTCCGCATCCCTACGCCGGCATGACCCGGATCAGGTTCAGAGGGTCACCGCGGCGCCCGGACGGGTCCGAGCCGGCGGAATCTCAGCCCCCTCGCGAGGCTCCCCTGGGAGCGGGGAAAGTGGGGGGAGTGGGGGCG
>NZ_LABZ01000457.1 GCF_001043955.1 Methylobacterium tarhaniae | reverse complement strand
GCCCCCGGCCGGCGGACCGCAACGTAGCCAGGCGGCCGGCAAAGCCGCCTTTCGACGGAGGACGTGCTATGGCGATCAACGAGCGCGAACTACTCGAAGACCTTGCTTACCAGGAAGCCGAAGGCGCCGCCGAGATGTATGCGGACGATGCGGATTCCGCCGACTTTCTCGACGGCCACGGTGCCGAGGGCGAGCAGGAAGACGGGTTCGACGCCGGCGAGGCCGAGTGGGGCGGGGAGGAGGAGGACGGGGCTGGCTTCGACGGCATGGACGGCTACGAGGCCGAGGCCGACGGGGCCGAGGAGAGCGACGCCCTCGAGGAGGTGATGGCGTCCGCGCTCATGGCCGAGGAGGAGGACGAGTTCTTCGGCAAGATCGTGAAAGGCATCCGCAGCGCCTTGCCGGTCGTCGGCAAGATCGCCCGCGCCGCCGCCCCGGTCCTGAGCGTGATCCCGCATCCCGCCGCCCAGGCCGCCGCCACCGCGGCCCGGATGATCGGCAAGCTGCGCGCGGAAGGGGCGTCCGAGGAGGAAGCCCTGGAGGC
>NZ_LABZ01000456.1 GCF_001043955.1 Methylobacterium tarhaniae | reverse complement strand
CCAGCTTCGTGTCCATACTCCGCCTTTCCCGCGGGAGCTCAAGGGGGTGAAAAGGCGCACCCCGGCCCCGCCCCCCGGCCCCGTGCGCGCCCGCCGTCCTGGCGGCGATCCGCGCCACCGACGACGCGGTGCGGGCCGCCGAGCTGGCGCTGACCCGCCGCGCGCTGACCTGCGACACCGTTTGCCCGGTTCCGACGCCGCGTCGGGCCGCGATCGAGCCGGCGCCGGCGATCCCGGCGGACGTCGAGCGGCGCCTGACCGGCATCGAGCGCGGCCGCAACGTCGAGCTCACGCTGGCCTGGGAGGGTCCGGCCGACCTCGATCTCCAGGTGGTCTGCCCCGATCGCTCGCGGATCCGGTTCGACCGCCGCGCGGGCTGCGGCGGCCGGCTCGTCGCCGACCAGAACCAGGGCGGCGGAAGCACGGCCAGCCGACCGATCGAGCACGTGATCTGGGATGACGCGCCCGCCCCCGCGGGTCGCTACGGCGTCGAGGTCAGCCTCTATTCCCGCCACGGCGAGGCGCGGCCCGAGGTGCCGTTCCAGGTCGTGCTGTCGCGCCAGGGCCAGGTGATCGAGCAGCGCGCCGGCCGCATCTCCGCCGAGCGGATCGGCCAGGGCGTGCTGACCTTCGAGATGCCGATGCCTTCATCCGCCGCCACCCCGTCCCCGAGCGCCGCCGCTCCCTGACGCTCCCCCGCCCGCTCACGAGACAGTCCCGCAGGCCCGATGTTCGTCGATCCCGTCTCCTTCGGCCCCACGATTCGGCTCGTCCCCCATAGCGGCGTGCAGTTCGTGGAATACGCCTTCCACATCGATGCGGTCGGCCGCCTCTCCCGCCGCTTCGTCGAGCGCGCGGTCGCGGACGCGCCCCGGCCGGACGGGCGCCGGACCTACCGCCTGCTGCCGACCTGGAACGAGGACGATCCGGGCGGCGACGAGATCGAGAGCGCGCAAGGTGAGGACCGGGAATACGCGATCGGCGAGCGCGCCGCCCTCGA
>NZ_LABZ01000455.1 GCF_001043955.1 Methylobacterium tarhaniae | reverse complement strand
CCGCCCCGGCCGCCCCGGCCGCCGACCGTCATGCTCACGGCGGCGTTGTCGGCGAGCGGCAGCTTCTGGAGCAGGGAATCGATGGTCTTGTCGTAGGAGAATCCCGCGCCGCCGAGGGTCGTGGCGCTGCCGCCATTGCCGCCGCCGCCGCCGACGCTCTGGGCCAGGATGCCGGTGGCGAGGGCGCCGCCGGTCTCGACCCGCCCCCGGTTGACGACCGTCACCCGGCCGCCGTTGCCGCCGCCCTGGTCCTTGTTGTCGATCGGCGGTTCCAGCTTGACGGCGCCGAACTCGTCCAGCTGGATGCGGCCGTCCTTGTCGAGGAGCGGCTTGAGCTGCGGGCCGCCGCCGATCGCCGACGTGAGGGTGACGTTCCGGTGCAGGCTGAGCGCGTTGCCGACCGCCGTCGCGCCGCCGCCATCGCCGCCGCCGCCGCCGGTGCTCTGCGCCTGGAGGCCGAAGGCCGCCTCGCCCGAGGTGCGGACGGTCCCCCGGTTGGTGATCGTGGCCGTCCCGCCGTCGCCGCCGCTGCCGCCGGTGCCGCCCAGCGCCGAGACCGCGGCCACCGCCGCCTGGCCGGGCGGGGCCACGGCGAGGGCGTAGCCCGCCGCATCGCCGCCGATGCCGCCGCCGCC
>NZ_LABZ01000454.1 GCF_001043955.1 Methylobacterium tarhaniae | reverse complement strand
CGTTGCGTCTTGCGGTGCTGCCGCTGGTGCGGCGCATCGGTCTGCGCCGCGCCCTGGTGCTCGGCATCGCCGTCAACGCCCTGCAATTCTGGCCCCTGGCGCAGGCCGGGGATCTGCGCTGGCTGATCGCCTGGATCGGCGTCGTCGCGCTGTCGGAGTCGCTCTACTGGCCGATCCTGCACGCGGCCTCGTCCGTCACCACCGCGGGCGAGACCCGCGGCCGGCAGATCGCCGCCCGCCAGGCCGCCACCGGCCTGATCGCCGTGGTGGCGCCGCTCCTGGGCGGCTTCATCCTGCCCCGGTTCGGGCCGGCGGCCGATTTCGGCGTCGCCGCGGGTCTCCTGCTCCTCTGGTGGGATCTCGGCGCCATCGGCGGCTGCCTCGCGGGGGCGGCCACGGCCGCGCTCACCGTCGTCCCATCCCTGGCGATCCTGCCTGCCTCGCTCGGCGTCGCCGCGATGGCCGCCTGCATGCGCGACCGGCCGGCGCGCGGGGACGGGC
>NZ_LABZ01000453.1 GCF_001043955.1 Methylobacterium tarhaniae | reverse complement strand
CCTCACGGCCTACCAGGACGAGGCCTACGCCGCGCGCTCCCGCACCGCCGCCACCCTGGCGCGGTAGCGCGCGGCGTAGGCCTCGTCCTGGTAGGCCGTGAGGTACTCGGCGCGCCGCGCGACCACGGCGTCGAGATCCTGCGCCGGCTCGACCGCCGGTGCGAGATGCGCCTCCACGAAGGCCGGGTCGGCGGCGAGCAGCCGGCCCCAGGCGAGCGCCAGGCGGTTGCCCGCCACCGCCACGCCGTTCAGCGCCACGGCCTGATCCAGGGCCTCGCGGGAGACCGGCACCAGCCCGCTTTGCCAAGCAAAGCCCAGGAGCAGCACGTTGGCGGCTTGCGCATCGCCGATCAGGCGCCCGGCCATCGCCTGCGCGTCGAGGCTGCGCAGGGCGCCCGCGCGGACGCGGCGGGAGGGCAGGCTTTCCAGCATCCCGGTAT
>NZ_LABZ01000452.1 GCF_001043955.1 Methylobacterium tarhaniae | reverse complement strand
CAGCGCCCCGATCCCGATCAGCGCGGCGCCTTCCCGGTGTCCTGCCCGGTATCCTGCCCGGCGTCCTGCCCGGCGCGAGGCCGCGCCGACGCCGAACAGGGCCAGGGCCGCCGGCGCGTAGCCGATCGAGCCGTTGGTGAGGGGACCGAGCGGCTGCCCGGCGAGGCGCGACAGGGCCGGCTCGAAGACCGTCGCGGCCACCGCGAAGGCGAGGGTTCCGACGAGGGCCGCCGGGGCGGAGAGCCCGAGGAAGCGCCGCAGGGCGAGAAAGAAATAGGCGTGGATGAACAGCGCGATCGGGATCACGTCGGCCAGCATCGCCCATTGCACCGCGAGGGTGTGGAAGAGCGCGCTGCCGATCCCGATCACCCCGATCAGCCCGGCGAATCCGTCGGCGACCGGGTCCGGCGTCCGGCCGCGCCGCAGGAGCAGGATCGCCGCGACCACGAAGACGGCGTTCGAGACCGCGTTCAGCGGCTCCGCGAGGAGCCCCGGCCCGGTCCGCTCGCAATAGTCGCGAACCGGCTCCCACCACCCCGATGCCATCCCTGCCCCGTCCCCATCGCGCGACTGCGCCGCCGCTTGCCAGCGCAGCGCGAAACCCCGATGACGGAGCCCCTAACGAGTGCGGTTGCGAGCGGCGCGGGACGCGATGCGGATCACCACCTGGAACGTCAACTCGGTCAAGCAGCGCTTACCCCACCTCCTGGCCTTCCTGGCCGAGGCGCAGCCCGACGTGGTCTGCCTCCAGGAGTTGAAATGCTTGCTCTTATACACTTCGAACG
>NZ_LABZ01000451.1 GCF_001043955.1 Methylobacterium tarhaniae | reverse complement strand
TGAAGAACGTCGTGTATTGGAGTATATGATATCGGTCGATGAAGTATATAGCGTGCCTGGGTTTGCCGGAGATTACCGAAACAATTCATAGGCATACGACTCGCTTTGTTTTCCGTTTTTTTTTTTCTGATGACCACGGAAGTCGTCACCGTGCCGGGCAACTGGACCGTGCGGCAGACCCTCGACCATGTCCGCACGGTGGAGAAGACCCGCGAGACCATCTACGCGATCTTCGTCCTCGATCCGCGCACCCAGGCGCTGACGAAAGCCGTACCGCTGCGCCGGCTGATCTCCGGCAATCCCGACGACAACGTCCTCAGCGTCGCCGCTGGCCGACGGCCGCTCGCCGTCTCGCCCACCGCCAGCCGCGAGGAGGCGGCGCGGCTGATCTCGAAATACGATCTTCTCGCCCTGCCGGTGGTGGATGCGGTGGGCCACCTCATCGGCATCGTCACGGTGGACGACATGATCGACGCCATGGTGGAGAAGCAGACGCAGGACGTGCAGCGCTTCGGCGGCATGGAGGCCCTGCCCGAGCCCTATATGGATATCGGCTTCGGCACGATGATCCGGAAGCGGGCCGGCTGGCTCTGCGCCCTGTTCCTCGGCGAGATGATGACCGCCACGGCGATGCAGGGGTTCGAGGGGCAGCTGGAGAAGGCCATCGTCCTCACCC
>NZ_LABZ01000450.1 GCF_001043955.1 Methylobacterium tarhaniae | reverse complement strand
CGCGGCCGCTACCGCGCCGCCGCCTTCCGGGACGGGCAATTGCTCGGCGTGCTCGCGCTGGCGCCCTCGGCCGAGCGCCCGACCTGGGACGCCGCCAAGGCCTTCTTCCGCACGCAGGAGCTGCTGGAGCCCTCCGCCCGCCGGGCCCTGATCTCGGGACGGGCCGAGAGCGCCGGCACCGGCCCGCTGGTCTGCGCCTGCCACACGGTCGGGCTCGACACGATCCGGGCGGCGATCAAGGGCGGGGCGCACGGGGTCGAGGCGGTGGGGGCGGCGTGCAAGGCCGGCACCAATTGCGGCTCGTGCATCCCTGAGATCCGCAAGCTGCTCGCCGCCGAACTTGCACCCGCTTCCGCATAGGGGCATCTGATGGTGCAGGACTTCCCCAAACTCGTGTCAGAAACTCACTTTCCCATGCGTACGCCCCGTGCTCCCCGCGAGACCCGCTCCCCGGGCCTCGAGCCCCTGGCCGTGCTTCCGGTCTTCGTGACCCTCACGGGCAAGCGCGCGGTTCTGGCCGGGGCCAATGGGGGTGCTGCCTGGAAGGTGAAGCTGCTCGCCGCCGCCGGCGCCCATGTCGACGTCTTCGCCCCCGAGCCCAC
>NZ_LABZ01000045.1 GCF_001043955.1 Methylobacterium tarhaniae | reverse complement strand
GCGGTGATGCGCGAGCTCGCCCCGCAGGACCTGAAGCTCGACATCGACCAGTTCAGCCGCGAGGAGGCGGTGCGGGCCGCCCATTACCTCGCCTACGTGGTCGGCCAGGCCCATGGCCGGCAGATGGACGAGGCGGTCCGGGCGGCGTGGCGCGACGAGGTCACCCGGGGTTGGGACGGCGAGGCCCCGTCCTGGCTGTGGTCGAGCGTGGTCGAGCTCGCCGGCCGCCACGAGGTCGGCTACCTGCAGCATTGCCGCCGCTACGCCGAGAGGCGCGCCGCCTGAAGCCTCACCCCGGCTGGGAGCGCGGCCCCTCCCCGCGCAGGCTCGCCACCAGGGCGCGGGCGAGGTCGGCCTGCTCGAACGGCTTGGCGAGCCGCACGATGCCGGACAGCCCGGCCTCCGGGAGGTCGGCAAAGCCGCTCGCCAGGACGATCGGCAGGCCGGGCGCCTCGCTGCGGACCGCGTCGATCAGCCGGGCGCCGGTCATGCCCGGCATGACCTGGTCGGTGATCATCAGGTCGATGCGCCCGCCGGCCTCGCGCAGCAGGCGCAGGGCCTGCGCGCCGGAGGAGGCCTCCAGCACCGCGTGGCCGAGATCCTCCAGCATGGCCGCGGTGTTCATCAGCACGAGGGGATCGTCGTCCACCACCAGGACGGTCCTGGGCGCGAGCGCCGGGAGGTCCGGCCTCGGGGCGGCTTCCTCGCTGCGCCGGTGCTCCCCCTCGGCCACCGGCAGCCAGATCTCGGCGGTGGTGCCCTGGCCGGGCGCGCTTCTGAGCAGCAGGCGCCCGCCGGACTGCTCGGCGAAGCCGTGGATCATCGAGAGGCCGAGGCCCGTCCCCTTGCCGACGCCCTTGGTGGTGAAGAACGGCTCCGCCGCCTTGGCCAGCGTCGCCTCGTCCATCCCGGTGCCCGTATCGGTGACGGACAGGCAGACGTAGCGGCCGGCCGCGAGGCCCGGGACCGCGTCGGCCGCGATCCGCTCCTCCCGCGCCGCGATGGTGAGCGTGCCGCCCTCCGGCATCGCGTCCCGCGCGTTGACGGTCAGGTTGAGCAGGGCCAGCTCCAGCTGGGCCGCGTCGGCGAAGGCCGGGGCGAGCCGGAGCGGGAACCGGGTGTCGATGCGGATGCCGGGGCTGATCGAGCGCTGCAGCAGCTCGGCCATGCCGCGCACCAGCTCCGGCACGTCGATCGGCCCGGTGGTCAGTTCCTGGCGCCGGGCGAAGGCGAGCATGCGCTTGGTCAGGGTCGCGCCCCGCTCGGCGGCGTGGATGGAGTTCTCGATCAGCTGCCGGAGCTTGCGGTCGTCGGGCAGGCGCTTGAGGGCGAGCGTGAGGTTGCCCAGCACCACGGCCAGCAGGTTGTTGAAGTCGTGCGCCACCCCGCCGGTGAGCTGCCCGATCGCCTCCATCTTCTGGGACTGGATGAAGCGGGCCCGCGTCGCCTCCAGCTCCCGCTGCGCCTCGCGCCGCTCGGTGACGTCGCGGGTGATCTTGGCGAAGCCGATCAGCTCGCCGTGCTCGCCGCGGATCGGGTCGATGACGACGTGGGCCCGGAACTGCGAGCCGTCCTTGCGCACCCGCCAGCCCTCGGCCTCGAACCGGCCCTCCTCCGCGGCGGTCCGGAGCGCGCGGGCGGGCAGCCCGGAGGCCCGGTCCTCCTCGGTGTAGAACCGCGAGAAATGCTCGCCGACGATCTCCTCGTCGGTATAGCCCTTGAAGCGCTGCGCGCCCCGGTTCCAGCTCGTGACGTGGCCGCGCGGATCGAGCATGTAGATCGCGTAGTCCTGCACGCCCTGGATCAGCAGGCGGAAGCGCTGCTCGCTCTGCCGCAGGGCATCCTGCGTCGCCTTCCGCTCGCTCATGTCCCGGGTGATCTTGGCGTAGCCGATCAGCGTGCCGTCGTCGGCGTGGATCGGATCGATCAGCACGTGGGCCCACATCAGGCTGCCGTCCTTGCGGACGCGCCAGCCCTCCTGCTCGAAGCGCCCCTCCGTCGCGGCGATGTGCAGGGCGCGCGCCGGCAGGCCGGTCGCCCGGTCCTCGTCGGTGTAGAAGCGCGAGAAGTGCTGGCCGATGATCTCGCGGCTCGTATAGCCCTTGAAGCGTTCCGCGCCGCGGTTCCAACTCGCGACGTGGCCCTGTGCGTCCAGCATGTAGATCGCGTAGTCGACGATTGAATCGACCAGCAGGCGGTAGCGCTCCTCGCGATCGATGGCAGCTTCGAGCGCATTCTTGTCCGGCATCGGGTGTTCGGGGCGTGACGGGGAATCGGATCGAGCCTCGCTTTATACTCCCTGCCAGCATCCGGAAACCATCGGCTGCCGATCATGCAGGCCGACGCCGCGCGCAGGTCTCGAAGCCTGGATCGCTGCGGCGCGACCGTTTCCCACCGCGGATGGCCTTCCGCCGGGGCGAACGCCAAAGCGTGGCACGCCCTCGAACCGATGCACCCGTCGCACGTTGCCGACCGGACCGATCGAGATACTGCGATCCAGTATCTTGGAAGATCGTGCCCGAGCAGGGAGGGCGTCCGGGGTGAGGTGTCGATGCGAGCTGCAGACCGGAGGGTTCGCCCTCGCGCGGGGCCGCCGCGGCCATTCCGACCGTGTCCCGGCCGTGCCGACGCCGCACGATCCCGCCGGCGAGGGAGCGTTGCGCCCATGACGATGCCGACGAGCCCGTTCCTGGCCTCGACCCCCGACAGGGATGCGGCGTTGCTGGCCCTGGTCGAGGCGGTCCGCGCGACGGGTTACGCCTTCACCACGGTGACGCCGGCCACGCACGAGCGGGTGAACCGGCGGCCCGGCAGCGCCGAGGCGCGCGACCTGCGCGACATCCTCGGCTGGAGCCGGCCCTTCCGGCCCGACGTGATCCCGCGCGAGCTGTTCGACCTCATGCGGGAAGCTGGCGCGGCGGTTCCGGACGGCGCGCTGTGGCGGCCCACCCTGCGCCTGTCGAGCCTCGACGGCGAGCTGTTCCTGCACTCGGCCTATCCGCCGCTCGCCGCCGATTCGGTGTTCTTCGGCCCCGACACGCTGCGGTTCGTCCGTGCCGTCACCGCCCATCTGGGGGCCCGCGCCGCCCCGCTGCGCCACGTGGCCGATATCGGCTGCGGTTCCGGGGCCGCCGGGATCGTGGTCGCCAAGCGGGCGCCGGAGGCCGAAATCGCCCTCGTCGACATCAACGAGGCGGCGCTCCACGCCGCCAGCCTCAATGCCCGCGCGGCGGGCGTCACCTCGGCCACGGCCCGGCGCAGCGACCTCCTGGGACAGGTCGAGGGCGCGTTCGACCTGGTCGTCTCGAACCCGCCCTTCATGGTCGATGCCGCCGGGCGCGCCTACCGGGACGGAGGCGGCGTGCACGGCTCGGGGCTGTCCCTCGCGGTGGTCGAGGCGGCCACGCACCGGCTCGCCCCGGGTGGCTCGCTGGTCCTGTTCACCGGGACGGCCATCGTCGGCGGCCGGGACATGTTCCGGGCCGCCGCCTGCGAGCTGTGCGCCGATGCCGGGCTGGACTGGGCCTATGACGAGGTCGATCCGGACGTCTACGGCGAGGAGCTGGACGGTCCGGCCTATGCCGAGGCGGACCGCATCGCCCTCGCGGTCCTGACGGCGACGCGGCCGATCTGATGCGGGAGGCGAGCATGCCGAACACCGAGACCCGGGAGAGAGCCGCGTTCCTGCGCGACGCCCGCGCCGGCCTGGCGGCCCGGCCCCGGGCGCTGCCGGGCAAGTACCTGTGGGACGTCGAGGGCTCGACGCTGTTCGACCGGATCTGCGGCACGAGCGACTATTATCCGACCGGTCGCGAGATGACGCTCCTGCCCGGCGTGGCGGCGGAGGTCGCGGACCGGATCGGCGCCGGCGTCACGGTGGTGGAGTACGGCAGCGGCGCGAGCCGCAAGATCCGCACCCTGCTCGACGCGCTGGCGCGGCCCGCCCGCTACGTCGCGCTCGACATCTCTTGGGACTTCCTCAAGGCGGCGATCGACCGGCTCGCCCCGGACTATCCCGAGGTCGAGATGATCCCGGTCCACGCCGATTACTCGCAGCCGATCGCGCTGCCGGTCGATCTCTCGGGCGGGCCGGTGCTCGGCTTCTTTCCCGGCACCAGCATCAGCAACTTCTCGGGCCCGCAGGCGGTCGCCTTCATGGAGCGGGTCCGTGCCACGCTCGGGCCGAGCTGGTTCCTGATCGGCGTCGATCCGACCCGCGACGAGGAAAGGCTGCTGCGGGCCTATGGCGGCGCCGACGGGCTGATGGCGGCGCTCCACCTGAACCTGCTCGCGCGGGCGAACCGGGAGCTCGGCGCCACCTTCGACCTCGACGCCTTCCGGCACGAGGCGCGGGTGCTGCCGGAGCCCTTCCGGGTCGAGGCCCACCTGGTCGCGACGCGGGACACCGCGTGCCGGCTCGACGGCGAGACCTTCCGCTTCGCGGCCGGCGAGAGCATCCACACCGACAATTCCTACAAGTACGCGCCCGAGGCCTTCCAGGACATCGCGCGACGCAGCGGCTGGACCCCCGAGGCGGTGTGGCTGGACGCGCTCGGCGTGTTCAGCCTGCACCTGCTGCGCAGCGCCTGAGGCCGGAGGGGTGAGGCGGGCGCGACGTCCCCGGGGCTGCGCGGCGCGGCCCCGGACCGGCGACGGAGACGGTGATATTCGTGGAGTTCATCTGCCGTGAGTGAGCAAGATCCCATGTCGGCCATGCAGCGTATCGGCAGGCCGGCCTCGCTGTCCCGCATCGTTCCGCCACCCGGTCCCATGCCCCTGCCCCGGAACGACCAGGATCATCCGCGGGCCAAGGCCTTCCGGGCCTTCATCCGGCAGACGGACTTCCCGTGCGTCGGCGCCAAGGCGGCCCTGTCCCGGGGACGGATGCGCGTCCTCGTTGCCCGGTCGGTGACCTCGGCCTGGGACGACATGCGGATCTACCCGGCCCTGCTCGCCTTCGCGGCGCATTACCGGGCGCGGCCCGACACCTTCCAGAGCCTCGCCGTCGTGTTCGAGGATCCGGACACCTTGAGCGAGGCGGCGTTCGAGCGGCACCTGTGGCAGCGGCTCCAGTCGCTCGCCGACAAGGATGCCTGGCTCGGCCATCGCTGGGACGAGCGCGTGGCGGCCGATCCGGACAATCCGCACTTCTCCCTGAGCTTCGGGGGCGAGGCGTTCTTCGTCGTCGGGCTGCATCCCGGCGCCAGCCGGCCGGCGCGGCGCTTCTCCTCCCCCGCCCTGGTGTTCAATCCCCACCGGCAGTTCGAGCAGCTGCGCGAGGCCGGCCGCTACGAGACGCTGCGCGCCTCGATCGTGCAGCGGGACGTGGCGCTGGCGGGCTCCGCCAACCCGATGCTGGCGCGCCACGGCGAGGTCTCGGAGGCGCGCCAGTACAGCGGCCGGGCCGTCGACGAGGCGTGGCGCTGCCCGTTCCGGCCGCGCGCCGGCCGGGGAGGCACCGATGTGCGCTGAGGGCCGGCACGAGATCGCCCCGCGCTCCGGCGTCGCCTTCACCCTCGACAGGGGCGACCGCCTGACCGTGATCGACCCGCGCGGCGAGCAGGTGGCCGACCTCCTCGCCTTCAACCGGCACGACACGGACGAGGTTCTCTCCTCCGGGCGCACCCTCGACTATGCGAGCCGGATCTATCTGACGACGGGCGACCCGCTCTACTCGAACCGCTCGAACGTGCTCCTGCGGATCGTCGAGGACAGCGTGGGGCGCCACGACTTCCTGCTGACGCCCTGCTCGGCGGACACGTTCCGCATCATCTACGGCGACGCCGACCCGCATCGCGGCTGCTTCGGCAACCTCGCCGCGGCGCTCGCGCCCTACGGAATCGGGCCCGACCGCATCCCGGTCGCCTTCAACTGCTTCATGAACGTGCCGGTGGACGGGACGACCGGCACGTTCCACGTCGCCCCGCCCCTCAGCCGGGCCGGCGACCACATCACCTTCGAGGCGCAGGCCGACCTCATCATCGGCCTGACCGCCTGCTCCGCCCTGCAATCGAACAACGGCAGCTTCAAGCCGATCCATTACCGCATCGTGCGGGCCGGGAAGGCGGCCTAGCCTTCGCCCGGGCGGCGGGGACGCCAGGGCGCCATGCTGGCGAACACCCCGTCCCGGCGGATCAGCCCGTGCAGCAGGGCCGCGCCGACATGGGCGAGGATCACCCCGAACAGCGCGTAGGCGAGGATCGTGTGGAGCGAGCGCAGCCCGGCATAGAGCATCGGGCTCCGGGGCAGGATCGGCGGCAGCACGACCGGGCCGACGAGGGCGACGGGGTAGCGCGCCGCCGACAGCATGGCCCAGCCGACGAGCGGCATGGCGAGCATGAGCCCGTAGAGCGCGACGTGCGAGGCCTGCGCGGCCCGGCGCTGCCAGGCCGGCAGGTCCGCCGGCAGGGGCGGCGGCGGGTGGAGCCGGCGGTTGACGAGCCGCAGGAGAGCGAGGACCAGGATCAGGATGCCGAGCGGCCGGTGCAGCGCGACCAGGGCCCCGTAACCGGAGAGCGAGGTCACCATGCCGACGCCGATCAGCAGCATGGCGAGGATCAGGGCCGCCATGACCCAGTGGAGCAGGCGGGCGGGCCGGTTGAAGCGGGCGGACGGCATCAGCGGACCTCTCCACGGGACGGCGCACCGGCGACGGCGCTGGGGGGCTTCTCCTCGCCGGACCGGCGCGTGAAGGAGCGCGAATAGGCGGCCGAGCGGGCGCTCAGCAGGGGATCGTCGGAGGGGGCGATGCCGTCGGGCAGGACGAGCGGGTCGAAGTTGATGTCCCGGCAGTTGCCGGCCGCCTCGGGCGCCGTGCCGGTGAGGGTGAGCGTGCCCACATCGACGCTCTCGCGCTCCGCGGGCCATGGCCGGGTCGCGTCCGCGACCGGGTCGCCGGGCCCGGCCACGGTCACCAGCAGGTGCCAGCGCCGCGGCCCCTGGGCCAGCGTCGCGGCGAACGCGTCGAAGAGGTCGTTCCTGTCGCCCCGTGCAGCCGGGACGGTCTGCGCGGGCCCCTCCGGCACGACGGCCCAGCGCACCGCCCGGTCGCTGCCGTCGGCGGCGACGAACCGGAAGGCGTTGAGGCCCCAATAGGTGCTGTCGGCGAAGCCCGCGGTGATGGTGCGGGCCTTGATCACGGCGGCCGCCGTCGCGCTCTCCGGATGGGCCGCGGCGAAGGCCCTCATCCGTTCGGGATCGGGCTTGCCCGTCGCCGGATCGGGCTTGGCGGCGAGGAGCTGCTCGTAGAAGGCCTCCGGCGTGCGCACCGGGAAGACCGGGATGTTGTTCATGCCCGTGCGCCACTCCTCGCCATCCGGCAGCCGGAAACGCAGGGCGAGGCTGCGCACGGTGGCCTCGGCATCCGCCGCGTAGGGCTGGCCGCCGGCCAGCGCCACGCGGCCCTCCACGGGGGTCTCCCGCCCGTCAGCGAACAGGCCGGCCTTCGAGAGCCGGGCGCCCGCGCCGTTGCTCGCGAAGCGGCCCGCGACGCACAATCCCTTGGCGTGGTTGCGGCGGAAGCCCGGATGAGGGCCGTTCACCTCCTCGAACCGGTCGATGACCCGGGCCGGCGTGAGGGCGCCCGGCGACAGCCAGCCGCCGACATACGCGAAGGTGCCGGCGCTCCCGGCGAGGACCGCGCCGATGGCGGCGAGGCGCACCAGCAGGGTGCGGGCGGGCATTCCGGGAGGTGCCCCGATCAGGGTGTTCAGCAAGGCCATGGGCTGCCTTCAGGTGTTCGCCGCGGGCCTGCGGCGGATGTCGTTGCCGGGGGGCAGGACGGCCCTCGTCGATCGCCCCCGGGAGGCTGTCGCCGTGCCGGTCCGGCATCCGCGGCGCGACGAGGCGCATCGGATCGCCCACGATCGGCCTGCCGGCATGCGCGGACCTCCACGTGACGGACCTCCACGTGACGGACCTCCTCGCGAATCGTCGTCACACCGACAGGGATGCTTCTCCCGCCTTGTTATTCCATGAGGCGCGGAATTTTTTCATCCCTGCCGCGCCCCGCTACGGAGGCCCGGTCGCCCGTCCGCGAGGCCCGGCTCCGTCATGCCTCTCACCTTGGAGACGTCCTGGCACGATCACGTCGTGGCGGTGCGCATCACCCGTAGACTTCATCGTCCTTGCGGCAAGGTATCGACCTGCCGAACCGGAATGATAGAAAAGTGCCAAATAACACTCGGTCAGGTTTCATCATTTAAACATATGTAAATCGATTAAAATGGTAAGATAAATTTCAATCTTATCGCCCAGCCTGCGGCGGCACGCCCCTGACGATGCCGACATCTGGACGAATAATGGACGCGAGACGATTTCCGCCGAGAATCAGCACGACCCTCCAGATGCTGCTCGGGTCGATGACGGCACTCATGGCCGTGGCGGTCGGCACGCCGATCTACAGCGACGCGCAGAAGCTTCGGGAGAGCGCGCGGGCCGCGCAGGTGGCGGAGGCCGGATACGAGGTCTTCGCCGCGCTCCAGAACACCCGCACCCAGCGCGGCCCCACGCGGGTGGCGCTCGACGCCAGGCAGCCGGCCTCCGACGCGTTCCTCGACATGCTGGCCGCGGCGCGCCGGAAGGCCGATCCGGCCGCTGCGCGCGTCGTCGAACTCTGCCGTGAGATCGATTGCACGAGCGGCCGGCCCGAGATCGCGGCCGGCCTGCCCGGGAGCGTCGCGCGGTTCTCCGCCCTGCGCGGCGAGGCCGATGCGGCGCTCAAGGCTCCGCCGGAGCAGCGGCGCCCTGGCTTGAGCCGGGATTACAACGCCGCCGCCACCGACGTGATCGACCGGCTGGAGGCGATGTCGGTCGCCCTCGGCGAGACCATCCGCATGACCGACACCGCGACGGCCGAGCTGATGGCCGTGAAGCAGGCGGCCTGGCTCGCCCGCGACGGGCTCGGGCTGGAGCGCACGGCCCTGGCGGAGGTGCGCAGCCGCGGCGAGCTGACACCGGATCTCGACCGCCGGATGGCCGAGCTGCGCGGCCGTGCGCTCGTGAACTGGTCGGTGCTCAACGAGCTCCTGGCCCGGGCCGGGGCGCCCGCCGAGCTGGCGGCCCTGGCGGGCACCGCCCGGGAGGTGTCGTTCGGCGCCTACGAGCGGATCCGCAAGACCGCCTACGACGATGCGGCCGCGCGGCGTCCCTCCGGCATCGGCAACGACGAGCTCAACCGGCTCGGCAACCAGGGCCTCGACGCCCTGACGGCGATCGCGAACACGGCGATGCGCCTCGCCCGGCAGCACGCCGAGACGCGCCGTGCCGAGGCCGCGACGCGGCTCGCCGTCGAGATCGGCCTGCTCGCCGCCGCCCTGCTCCTCGCGCTGGCCGGGTTCGTGGTCGTGCGCTGGCGGGTGATCGGCCCGATCGGCCGCATGACCGGGATGATGCGCCGGCTGGCCGGCGGGGACCTCGACGCGCCGGTCGAGGGCGCGGACCGGCGCGACGAACTCGGCGAGATGGCGCAGGCCGTCCAGGTGTTCAAGGACGGCCTGATCCGGATGAAGCGGCTGGAGGCGGAGACGGCGCTCGCCCGTGCCTCGGCCGAGGAACAGCGCAAGGCGGCGACGCGCGAGCTGGCCGACCGCTTCGAGACCATGGTGGGCGGCGTCATCGGCCGTGTCACGGACGCCGCCACCGAGTTGCGGACCACTTCCCAGAGCATGGCCGGCATCGCCGCCGAGACGGCGTCGCAATCCACCACCGTCGCGGCCGCGGCGGACCAGGCGGCGACGAATGTCGGCACGGTGGCGGCGGCGGCCGAGGAGCTGGGTGCCTCGGTGCAGGAAATCGCACGGCAGGTGCAGGGCTCGGCCGAGTTGGCCCGGACGGCGGCCGCGGAGGCGTCCGGGACGACGGAGCTGGTGCGGGAGCTGAGCGCGGCGGCCGCCAAGATCGGCGACGTGGTCGCGATGATCTCGACGATTGCCGGCCAGACCAACCTGCTGGCTCTCAACGCCACCATCGAGGCCGCCCGCGCGGGTGCGGCGGGGCGCGGCTTCGCGGTCGTCGCCGCCGAGGTGAAGGAGCTGGCGACCCAGACGGCGCGGGCGACCGAGGAGATCACCGGGCAGATCGGGCGCATCCAGGGCTCGACCGGCCAAGCCGTCTCGGCCATCGGCGGCATCGCGGCCCGCATCGGCGAGATCAGCGCCGTGGCGACCTCGATCGCCGCGGCGGTGGAGCAGCAGGGGGCGGCCACCCAGGAGATCGTCCGCAACGTGGCGCAGGCGGCCGTCGGCACGAGCGAGGTCACCGGCAACATCGCGGGCGTGGCGGGCGCGGCGGAGGAGACGGGCGCGGCGGCGAGCCAGGTCCTGGCCTCGACCGCGGCGCTGTCGCATCAGGCCGAGCACCTCTCGGCCGAGGTCTCGCGCTTCCTGGCGACGATCCGGGCGGCCTGAGGCTCTCTCGCGCGGCAGGGATGTCCGGCCTGCCCGGACATCCCTGCCGCGCCGGGTTCTACTCCACCAGCGCCCCGTAGATCAGGTTCTTGAACAGGAAGCGCGTGTGCTGGCGCGTGCTCGGGCCGGCGGCCAGGAAGATGCCGACGATCCCCTCCTTGCGGTCGACCGTGAAGCTGGTGCCGCCGGCGCCCGCCCACATCGCGTCGCCCTTCGAGCCGGGAACCCAGGCGCCGCCCTCGTCGAGCCGCACGCCCCAGCCGAGACCGAAGCCGTAGCCGGGGCCGGTGGTCGGGGTCGGCGCGCCGTCGAGGCCCTGGATGTGGTTCGACAGCATGAACTCGACCGATTCGCGCGACAGGATCCGCACCCCGTCCAGCGCGCCGCCATTCGCCACCATCTGGGCGAAGCGGAAGTAATCCTCGGCCGTGATGACCGCGCCGGCCCCGCCATGGACGTAGCGCTTGGCCGGGTCCTGCTCGCTGCGCGCGAGCTTCCAGAGGTCGGCCTTGAGCGGATCGGCGTCGTAGGCGTCGGCGAACCGGGCGGCCTGGTCCGGCCGGAGCTGGAAGCTCGTCTGCGTCATGCCGAGGGGCTTGAACAGCACCTCGTCGAGGACGAGGTCGAGGCGCTTGCCCGCCACCTTCTCGACGACGAGGCCGAGGACGTCGGTGGCCACCGAGTATTCCCAGCGCGTGCCCGGCTCGTAGGCGAGCGGGATCGCGGCCAGGCGCTTGACGAACTCCTCGTTCGAGAGGTCCGAGTTCAGGCTCTCGACATCGGCCTTCTCGTAGGCCTCCCTCATCTCCGGGAAGGGCGCCGATCCCCCATAGGTGAAGCCCGCCGTATGGCGGAACAGGTCCCAGACCAGGATCGGGCGCTTGGCCGGCACGGCGACGCGGCTCGTCCGCCCGCGCTCGTCGCGCACCTCGCTGTAGACTTTCATGTCCTTGAACTCGGGGAAGTACTGCGCGAGCGGATCGCGCAGGCCGAGCCGGCCCTGCTCCATCAGCGCCATCGCGGCGACGGCCGTGAAGGGCTTCGTCATCGAGAAGCCGCGAAACACCGCGTCGCGGGTCATCGGCTTCGTCTTGGCGGAATCGAGGAAGCCGTGCGCCTCGAAATGCACGATCTTGCCGTTGCGGGCGATCAGCGTCACCGCGCCGGGGACCGTGCCCTTCTCGATCTCCCGTTGCATCGCCGGCGCGATGCGCGCCAGGCGATCGGTCGCGAGGCCCTCCTGGACCGGCGGCCCGTCTGCGGCGAGCGACGCGCCCGCCCACAGCACGGCCGCAACCGACCAAGACAGAGCGCGTTTCGCGTTCCGAACCATCCGATCCTCCCGATTTTCCGGCAGCATAGAGCGGGCGAGGCCGGCAAGCCAGACAGGTGAGCCGCCTCGAGGACGATCGCCATCCCATCCCGTCGCGAGGGGCATGCCGCGACCTCGACGGGCCATTGCAGCAGGAGAGCCGATCCATGCAGGACGACGCGACCGGGCGGACCCTCACGGTCCACGAGCCCCGGGCGGTGCCGTGGCTCAGCGTCGCGCTGGCCTCCCTCCCGATGCTGCCCTTCGTGGCCGGCGCGGTCGCGGCGTGGACAATGGGGGGCGAGCCCGGCCAGGCGGCCGCCGCGGCGACGCTCCTGTGGGCCTGCGCGATCCTGCTGTTCTTCTCCGGGGTCCGGCGCGGGGTCAGCTTCCGCACCGAGGGCGGCGCGACGGTCGCGCAGATCGCCACGATGACGGGATTGTTCGCCCTCGGCTTCGCAGCCCTGCTGGCGGTGGCGCTCGGCCGCGCGGGCGCTTCCGCCGCGCTCCTGATCGTCGGCTACGGCCTCGTCGCCATCCTCGACCCGGTCGCCGCCCGGCGCGGCGAGGCGCCCCTGTTCTTCGCGCGCCTGCGCCCAGTCCAGATGCCGGTGGCGGTCGCGAGCCTCGTGGCGCTGCTGATTCTCGCCGCGCGCGCCTGAGCCCCGTCACTCGACCGTGTTCGGCGCCACGACGTTGCCGGTGCCGTGATCGGCGTTGTCGATGCTGCTGCCGAACGGGTAGCCGGCATCCTCGCCGCAGGTCAGCCGCCAGCCGTTGCGGGAATTCACCACGATCGGCGCGGCCTGGAAGAAGCCGCTGGTGCGGAAGAGATTTCCGGTGATCACGTTGTCGGAGGGGGTCTGGTGGCGCACCGTGCCGCCCTCGCCGCAATTCCGGTAGAGGCGCAAGGCCCCCTGGCCGCGCAGGGTGAAGCGGTTGCCGGTGATGCGGTTGCGCGCCGAGCCGTCGACCGCGACGGCCTCGCGCGCCGTCTCGGTCTCGAAGTCGTTGTCCGCGATGCGGTTCTCGGCGCTCTCGGCATCGAGGTAGAGCGCCGTCGAGACCGAGCGGCCGGCGAGCCGCGAGCCGCGCAGGGTGACCTTCGTGACGCCGGGCCCGAGATAGAGCGGGATCGGCCCGGCGGCGACGATGGTGGTGCCGGTGATCGTCACGTCCGTGGGCGCGGCGGCCTGCGCCCGCGCGGTGTGGCCGAGGCTGTGCGAGGAATCGCGCAGGATCGGCCCCTGCCCGTTCTCGCCCATGCCCCAGATCCGGACATGGCCGTACACCGTGCAGTCGCGGATGCGGATGCCGGAGGGGCGGTCCCAGGTCTCGCCCGGAGTCTCGCCCGGACGGGACGGGGGCCGGGAGCGGATCGCGATCGTGTAGGCGCCCAGATGTGCCGGCTCGCCCGGGCGGCCGAGGGTGGCGCCGGCGCAATCGAGGGTGAGGCCGGAGGCCGCCGCGCCCTCGATCACGATCCGTCTGAGCACCCGGTCGCCGGGCGACAGGCGCAAGGAGCAGGTGAGCCGGACCTCCTCCTCGCCGGCCGTCCGCGGCGGCGCGAGCAGGCGCGCACGGATACCCGCCTCGCAAGGATCGGCCGCGACCATCCGCACCAGGGCAGGCGGATCGGGCGGCATCGTCAGCGTCAACGGCATCGTGGTGCCCACGCGGAAACGGGCGGGACGCCGGAGGCCCCGCCCGTTTCCGGGATCACGAAATGTCGTACGGCAGCGGCGGCGCTTACCAGCGCCCGCTGCCGGCGGAGTGCATGCTGCGCTCGACGGCGGCGAGGGCGCTGGCCTCGGCCTTGGCTTCCGTCGGATGCGGGCGATCGGAGCGCTCGATCAGCTTGCCGTTCCGGCGGATGGCCCACTGGAACTGCCCGGCCGGCTTCGTGATGGGGGAAATTTCGATGGTGTAGGGAGTGGAAGTGTTATCTGCCATGCCGACCATATAGGGGCTGCGCGGGTGTCTTTCCACCCCGTCCGGGCAAGTGATGCAGGCCGAGCGATGCGGCCTGGTCATGCGTCCAAGCTGGTCATGCGTCCAAGTCATGCGCGCATCGGGGCAACGGGGCTCCATGGCGATACGATCTTCGCATCGCCGGGCGGCCGGCCTGGCGGTATTCGGGAGAAAGCCCGGCCCGAGGAGGCGCCCGTGGACCAGACCGATCACGTGCTGATCGTCGACGACGACCGCGAGATTCGCGACCTGGTGTCGGGCTATCTCGGGAAGAACGGCCTGCGGGTGAGCGTGGCCGCCGACGGGCGGCAGATGCGCGCCTTCCTCGATACCGGCCGGGTCGACCTCGTGGTGCTCGACATCATGATGCCGGGCGATGACGGCCTGGTCCTGTGCCGGGAGCTGCGGGTGGGCAAGCACAGGGCGATCCCGGTGCTGATGCTGACCGCGCGCAGCGACGAGACCGACCGGATCGTCGGGCTGGAGATGGGCGCCGACGACTACCTGGTGAAGCCGTTCGCGGCGCGCGAACTGCTCGCCCGGATCAAGGCCGTGCTCCGCCGCACCCGGATGCTTCCGCCCAACCTCCAGGTGACCGAGGCCGCCCGCCTCCTCGCCTTCGGCGCCTGGCGGCTCGACACGACGACCCGCCACCTGATCGACGGGAGCGGAACCGTCGTGCCGCTCAGCGGCGCCGAGTACCGGCTGCTGCGCGTGCTGCTCGACCATCCCCAGCGCGTCCTCTCGCGCGACCAGCTCCTGAACCTCACGCAGGGCCGCGAGGCCGAGCTGTTCGATCGCTCGATCGACCTCCTGGTCAGCCGCCTGCGCCAGCGCCTGAGGGACGATGCGCGGGAGCCCGCCTACATCAAGACGGTGCGCAGCGAGGGCTACGTCTTCGCCATGCCCATCGCCATCGCGCAGGCGCGCGACGAATGGCCGATCGATCCCGCACGGGCGCAGGAGGGATGAGGCACTTGGGGATGAGGCACTTGGGGATGAGGCGCTCGGGGATGAGGCGCTCGGGGATGAGGCGCTTGAGGCCCGGGGGCCTGGGGGGCCGGCTCTTCCTGATCCTGGCCTTGGGCCTCCTCGGCACGCAGGCGCTCGCCGCCCTCGTCATGGTGCTGGAGCGGGACCAGTCGGCGCGGGCGG
Organism: Methylobacterium tarhaniae; assembly: GCF_001043955.1. Taxonomy (GTDB): domain Bacteria; phylum Pseudomonadota; class Alphaproteobacteria; order Rhizobiales; family Beijerinckiaceae; genus Methylobacterium; species Methylobacterium tarhaniae. The sequence continues at coordinate 26,872 of NZ_LABZ01000045.1, read as the reverse complement.
TCATGCTGACGACGCTCCAGCGCGACGTCGCCGTCGCGGTCGCCCTGCTCGACCGGCTGCCGCCCGACGAACGGGCCGCCTGGCTGCTGCTCCTCGACCGGCCGACCTATCGCTTCGAGCTCGGCGCCGGCCCGCCGGGGGCGCCGGCGCTCTCGCCCCGGGCCGAGATGATCGCCGACGAGATCCGCCGCGCGCTCCGGCCGCGCTTCCCCGTGCGGTTCGACGCCGTCGTCGACCCGACCGAGCGGTTGCAGGCCCATCTCGTGCTGGCGGATGGCACGGGCCTGACCATCGAAGTGCGGCCGACGGCGCGTCCGGTCGCCGCGTGGCTGCCGGCGGCGCTGGCGGTGCAACTCCTCGTCCTCATGGCCTGCATCGGGCTCGCCGTGCGGCTGGCCCTGCGGCCGCTGACCCGGTTCGCCGAGGCCGTCGACCGGATCGAGCCCGGCCGGCCGGCGGCCCGCTTCACGGAGACCGGGCCGGACGAGGTCGTGCGGACCGCCAAGGCCTTCAACGCGATGCAGGACCGCATCGCCCGCCACCTCGACGAGCGCCTGCGCATCCTCGCGGCGATCTCCCACGACCTCCAGACGCCGATCACCCGGATGCGGCTGCGGGTGGAGACGGGCATCCAGGGCCCCGAGCAGGACAGGCTGCTGGCGGATCTCGACGCGGTCGAGGCGCTGGTACGCGAGGGCATCGCCTATGCCCGCAGCGTCCACGGCGCCGTCGAGGCGCCGGTCCGCCTCGATCTGCGGGCCTTCATCGAGAGCCTCGTCTTCGACTACTGGGATACCGGGCGGGACGTGACGATCGCCGCCCTGCCGGACGTCACGCCGACGACCCGTCCGCGCGCCCTGCGGCGCATCCTCGCCAACCTGATCGACAACGCGCTGCGCTATGCCGGGCGGGTGGAGCTCGACGTGCAGGAGGCCGAGGGCCGGATCGTCATCGCGGTCCTGGATCGCGGCCCGGGCATCCCGGCGGACCAGCTCGAGGCCGTGCTGCTCCCCTTCGTGCGGCTGGAGGAATCCCGCAGCCGCGACACCGGCGGCACCGGCCTCGGCCTCGCCATCGCCGACCAGCTCGCCGCCGCGATCGGCGGCCGGCTCTCCCTGCGAAACCGCGCCGGCGGCGGGCTGGAGGCCAGGCTGACCCTCGCCTGACGCGACCCGGAGAGGGTCGCGCTCCGCTTCGTATCCGTTTGTAGCCCCTGGAGCTGCGACCTACAGGCGCTTACAAACTCGGCTTCGCTCGGCACATGGGTGATACTCGCCACCGCTACTCGCCCCGCATCGGCATCCTCTGAAGGACGACGCCCATGCCTGAATTGATCACGCCTGAATTGATCACGCCTGAACCGAAGACGGGCGACGGGATCGACGCGACGCGCCGTGCCTGGATGACGGGGGCCGGCGCCCTCCTGGCCGCCGCGTCCTTCGCCGGGACCGGTCCGGCCCGGGCCCAGCCGGCGGCTCCCGCGGGCGCTCCTCCCGGCTTCGGGCCGCTGAAGCGGATCGAGGCGGGCGACCTCAGCGTCGCCTTCGCGGAGGCCGGCCCGCGGGACGGCAAGCCGGTCCTGCTCCTGCACGGCTGGCCCTACGACATCCACAGCTACGCCGAGGTGGCGCCGATCCTCGCGGCGTCCGGCCACCGCGTCCTGATCCCGTACCTGCGCGGCTACGGCGAGACCCGCTTCCGCTCGCAGGCGACGCCGCGCAACGGCCAGCAGGCGGCGCTCGCGGCCGACGCCCTCGCCTTCCTCGACGCGCTGGCGGTCGAGCGGGCATTGGTCGCCGGATACGATTGGGGCGCGCGCACGGCCTGCATCCTCGCGGCGCTCTCGCCTGAGCGCTGCACCGGGCTGGTCTCGGTGAGCGGCTACCTGATCGGCAGCCAGCAGGCGAACGCGATGCCGCTGCCGCCCAAGGCCGAGTTGCAGTGGTGGTACCAGTTCTACTTCGCCACCGAGCGCGGCCGCGAGGGCTATGCCCGCTACACCCGCGACTTCGCCCGGCTGATCTGGGAAATCGCCTCGCCGCGATGGCGGTTCGACGACGCGACCTTCGCCCGCTCGGCCGCGGCCCTCGAGAACCCGGACCATGTCGCGGTCTCGATCCACAATTACCGCTGGCGGCTCGGCCTCGCCGAAGGCGAGGCGCGCTTCGACGCGACCGAGCGCAAGCTCGCGGCCTTCCCGACCATCGCCGTCCCGACGATCACGCTGGAGGGCGACGCGAACGGGGCGCCGCACCCTCAGCCCTCCGCCTATGCCAAGATGTTCACCGGGCCTTACGCGCACCGCACGCTCACCGGCGGCATCGGCCACAACCTTCCCCAGGAGGCCCCGCGGGCCTTCGCGCAGGCCGTGGTGGACGTCGATGCCCTCTGATCCCCGCCGGAGCGTCGCCCTGCCGCTCGCCGGCGCCGCCCTGTCGGGCCTCCTCGTCGCGGCGGCCCCGGTGGCCGGCGGGCCGGTGAAGCCCGCCTCGCCGATCTACGGCGTCACGGTGCCGGACGGCTACCGCGACTGGCGCCTGATCGCCCCGGCGCTCGAGGATGCGCCGCTCGACGAGCTGCGCGCCGTCCTCGGCAACGATCTCGCGGTGAAGGCCTACCGGGACGGCACGCTGCCGTTTCCCGACGGGGCGATCCTGGTGAAGCTCGCCTGGAAACGGACCCGCTCCGCCGAGTTCGAGCCGGCCACGGTGCCGGGCCGGGCCACCACCGTGCAGGTGATGGTCAAGGATTCCGGGCGCTACCCGCAGAGCGGCGGCTGGGGCTTCGGCCGCTTCATCGACGGCGCGCCGGTGGACGAGGCGCAGCACGAGACCTGCTTTGCCTGCCACGAAGCGCGGGTGAGGAACCATGATTTCGTCTTCACCCGTTACGCCCGCTGAGATGCCGGCGGCCGGACATGCGCCGGCCGCCCGGCTGGGCTATGGAGGGGCCATGCCTCCCTTCCGAGCCCGCTTCTGGATCGTGGCGCCCACCATCGGGGCGCTGGCGGGCCTGCTCTACGGTGCGGTCGTCGGCGGCGAGCCCGTCGTCGCCGCCATCCGGGGCATCTTCATCGGTGCGCCGCTGATGCTCTACGAGCGCGGCCTCCTCGTCCGGCGCTGGCGCGCGCTGACGCGCCGGGCCGCGACCCCGATCTTCGCCGTCGCGACGCTGGCGACCTACATCGCGATGATCGTCCTCGGCAACGCGGTCGCCGGCACGATCCTCCATCGCGGCCTCGGCCTCATGCCCGATGCCCGGAGCGCGATGATGATGTCGGAGACGGGCTTCGCCTACGCGCTCGGGATCTCGGCCCTCGCGACCTTCGTCTTCCGCGTCCGCGACCTGATGGGGCCGCGGGTCTTCGCGAGCCTGCTCGTCGGCCGCTACCATCGCCCGATCACCGAGGAACGCATCTTCCTCTTCCTCGACGTGGCGGGCTCGACGCGCTTCGCCGAGGAGCACGGCGACCTCGCGGCCCAGAGCTGGCTCGGGGCGATCTTCGCCGCCTTGGCCCTGCCGGTGCATCGCGCCCGCGGCTCCATCGACGATTACGTCGGCGACATGGCCCTGGTGAGCTGGTCGATGGACCGGGGCGCGCGGGACGCGGCCTGCCTGCGCTGCGTGTTCGATTTCATGCACAGCGTCGAGGCGGAGGCGGATCGCTGGGTGGAACGGTTCGGCGCAGTCCCCACCTTCCGCGCCGCGCTCCATTGCGGCCCGGTCGTGACCGCCGAGATCGGCCTGGAGCGGCGCAAGATCGCGTATTTCGGCGATGCGCTGAACACCACGAGCCGGCTCGAAGGCCTGGCCAAGGAGCTCGACGTGCCGGTCATCGTCTCGGGCGACCTGCTCGACCGGCTCGGGCCGCTGCCCGCCGACCTGCGCGCGGCGGATCTCGGCCTGCGCCCGGTGCGCGGCCGGAAAGAGCCGCTGCGGATCGCGACGGTCCGGGAGGTCGCGGCGGCAGGGGAGCCTGCGCGCGTCGCGGCGACGATGCGGCGGCGCTGAGCGCTCTTGCGGGCTAAACCCCCCGCATCCGGCGCTCGGCCGAGGCGACCACGCCGGCCGCGAGCGCGACGGCGGCCGCATCCTCGGCGAGCCCCCTGGCGCGACCGGGCGGCGTGCGGGAATCCGGGCCTCGCGCGGCGCGGCCGATGAGGGTGCCGGCCACGGCGCCGACGAGCCCCGCGAGGGCGCCGGCCTCCGGCGAGGTGCGTCGCCCGGCGAGGGCCCAGCCGCCGGCGGCGCCGATGACGAGCCGGGCCGCGAAGGACGGGAGGATGCGCCGGTCGGGGGCGAACGGCATCTTGTCGCCGGCCATCTCGGCCAGGGCCGCCGCCGTGGCGAGACCCCGAGCGCCCGGACCGGACGGGATGAACCCGCCGCGGGTCCGCCGCTGCGCGGCGGCGAAGGTCAGCGCGGCGCAGGCCGTCAGGCTGCGCAGCCCCGCGACGAAGCCGATGCCGAACGAGGCCCCGTGATCCCGCATGATGCCGTTCCTCCGCGCTCGCCCCGAGGGACAAGGCGCGGGCCGCGCAACGTGTTCCCGCCCCGGGACCGGGCGCGGTCCGCCCGCCGCATGTTGCAATCCCGCATCATCGCGAGGGTTTCGTGCGCCGTCGCGCCGCGGCCCGTCCGGTGAAGCGGACGGGGTTGCGGATTATTTCTGGCAGCAACACAACGGCTTGCGCTGAGGCAGGCCACCCAGTTTAGAACTGGACCTAATAAGATGAAAATGGGGCGTGGTTCCCTACGCTTGCATGACCGTAATCAAGATGGTCTCTTAATCAAGAGACAGTTTAGACGAGTTCGGAGTTGGGCATGCAGGCCATCTCGATCGATGCGCTGCATCGGGACGACGGCGTGAGGCTGCGGCGCTTCCTGACGCGCCGGCTCGGCAACCCGGTGGATGCGGCGGACGCGCATCAGGAGACCTACCTCCTGATGCTCGCGGCGCTCGCCCGGACCAAGGTCGAGCAGCCCTCCGCGTTCCTGTTCCAGATCGCCAGCAACGTCGCGCGGCGGATGCGCAACCGGCAGCGGCTGGAAGGCACGATCTTCCAGTCGGTCAGCGACGACGATTGGGCCGGCCTCGCCGACGGGCAGGCCCTTCCGGAGCGGCAGGCGATGGCGCGTCAGGACCTCAGGCGGCTCGCCGCGGCGATCGACGAGTTGCCGCCGCGCTGCCGGGAGGCCTTCCTGCTCGCGCGCATCGAAGGGCTGCCGAACGGCGAGGTGGCCGCACGGCTGAACATCAGCCGGAACATGGTCGAGAAGCACCTGATCAAGGCGCTCTTGCATTGCCGCCGCCGCTGTGGCGAACTTTTTTAGAGAGCGGACGTCAGGACGCGGACGGCTCGTCGATCATAGGGCGTAGGGCACGCATTCTCGGACCGTCCGGGCATGGGACCCGTGAGGGAGCCTGGCCGTGGCCATCAGCGACGAGACCGACGCGCGGGACCCGAACGGCGAAGCCCGGGACGATGAAGATCCGATCGACGAGGCTGCGGCCGGCTGGGTCGTGCGCCTCTCCTCCACCGACGCGACCGAGGCCGATCGCGCGGCGTTCGAGGCCTGGCACGCGGCCGACCCGGCCCACGAGGCGGCCTACGCGGAGATGCACGCGCTGTGGCACCGGCTCGGCCATCTGCCCAGCCCTGCGCCCGGCACGCGCCGGCGCCGGGCCCGGACGGGGCCGGCCTGCCTCGCTGTCGCCCTCGTGCTCGGCGCGGCCCTGGCCTACCGGGCGGGCCTCGCCGATTGGCTGCGCGCCGACCTGTGGAGCGGCGTCGGCGAGATCGGGCATGCGACCCTCGCGGACGGCAGCCGCGTCGACCTGAATACCGGCACCGCCCTCGCCCTGCACTTCACCGGCACGGAGCGCCGGGTCGCGCTCCTGCGCGGCGAGGCCGTGTTCGACGTCGCCCACGATCCGGGCCGGCCCTTCATCGTCGAGGGCGGCGGGGTCAGCGTCCGGGCGGTGGGCACGGTGTTCTTCGTCCGCGCCGACGGCGCGTCCCAGCCGGTGGGCGTCGCCGAAGGGCGCGTCGAGGTCACGGAGTCGGGCCGGCGCCTGCAGGTCTCGGCCGGCGAGGCGGTCCGCGCCCAGGCCGGGGCTGCGCCCGCGGTCGTCAAGGCGGACGTCGCCCGGGCTACGGCCTGGCGCGACGGGCGCCTGATCGTCTCCGGCGAGCGCCTGTCCGACGTCCTCGCGGAGCTCGCGCGCTATCGCCGCGGGCGCATCCTGCTGCTCGACGCCAAGGCCGGCGAGCGGCGCGTCACCGGCGCCTTCGATCCCCGCAACACCGACGACGCCCTCGACGCGCTCGCCGCGAGCCTGTCCTTGCGGGTCACCCGGCTGACCCCGCTCATGGTCCTGGTCGGCTCCCCCCTCTGAAAATTTTTCGAGAAATCGCGCGATCGGACGTCAGGAGATCGGCGCCTCGTTGATCTCAAGCGGGTGAGGGGACGAGAGCGCGCCGACGCACCGCCCCTTCCTGGCAGACGGACGAGGTGATCGGACATGGTGGCGCGGGAGCGTAGGGTTGCGTGTGGACGGCTGGCCGGGATCGCGCTCGCCGGGGTGTCGCTGCTGGCGCTGGTGCCGGACGCCGCCCGGGGGCAACCGGCGCCCGGCGCGCTGCCCGGCGGGAAACGGGCGGCCACGGCCGCGGAGACTGGCGACACGGTCGCCCTCTCGATCCCGGTCGGCCCCCTCGAACCGGCGCTCGTGCGCTTCACCGAGCAGGCCAAGGTCAAGCTGGTCTACGCCACCGACATGACGAGCACCCTGACCACGACCGGGGTCGAGGGCGAGTTCCGGCCGCTGGAGGCCTTGGGGCGGCTCCTCGACGGCACCGGCCTGGCCTACCGGAGCGTGAGCCCGTCGACCGTCACCCTGGTCAACCCGCGCTATGCCCAGCTCGGGGGACGTTCCGAGGAGACCGTGCGGCTCGACGAGATCGTCGTCGAGGGACGTCCCGCCGCCGGATCCCGCGCCGCCGGCCTGCCGCCGCCGACCGGGACTGTGGGTCAGCCCCCGCCGCCCTATGCGGGCGGCCTCGTCGCCTCGGGCACCCGGGTCGGCTTCCTCGGCAACCGCTCGATCCTGACGACGCCGTTCAACGTGAGCGGCTACACCGAGAAGCTGATCCAGGACCAGCAGGCGCGCTCGCTCTCCGAGGTGGTGCTGAACGACCCGTCCGTGCGCAACGACGCGCCGCCCTTCAGCGAGCGCGACTCCTATTTCATCCGCGGCTTCTCGGTCACCAACCTCGACGTCGCCTTCGACGGCCTGTTCTACCTCTCCAACCCGCGCCGGTCCTTCCTCGAAGGCATCGAGCGGGTCGAGATCCTGAAGGGCCCCTCCGCCCTCATCAGCGGCGGCACCGGCCGCGTCGGCGGCACGATCAACCTGATCCCGAAGCGCGCCTACGACGAGCCGCTGACCCGTCTCACCACCACCTACCTGAGCAACTCGCAGGTCTGGACCCACGCCGATCTCGGCCGCCGCTTCGGCCCGTCGAAGGAATGGGGCGTTCGCTTCAACGGCTCCTATCGCAACGGCGACACGCCGCTCGACAAGAACGCCATCGAGGTCGGCGTCGCGACGCTCGGCCTCGATTATCGCGGCGAGCAGTTGCGCGCCTCGCTCGACCTCGTCCACAACAACCAGAACATCACCGCCCCGACGTCGTTGTTCAACGCGGTGGCGCCGAACATCCCGGTGCCGCGGGCGCCGAACAACCGCCTCAACACCGCCAGCTCGCTCGAATACATCGACAGCCGCTTCAACATGGCGGCGGGCCGGATCGAGTACGACATCCTGCCCGACACGACGCTCTACGCGGCCGGCGGCGTCAGCCGCTACAACGAGGACTTCCTCACCTCGTCCTACCGCGTGACGAGCGTGACCGGCCAGGCGACCAACTCCCTCGCCATCCAGCCACAGGAAATCTCGGGCATGAGCGGCGAGGTCGGCCTGCGCGCCAAGTTCCAGACCGGAATCCTCGGGCACCAGCTCAACGTCGCGGCGGTGGGGTCGAACAACCGGAACTACCGCGGCGGCTTCACGCCGCCGACCCTGCCGGTCTTCCAGACCAACATCTACGATCCGATCCACCTGGCTCGCGGCTCGGTGAACACGATCCTGCTGCCGCGCTCCGACAGCCGGCCGCTCTTCGCGAATCTCGACGTGACCAGCGTCGGCATCGCCGACACCCTGTCGCTCGGCGGCGACCGCTTCCTGCTGACCCTCGGCGGGCGGTTCCAGGAGATCAGCCAGCAGAGCTACAACACCCGCCCCGGGCCGACCCTCGGCACCCAGGCGTCGGACTACAAGAGCGGGCGGTTCAGCCCCGCCCTCGCGGCGGTGTTCCGCGCGACCGACAACCTGTCGTTCTACGGCAACTACATCGAGGCGCTCGACCCCGGCCCGTCCCCGCCCTTCACCGCGGTCAACGCCAACGAGGTCTTCGCTCCGGTGGTGAACCGGCAAAAGGAGTTCGGCGCCAAGTACGATTTCGGCACCGTCGCGCTCACGGCCTCGCTGTTCGAGATCGAGCAGCCCAACGCCTTCACGGATCCCGGCACGAACCGGTTCTCGGTCAGCGGCCTGCAGCGCAACCGCGGCCTCGAGCTCTCGGCCTTCGGCGAGCTGACCCCGGGGGTGCGGCTGCTCGGCGGCGTCACCTTCCTCGACGGGCGGCTGGTCAGGACGGCGGGCGGCCAGTTCGACGGCAACCGCGCCCCCGGCGTGCCCGACGTGGCGTTCAACCTCTACGGCGAGGTCGACCTGCCGCCGTGGCTGGCGCCCGGCCTGACGCTCACCGGCCGCGCCATCTACACGAGCGGCCAGTTCTACAACCAGGCCAACACGCAGCGCGTCCCCGACTGGACGCGCTTCGATGCCGGCCTGCGCTACACCTTCGAGGGCGCGTCCGGAAAGCCCGTCACGGTGCGGGCCATCGTCGAGAACGTGTTCGACAACTCCTACTGGGCCTCGGCCGCCCGCGGCTTCCTGGCGGTCGGCGCGCCCCGCACGGTCATCGTCTCGGCGACGGTCGATTTCTGAGTGTCGCGCGGGATGCCCGGAGCAGGAGGGGGCGCAAGTCCCCTCCTCTTCTCGCGGGCGCAGGGGGAGGAGGGATCCGGCCCTCGTCCGGACGGCCTCGCCGTCACGGCCGTCCGGGCTGGTCGATCCTGGTCATCGCAGCGGTATCCCCGCTGCAACCGGGATTCTGATCCGTGTCTCGCAGCAAAGGACGCGCAAATCCGTTGCGTATCATCCGAGAAACGGGATTTTGTGTTTTCAGAATAGTTAAAAACTACATTATATTGCACGATATTTTGGCATATTTTCTTGACTCGTACGTGCCGTGCGGGTGATAGATCTTGCCGTGACGCAGGCCCGCACGCGATCCGCATGCGGTCCCTCGGGCCCGGCCGGTCGCCGCGATCGCAGGGCGGCGGCGTCTCGGCCGCAGACCCGACCCCGATAGTCCCGCCGGAGGCCAGAACAAGGTTTGGTCGTCATGTCCCCATCGTCCCAGAGCGTCGCCGAGGCGGCGGCCTTCCGCAGCTTCGCCAACGGCTACCTGCGCGAGATCGACCCCGGCATCCCGGTGCGCCACGCCCTGGCCGACGGCCCGCCGGCGGCCTGCGTGGAATGGAACCTGCGCAGCCAGCGCGTCGCGATCCGGGCCGAGATCGTCTCGCCCTCGCTGTGCGGCGCACAGGGCTTCGGGCGGCTCTGGACCCGCCAGCACCACGAGCCGCGCTGGCGCCTCGTCGCGCCGATGCGCGCGCTCCAGGAGCTGCTCGGCGAGGCCTATGCCCGGTGCGACGAGGGCGGGGACGAGACCGCCCGCGAGCGCGAGCTGGAGCTGCTGGGGCGCGTGCTCGACAGCTACCGCGAGACCGCCCGCCAGCTCGACCTGCCGCCGCCCGATCCGGACCAGGCGGCGAGCTTCATCGGGGCCGAGCGCTCCCTGGTCTTCGGCCACTGGCTGCATCCGACGCCGAAGAGCCGGCAGGGTCTCACGCCCTGGCAGGCGCGATCCTACGCGCCCGAGGAGGGCGGAGAGTTCCAGCTCGCGGTCTTCGCCGCGGACGCCGCCCGGGTGCGGCACGACTCGGCGATCGCCCGGTCGGCGCCGGAGATCGCCCTGGATCTCCTCGGCCGCGACGCCGCGCGCCTGCCCCTGCGCCCCGGCGAGATCGCCCTGCCGATGCATCCGCTCCAGGCCGAGGCCCTGCTGCTGACGCCGCACGTCGCCGGGATGGTGGCGGCGGGCACCTTGCGGCCGCTCGGTGCCTTCGGGCCGCGTTTCACCGCGACCTCGTCGCTGCGCACGGTCTACGCGCCGGACAGCGCCTGGATGGCGAAGTTCTCGCTTCCCGTCACCCTGACCAATTCGCTGCGGGTGAACCGGATGGCCGAGCTGGAGGCCGGGGTCGCCGTGGCGCGGCTCCTGGCGCGCAGCGGCGAGGCGGAGCACCCGGCCTTCCGGATCGTCGCCGACCCGGCCTATCTCACGCTCCACTGCCCCGATCGCCGCGAGAGCGGCTTCGAGACGGTCCTCCGCGAAAACCCCTTCCGGGGCGGCGCCGAGCGCGGCATCGCGACCCTCGCGGCGCTGACCGCCGAGCCCGTGCCGGGCCGCCCCTCGCGGCTCGAAAGCCTGCTGCGCCGGGTCGGCGGCACCGGCCTCGCCCATGCGGCGCGGACCTGGTTCAGCCTCTACCTCGACTGCATGCTGGAGCCGGTGGTCGGCCTCTACGAGCGGCACGGCATCGCCCTGGAGGCGCACCAGCAGAACGCGCTGCTCGACGTCGCCGAGGGCTGGCCGCGCCGCGGCTTCTACCGCGACAACCAGGGCTTCTACCTGTCGGAGTCCGCCCGCCCGCGCCTGCAGCGCCTCGTGCCCGAGACCGGCACCATCGCCTCGCTCTACTTCGACGACGAAGAGATCCGCCGGCGCCTCGCCTATTACCTCGTGGTCAACCAGGTCTTCTCCGTGGTGGCCCGGATGGGCCATGACGGGATCGTGCGGGAGGAGGTGCTCCTCGACGACCTCGCCCGCCGGCTGGAGACGATCGCCCGCCGCATGACGGGGTTGGGCCGGGCCTTCGTCCGCTCGGTCCTCGACGGGCCGACGCTCTGCACCAAGGCCAACCTGCGCGTCCGCCTGGCCGACCGCGACGAGCTGGCCTCGGCCGACGGCGCCGGCACCTATATCGACATGCCGAACCCGCTCCAGCGGCGGGCCGCACGGGCGACGTCCAGCCGTGTCCTGGCATCCTGAGGTGACCGCCCGGCCCGAGGCGCAAGACATCGAGGCTCCTGTCATCGAGGAATCTGCCATCGAGGAGCGCGTCCTGCGGCAACTCGCGGAGGCGGTGCTGTTCGAGGGGATGGCCGAGGCCGCACCGGGCGACCGGCGACTGTCCTGGCGGCTGGGCGAGCGCCGCTTCCGCGCCGCAGGCACCCTCGGCCCCTTCGGCCGCCCCCGCCTCGCCGCGCCGGTCGAGATGGCGCGGGCCGGAGGCGGCTGGCAGCCGGCCCCGCTCGCCGCCCTGATCGAGGCCCTGCCGGCCGGCCCGGAGCATCGCGAGCGGCTGCTGGCGGAACTCCGGCAGACGGTCGCGCTCTGCCGCTGGAACGCAGAGGCCCTGCGCGCCCCGGAGCGCCGCGCCCTGCCCTTCGGAGCGCTCGACGCGGCGTTGTGGGAGGGCCACCCCTACCATCCCTGCTTCAAGGCCCGGACCGGCTTCACCCTCGACGACCATGCCCGCTACGGGCCGGAGGCCGCGCAGGCCTTCCGCCTCGACTGGCTCGCCCTGCCCCGGAGCGCCGTGACCCTGTCGCTGCCGGGCAGCGAGGAGGCGTTCTGGCGCGCGACGCTCGGGGCGGAGTGGGACCTCCTGGGGCACCGCCTGCACGAGGCCGGCCATTCTCCCGGGTCGCACGCGGTGCTGCCGGTCCATCCCTGGCAGATGCGCCGCCTCGCGGGGACCGAGCCCCTGCGCTCCCGGCTGGCCGAGGGCGGCGCCGTGGCCCTCGGGACGGCCGGCCCGCGCTACCATGCGAGCCAGTCCCTGCGCACCCTGCACGCTTGCGACGACCCGCGGGCCCCGAGCGTGAAGCTCGCCTTGAGCGTCGTCAGCACGTCGAGCCTGCGGATCCTCGACCCGCATTTCGTCCTGACCGCGCCGGCGCTCTCGGACTGGCTGGCGGACATCGTCGCCGGCGATCCCGTGCTCGGGCGGATGGCGGTCTTGCGCGAATACGCCGCCGGGATCGCCGACCGGGACGGTCCCCTGGCGGGCCGGCTCGCGGCGATCTGGCGCGAGAGCCCGGACCTGGCGCCCGGCGAGGCCGCCGTGCCGTTCAACGCGCTCCCGGCTGTCGAGCCGGACGGCACCGCCTTCGTCGCGCCCTGGCTGGCGCGGTACGGCCTCCACGCCTGGCTCGACCGGCTGGTCGAGGTCGCGGTGCTGCCGGTCTGGCACCTCCTCGTGGCGCATGGCGTGGCGCTGGAGGCGCACGGCCAGAACATGATCCTGGTCCACCGCGACGGCTGGCCCGAGCGGGTGATCCTGCGCGACTTCCACGAGAGCGCCGAATACGCGCCGGACTTCCTGGCCGGGGTGCCGCCGGCGCCGGATCTCGGCGCCATCGACCCGGCCCATGCCGGTCCGCCGGACGACCGCTTCCACGCCATGCGCTCGGCCGCCACCCTCGCCGAGCTGGTGACCGACAGCCTGTTCGTCTTCAACCTCACCGAGGTCACCCGCCTCCTGGGGCGTTGCTGCGGGCTCGACGAGGCCGGCTTCTGGGACCGCCTCGGCCGGCGCCTGCGCCGCCACGCGGCGGAGCACGGCCTGGCGGACCGGTTCGCCCGGCTCGGCGTGGAGGCGCCGCGGCTGCGGGTCGAGGCGCTCCTCGCGCGCAAGCTCGGCCTGGAAGAGGCGCGCTGCAGCCGCCTCGTCCCCAATGCCCTCTTCCCCTCCCCTCTCACCCTCCTGCGGACAGGCTCATGATCGAGATCGACGGACGCAACGTCGCGGCGGACGAGATGGAAGCCGCCCTCGCGCATTTCGCGGAGCGCGCCGGCCTGCGGGGCGGCAGCGGCGAGCGCGTCGCGGCCCGCTTCCGCGACAACCCCTCGAGCCTCGCCTTCATCCTGGCCGCCCGCCGGGTGGGCGCGACGCTGCTGCCGATCCATCCGGCCCTGCCCAATGACGGCGCGCGGCGGCTGGCCGCCCGCGCCGGCTGCCACCGGATCTTCCTCGACGACCTCGACGGCGAGAGCCTGGACGAGGCCCCGCCCCCCGTGCCGGGCGAGGGGCACCTGCTCCAGATGAGCTCCGGCACGACCGGCGATCCGAAATGCATCGCCCGCCCCTGGCATGCGGTGGAGCGCGAGATCGAGAGCTACGTCGCGGCCTTCACCGAGCCGGAGGGGATGACCCCGGTGATCGCCTGCCCGATCACCCATTCCTACGGGCTGATCTGCGGCCTCCTCGTGGGCCTGCGCCGCGGCCGGGCGCCGGTGGTGCTCGAGACCGGCAACCCGAAATACCTGCTGCGCCGCCTGCGCGAGATCGAGCGGCCGCTGCTCTACACCTCGCCGGCCATGCTGCACACGCTCGCCCGGCTGATGCCCGAGGACGAGCGGATCCACGCGGCGATGACCTCGGGCACGCTGCTGCCGGCTCCCTGGTTCACCGCCATCCGGGCCCGGGTGACCCATCTCTTCCAGCAATACGGCTGCTCGGAGACCGGCTGCATCGCGGTGAACCCGGACCTGCAGCGGGCCGACGCGATCGGCCGCCCCCTGCCGCATCACCGCGTCCGGGCGGGCGAGAGCGCCGAGGCGCCGGCGGAGATCGTCGTCGAGGGCGAGGGCGGCACGGTGCGGACCGGCGATCTCGGCTACCGGCAGCCCGACGGCATGCTGGTCTTCGTCGCGCGCGAGAGCGACACGATCAACGTCTCGGGCCTCAACGTCTATCCGGGCGAGGTCGAGGACGTGGTGATGGCGATGCCCGGCGTCACCGACGCGGTGGCCTTCGCCAAGGCCGATGCCTTCGCGGGCGAGCGGGTGATGCTGCTGTTCAGCGCCGAGGCGCCGGTGCCGCCCCGCGCCCTTCAGGACTGGTGCCGCCGCTGGCTCGCCGGGCACCAGGTGCCGGTCGAGGCGGTGCAGGTCGGCGCGATCCCGCGCCAGGCCAACGGCAAGATCTCCCGCCGGGAGGCCGCCGAGCGCTACCGCAGCGGCGCGATGGAGGCCACCCCATGACTCTCGTCGTCGATCGGTCGAGGAACATCGCCATGGATCCCGTCGTGACGTCCGGCCTGGACCGGGACGCCGCCGTCGCGGCCATCGGCACGGTCCTGCGCGAGGAGATGAACCATCCGCATCTCGACCTGTTCGGGCCGCAGGCGCGGCTGAACGAGGACCTGTACCTCGACTCCGTGCAGGTGTTGCAGCTCATCCTGTCCCTGGAACTGAACCTCGGGCTCTCGATCCCCGAGGAGGCGATCGCGCGGCAGGACCTCTCCACCGTCGCCGACCTCGCCGCCCTCGTCGCGCGCGAGCCGGCGGCCGAGGCTCCCGCCGCACCGGAGGCGCCGTCCGACGGGGTCCACGGCGAGCTGCCCTACGACCTGAAGATCCACTGCTTCGTCAGCTGCGTCTGCGACGGGCTGAAGGCGCGCCGGATCGACCACCGGCCGTTCTACTTCCTGATCTGGGACGCCGAATTCGCGATCACCGACGATTCCCGCCTCGCCTACCACTCGGACGCCATGGACCACGAGGCGTTCCGCCACTGGTTCGAGCGGCTCTACGGCGTGCCGATCGTCCCCTGGTACGACCATTCCCGCTCCAAGGACGAGAACGTCGCGACCCTGCTCGACCTCCTGGCGCGCCGCGACCCGGACGAGAGCGTGATGGTGATGCTGGACATGTTCCACCTGCCGGAGCGGGAGAACAAGTTCAACCAGAACCCCTTCCCGCATTACCTGCTGGTGAGCCTCACCGAGGATCCCGACCTCTGGCAGGTGCGCGATCCCGACTTCCGCTGGGAGGGGCGGATCGAGCGGGACCGGATGCTGAACGCCATCCGCCAGCCGAGCGTCGCGGGCGGCTACCGGTTCGATCCGGCGCGCGCCCGCCCGCCGGCGGATGCGGATCTCGCGGCCTTCTTCGAGGCCTGCTTCGTCCCCGACGCCAACCCGCTGATCGACGCCGTCCGGGCCATCGTGGCGGCCCATGCCGAGGGGCGGGGCGGGCTGACGCTCGCCGCCCTCGGCGGGGCGTTGCGCGAGCTCCCGGTCATCACCATCCGCAAATGGGCCTACGAGCACGGCTTCGCCTTCTTCTGGCGCGCCCTGCGCTGGCCCGATGCCGGGTTCCAGCAGGTCTGCGACGAGATCGAGACCCTGGTGAACGGCCTGACCGCCCTGCACTACGCCGTCCTCAAGCTCGCCCGGACGGAGGATCCGGCGCAGGCGGCGGCCGTCATGGCCAAGCTCGACGAGCTCGACGCGGTCGAGTTCTCGCTCAAGCGCCAGCTCGCCGCCGCCTACCGGGCCTGGCACGCGGCGCACCTCCCCGACCACGGCCCGGCCGAGAAAGTCCTCCTCTCATGACCCATTCCCGCGCCATCGTCGGCACGGCTCATGCGAGCCGCTACCTGCAGCAGCTCGCCAAGCACTGGTCGCACAAGTTCGACACGGAGTTCGACGCGACGACGGCCCGGATCGCCCTGCCCCTCGGGGAGGCGCGGCTCGCCGCCGACGCGGAGGCCCTGACGATCGACCTCGCCGTCGACGACCCCGCCACGCTGCCCGACTTCCACGCCGTGATCGTGCGCCACCTCGAGCGCTTCGCCTTTCGCGAGACGCTGCATTTCGCATGGACGTGAGGGTCAAGAGAGACCTGAAGGGCAAGAGACCTGATGATCGGGACGCGGAGATCGGCATGGATGTGAACCTGCGCGCGATGCGCGAGGCGGACGCGCCGGACCTCTTCGAGATGTACAACCAGCCCGCCTTCCGGTTCGGGACCCTGGCGCTCCCGTTCGAGTCGTTCGAGGCGGTCAAGGCCTGGGCGGCGCCGCGCTCGCCGCGGGACGTCCACCTCGTGGCCGAGGTCGACGGCCGGGTGGTGGGCGCCGCGGCCCTGCGCCCGTTCTACGGCCGGCGCGCCCACGCGGCGGAGTTCTGGCTCGCCGTGAACGAGGACGTCGCGGGGCGCGGCATCGGCGCGAAGCTGCTGGCCGCGATCATCGACACCGCCGACAACTGGCTCAACGTCACCCGGATCGAGATGACGGTGTTCGTCGACAACACCCGGGCGATCGCGCTCTACGAGCGGTTCGGGTTCGAGATCGAGGGCACCCATCGGGCCGCGAGCTTCCGGAACGGCGCGTTCGTGGATGTCCACTGCATGGCGCGGCTGGGGCCGGGGATGGGGCCGCGACCGGCCCTCTCGTCCCTCCGATCCACGACCTCATCCTGAGATGCCGAAGCGTCGCGCAGGGCTCGAAGGACGCTTCCGGAATCCGTAGAGACATCCGGAAGGCCCCCCGAGGTTCCCTCCGGCCGAACGCGATCTCCGGTCGCCAGCATCTCGGGATGAGGTCGCGGATGGGATGGGCTAGGCAGATTTCGCAAAAGTGGTCGCCGGCTTTGCGACAAAAATCTGCGACCAGACAAGAACCTGAGCGGACGAAGCGTTGGCTTGCCATCGCAACTCTGCTTGGACACCGGGCCGACCAGCCCCTCACGGGAGATCCACGTTGCCGTCGCTCAAGCCGATCCGGTGCCCCATCTCGGCCCTGCTCACGGCCCTGTCCCTGGCCCTGCTCTTCGCAGGCCCCTTGGCAGGCCTCCTGGCCGGGCCCGCCCTCGCCGAGATCACCGTGCAGCACGCCCGCGGCCAGACCGTCCTGCCGGCGGTGCCGAAGAAGGTCGTCGTGTTCGATCTCGCCGCGCTCGACACCCTCGACGCCCTCGGGGTCCCGGTCTTCGGCGTGCCGGGCGGGGCGAAGCCGCCCTCCCTCGCGCAGTACAACGACTCCCGCTATCGCCGGATGGGCACGCTGTGGGAACCCGACTACGAGGCGATCAACGCGGCCGAGCCCGACCTGATCGTCGTCGGCGGCCGCTCGGGACCGCGCTACGAGGCGCTGTCGAAGATGGCGCCGACCATCGATCTCTCCAGCGACGCCGCCGATCCCCTCGGCAGCGAGCTGCGCAACATCCGGGCGCTCGCCCGCCTCTTCGGCAAGGAGGCGCAGGCCGAGGAGCGCATCGCCCGGATCCAGGCCGGCCTCGCGGCCATCCAGGCCAAGGCCGGGCAGGCCGGCACGGCCCTGTTCGTCCTCTCCACCGGGGGGCGCCTGAGCGCCTTCGGCCCGGGCTCGCGCTTCGGCCTGATCCACGGCGTCCTCGGCTTCCGGCCGGCCTCGCGCGATCTCGGCGCCGGCATCCACGGCCAGCCGATCTCGTTCGAGTTCATCGCCAAGACCAACCCCGACTGGCTGTTCGTGCTCGACCGGGATTCCGCGATCGGCACGCAGGGCCAGCCGGCGCGCCAGCTCCTGGACAACGAGCTGGTGCGGCAGACCAATGCCTGGCGCAAGGGACAGGTCGTCTACGTCGATGCCGCCAGCTGGTACCTCGCCGCCGGGGGCCTGAGGGCGCTCCAGACCACGATCGACCAGATCGCCGCCGCCCTCGACGGCGCGCGCTGAGAATGGCCCCGCCTTCCCTCCGCATCCTCCTCCCGGCCGCCCTCGTCGTCCTCGCCGCCGCCAGCCTCCTCGTCGGCGTCGGCGATGCCGGCGGACCGGAGATCCTGCTGGCGAGCCGGGTGCCGCGCACCCTGGCGCTGATCCTGGCCGGCGCCGGCATGGCGGTGGCGGGGGTCATCATGCAGCTCGTGGCGCAGAACCGCTTCGTCGAGCCCTCGACCGCCGGCACGGCGGAGTCGGCGACACTCGGCATGCTCCTCGTGACGCTCCTGGCCCCCGGCGCGCCGGTGGTGGTGAAGATGCTGGCGGCGACCGCGAGCGCGCTTGCCGGCACCGTCCTGTTCCTGCGGATCCTGCGCGCCATGCCGCTGCGCGCCCGGCTGACGGTCCCGCTCGTCGGGATCATGCTGGGGGGCGTGGTCGGGGCGGCCTCGACCTTCATCGCCTACCGCAACGACATGCTGCAATTCCTCGGCACCTGGCAGGCGGGCGACTTCTCGACCGTCCTGCGCGGGCGCTACGAGCTTCTGTGGCTCGCGGCGCTCCTGACCCTCGCCGCCTACGCCATGGCCGACCGCATCACCATCGCGGGCCTCGGCCGCGACGCCGCGATCAATCTCGGGCTCGACCACCGCCGCGTCGTCGCCGCGGCGATCGCCATCGTGGCGATGATCACCGCCGTGACGATCGCCACGGTCGGGGCGATCCCGTTCCTCGGCCTCGTGGTGCCGAATCTCGTCGCGATGGTGGCGGGCGACAACCTGCGCCGGTCCCTGCCCCTGGTGGCGGCGTCGGGGGCGGGGCTCCTCCTCCTCTGCGACGTGCTCGGGCGGGTGATCCGGTTCCCCTACGAGATCCCGGTCGGCACCATGATGGGTGTCGTCGGCAGCGCCCTCTTCCTCGTCCTCCTGCTGCGCCGGGATTCCCGCCATGCATGACGGTGCGCTCGACAGCGCTCCCGGTCGCTCGCTCGGCCGCCCCCTTGGCCGTCTTCTCGGCCGTTCTCTCGGCGCCCTCGCGCGGGTGCGCATGAGCCCGGCCCGGGTGCTGCTGCTCCTCGCCCTCGCCGCCCTGGGGCTCGCCATCGCCTTCATGACGGTGGGGGCCAATGGCCGCTGGGGCTTCGTGCTGCCGTTCCGCGGCACCAAGCTCGCCTCGTTGCTCCTCGTGGCCTGCGCCGTCGCCACCGCGACGGTGCTGTTCCAGACCGTGTCCGGCAACCGGATCCTGACGCCGGCGATCATGGGCTTCGACGAGCTCTACCGCCTGATCCAGACCGGCCTCGTCGTCGCGGTCGGGAGCGGGGGTTTCGGCGACCCGCGGCTGCGCTTCCTCGCCGAGGCCGGCGCGATGGTGCTGTTCGCGTGCCTGCTCTACCGCTGGCTCCTGGCGCGGGGCGAGCGCAGCCTGCATCTGCTGCTGCTCGTCGGCGTGGTCTGCGGCGTGCTCTTCCGCAGCCTGTCGCAGTTCCTGCAGCGGATGCTCGACCCGAACCAGTTCGTCGTGCTCCAGACGAGCTTCTTCGCCAATTTCAACACCGTCCACCCGGACTTGCTGGCGCTGGCCGCCCTCGGTCTCGCGGCGGCCGGGTTCGGGGTGTGGCGGCTCGTCGGCCGCCTCGACGTGCTGCTGCTCGGCCGCGACGAGGCCATCGCGCTGGGGGTCGATTACCGGCGGACGCTGACCCTTGTGCTGGTCCTCGTCGCGCTTCTGGTCTCGCTCTCGACGGCGCTCGTCGGCCCGGTGACCTTCCTCGGGCTCCTCGTCGCCAACCTGGCCTACCGGGTGATGCCGACCTACCGCCACGCCTTCGTGCTGCCGGCGGCGGCGCTCGTCGCGGCGATCACCCTGGTGGGTGGCCAGCTCATCCTGGAGCGGGTCTTCGCCCTGAACGCCGCTCTGTCGATCGTGATCGAGTTCCTGGGCGGCCTCACCCTGCTGGTCCTCCTCGCGAGACGCGCCCGATGATCGAGACCCGAGACCTCACGCGCCGCTACGGCGACACGGTGGTGGTGGACGGCGTCTCGTTGCGGATGCCGGAGCGCGCCTTCGTCTCGGTGATCGGGGCGAACGGCGCCGGCAAGTCGAGCGTCCTGTCGATGATCAGCCGGCTCCTGCCGATGAGCGCCGGCCGCGCCTTCGTCGACGGGCTCGACGTGAGTGCGACCCCGGGCGACGTCCTGGCCCGGCGCCTCGGCATCCTGCGCCAGGAGCACGGCGTCACCGCCCGGGTGACGATCCGCGACCTCGTCGCCTTCGGGCGCTATCCGCATTCGAAGGGCCGGCTGACGGAGGCCGACCGCGCCCGGATCGCCGATGCGCTCGCCTTCCTCGACCTCGAGCCCCTGGCCGAGCGCTTCCTCGACGAGGTCTCGGGCGGCCAGCGCCAGCGCGCCTACATCGCCATGGTGCTCGCCCAGGACACCGACTGCATCCTGCTCGACGAGCCCCTGAACAACCTCGACATGCGCCACGCCGCCGCCATGATGGGCCTGCTGCGCCGGGCCGTGGACGAGCGCGGCCGGACGATCGTGGCGGTGCTCCACGACATCAACTTCGCGTCCTGCTACTCGGACCAGATCGTGGCGATGCGCGACGGCAAGGTCGTGGCCGTCGGCCCGCCGGAGGAGATCGTGACCCCGGAGGTCCTGCGCGCGGTCTACGGAATCGACGTCGAGGTGGTGACGGTCAAGGGCTACCGGACCGTGTTCTTCTATCGGTGACCCCGCGGCGCTCATGGATCGGTGAGCGCGCGGCGCTCATGGATCGGTAAGCGCGCGGCGCTCATGCCGCCTTCGGCATCGCACCGCGGACGGTCAGGGTGTCGCCCGCCCGCGCCCCGCCGCGCGCCCGCGCTCGGCGGCGTCGCACAGGGCGGCGGCCGCCAGGGCGACCCGGTCCGGCACGTCCTCCTCCGAGCCCCACCAGATCGTCTCGCCGCTCGCCATCCGGGCGTAGCGGGCTTGGCCGCGGATTCCGACCTCGACGACCCGTCCGAGGCGCCCCGACTTGCGTCCGACATCCATGGTTGCTGCTCCCGCACGCTGCCCCACGAGCGAACGCCGAGGTCGGCACCGGGTTCGAGCGGGGCCGTACGGGATCGCATCCCCGCCGGGAAAGCGGCCCTTTCCGGTCCTGTCGTGGCCTGTGCCCGACGCGCGGGCGATCCGGCCCCGCCTGCCTATTCACAAGCTTAATCCCCACCTGTTCCGCCGGCCCGGCGATTTTATCTGCTGGTTGTTCGATCCAGCCGATTGACCTTGGATCGACCGGCGCCCATCACAGGAGCGTGTGATAAATTGGAATAAAACATGGACGACGCAACCTCCCTCACCTCCCCTCTGATCGAGCTGACGAGTGACATCGTCGGCGCCTACGTCTCGAACAACAACGTTCGGGCGGCAGATCTACCCGGCCTGATTGCATCCGTGCACGCGTCCCTCGTCGGCATCGGCCAGCCGGCGGCCGAGCCGGAGGAGGACCACAAGGTCAGCCCGGCGCAGATCCGGAAATCCGTGACGCCGGATCACATCACGAGCTTCCTGGACGGCAAGCCGTACAAGAGCCTGAAGCGGCACCTCACGACGCGCGGCTTCACGCCGGACGAGTACCGCCAGAAATTCGGCCTGCCCTACGACTACCCGATGGTCGCGGCCAATTACGCGGCCCAGCGCTCCGAACTCGCCAAGAGCCTCGGCCTCGGCCAGATCCGGCGCGAGCGCGCCGCCGCGAAGGCGCAGGCCGAGGCGAAGCCCGAGCCGGCCGCTCCGGCGCGCCGCGGCCGTCCGCGGAAGGCCGAGGCCGCCGCCGAGGAGTAAGGGACCGGTCCCGCCGCGACCTCGGCGGGACGGGTCGGTGGGCAGCGGGGCGGCGGCCGGCACCGTCATGGTCCGGGTCGGGGGGGCGGTGCCGAGGCGCGCGGGTGCCGCCCCCGCTGCCGGTCCCGGCGGTGGCCGGGACCTGGATCGGGCCGATGCGCCCGGGCATCCGTCGACGGATCGGCGCTTGGCGCAGCGCCCTCCGCCGGTCATCCTCGGGCGACGCAAGGCCCGGCCGCGAGGCGGCCGGCGCGCCCGGGAGGATCTCGATGCCGGCTCACGACAGCACGCCCTATCGGACGCAGAACTGGACGGTGACGAAGCCGGTCGCGTCGGGCCGGGACGGCATCGTGGTGGCGCAGAACCGCGAGGCCGCCGAGGCCGGAGCGGCGATCCTGGCTGCGGGCGGCAACGCCGCCGACGCGGCCTTCGCCACCGCCTTCGCGCTCGCGGCGGTCGAGCCCTGGAACAGCGGGCTCGGCGGCATCGGCTTCGCGCTGGTGCTGCCGGCCGGCGCCACCCGGGCGACCGTCGTCGATTTCGGACCGGTCTCGAGCCGCAACACCCGGGCCGCCGACTATCCCCTCACCGGCCGGGAGAAGCGCGACCTGTTCACCTGGCCGGAGGTCGAGGGCGATCGCAACGTCCACGGGCCGCTGTCGTTCTGCATCCCCTCGGCGGTGGCGGGCTACGCCGCGCTGCACGAGGCGTTCGGGACCGGCCGCCCGGTCGCGGACCTCCTGGCGCCGGCCCTCGCCCTGGCGCGGCGGGGCCTTGCCCAGGACTGGTACACCACCCTGAAGATCGCCTCCTCGGCCTCGGTGCTGCGGCTCTACGAGGAGAGCGCGCGGATCTACCTGCCGGGCGGCCTGCCGCCGGTCCCGCCCTACCAGGGCACGCCCGGCTTCCTGCCGCTCGGCCGCCTGGCCGAGACGCTGGAGCGGCTGGCGGATGGCGGCCTGCGCGACTTCTACGAGGGCGGGATCGCCCGCGACCTCGCCGCCGACATCGCGGCCCTCGGCGGCATCGTGGATCGGGAGGACCTGGCCCGCTGCCGCGCGGTGCTCCGCGACGCACCGACGATCGCGTGGCGCGACGACCACCTCGTCCACACGGCGGGCGGGCTCACCGCGGCGCCGACGCTCGCCGACGTCGTCGCCGGCATGGCGGATGTCGCCCTCCCCCGCCCAGGCCCGGACGCCGCCTGGTTCTCCGCGCTCTCGACGGTGATGCGCGACGCCTATGCCCGCCGCCTCGCGGGACTGGGCGCAGCGGGCTCGGGCGAAGCAGGCTTGGGCACGGCCCTGGAGCCGGGCGACACCTGCACGACGCACCTCACCGTCGTCGACCGGGACGGGATGCTGGTATCCGTGACGACGACGCTGCTCTCCTCGATGGGCAGCCGGGTCGTGCTGCCGAAGACCGGGGTGCTGATGAACAACGGCGTGATGTGGTTCGATCCACGCCCCGGCAGCGCCAACCCGATCGCCGCGGGCGCGCGCCCGCTCTGCAACATGTGCCCGGTCATCGTCACGCCGCGGACCGGCGAGGGCCCGCGCCTCGCCGCCGGCGCGTCGGGCGGGCGGCGCATCCTGGCGAGCGTCTACCAGACCCTCGCCTTCCTCCTCGATTTCGGCATGGAGGCGGGCGCCGCGGCCCACAGCCCCCGCATCGACGTCTCGGGCCCGGAGGGCACGAGCGCGGATGCCCGCCTCCCGCAGGAGGTGCGCGATGCCCTCGCGGCGGCGGGCCCGCTCACGGTGGTGGAGCACGGCGTCCTGCCGATCAACTTCGCCTGCCCGAACTTCGTGCGGCTGGAGAGCGGCGAGGCCACGGGGTGCAGCGACGTCGCCTCGCCGTGGTCGGCGGCGGTGGCGGCAGGGTAAGGTCCGCATGCCGCGTGGTGGATGCTCTCGCGTCCTGCACCCGCGATCGAAAGCACTGAGCCTGACGCCGGGCTTTGCCGCCGCTCACCGGTGCGGGGGCCCGCCCTGCGTGCCGGGAGCGAGCGCGGATCGAGGGATCGGCTCCCTGTGGCATCCGCTCAGCGGCTGCGGCAGTTCGGGCCGTACCAGGTCATGGTGTTGCGATCCATGCCGCCGGAGATGGATGCTCCGCAGACGGGGAACGACTTGTCGCCGCTGCGCTGGATGCTGAGGACCTTGTAGAGTTCCTGCTGCGCCTCGCGCTGGCGGTTCTGTTCGGCGAGTTGCGCCCGGGCCTGCATGTCGCGGTTGGCCTGGATCTGGGTGCGCTGCTGGCTCAGGCCCATCATGCACTGGGCAAAACTGTCCGTCGCCGTCTCGAACCCGAACTCGTAGCATTGCCGCTGATCCATCGCACGCTGCTCCTGCGGGGTCACGCAGGCGGAGAGCGCGAGCGCGCAGCCCGCGGCCAGGCTCAGGCGCGCGACGTTCGCGAGGATGCGTCCGCCGCGGCGTTCGGCGAGCCGGTCGCTGTTCTGCCCGGGCCGAAGGCCCGTCAAGGTGTCGTCTTCACGCGCCTGGAGGCCGTTCTCTAGGGCGGGTGTCTCTTGGGCGGGGGTCTCTTGGGCGGATGTCGTCGTCATGAGCGTGTTCGCCTCGCTGTCCATGCGCACGAACATCCGAGCAGCGCCGGAACACGGCCTGTACCGGGTCGCTCAAATTGTCCCTATCCCTGAGGGCGTGTGCGGAGCCGCACCGCGATCCCCGCTATCCCCGTCCCGCTCCCTCGCGGCAATGCAGGTGGTGGTGAGCCGGGACGGCGTCGCTCCGAAAGCTGGCCCAGCCGATCGAGGCTCTCGACGGGGTCACGAGCGGCGCCGGACCGATTTCGGGGGCCCTTGCGCGCGACACCCTGGCCCCTGTCGCCATCGGCCCCGGCCGGTCAGCCCGCGTCCCGCGTGAACATCAAGCCCGCCTCGCGAAAACCTCCATCGACGTTGAGGGTGTGGCCGTGGATGTAGCGGGCCTCGTCCGAGCACAGGAACACGGCGGCATCCGCGATCTCCTCCGGCGTGCCGTAGCGGGTCATCGGAATCCGGGCGGCGTAGGCGGCCCGGGTCGCCCGGTCGTGCATCGCCTTGGCGATCTCGGTCTCGATCGCGCCCGGCGCGATGTTGTTGACGTTGATGTTGGCGTGCGCGAGCTCCACCGCCATCACCTTGGTCAGGAGCTCGAGCCCCGCCTTGGCCGAGCCGTAGGCCGCCCGGCCGTTGCCGCCGCGCTGGCCCGACAGCGAGGCGATGTTGATGATCTTGCCGCCGCCGGTGCGCACCATCTCGCGGGCGCAGGCCTGCGCCACCATGAAGGCGCCGGTGAGGTTCACGCCGATGATGCGGTTCCAGTCGGCGAGGCTCGTCTCCAGGAACGGCGTGTTGGCGCCGATCCCCGCATTGTTGACCAGGATGTCGACGCGGCCATGGGCCGAGAGGATCGCCGCCATCATCGCGGCGACCGAATCCGGATCGGCGACGTCGACGGTGACGGGCATCGCCGACTCGCCGAGGGACGCGGCGGCCTCTGCCGCGCCCGCCCCGTTCAGGTCGGCGACGACGACCGTCGCGCCCTCGCGCACGAAGGCGGCCGCGACGGCGAAGCCGATGCCCCGCGCCGCCCCGGTCACGAGGGCGACCTTGCCTGCGAGCCGCTGCGTCATGTCGATCTCCTCACGTCCATCGCCTCACGAAGGGGTGCGGCCGCCCTGCTTGACGGCCAGGAAGAAGTCGGGACGGCCGACCTGGCCGCCCTTGAGCGCCAGTTCGAGCCCGTCGAGGGGCGTGTCGGCACCGTGCGCGCGGCAGAGCGGCGAGCCCGGATCGAGGGGGCCGAGCGCGGTGAGCGCGTCGATCCCGAGCTGCATCGCGGCGTGGCCCGACGTGTCGCCGCCGGCGATCACCGCCCGGGTCAGGCCCGCCGCCAGCACGATCTCCCGCAGGGCCCGCCCGAGCCCGGCCCCGAGCCGCTCGCTCGCCAGAACCGGATCGAGATGCGCCGCCGCGACCGCCTCCCGCAGGGCGGCGACGGCCGGGTCGTCCGGGCCGGTGGCGCTGTAGACCAGGGGATCGCGGCCCTCGCCGAGGGCCCGGGCCGCCGCCTCGGCCGCCCGGCCGATCTCCCGGGCGAAGGCCGGCTCGTCGACCACGAGGCGGGCATCGAGCCGGATGCCGGCGAAGCCCCGGTCGAGGGCGTGGGCGATCTGGCCGGCCGTCGCCGGCGAGACCGAGCCGGACACGGCCGCGATCCGCTCCACGGAGGCGCACCGGGAGACCGGCGGCTCGGCGGGCAGGAGGCCGGCGGCGCGCCAATACGCCACGAGGGCGGCCTCGACCCCCTGCGAGCCGACCGCGAAGACGGGGCGCCCGCCCCGTTCCCAGATCAGCCGGCCGGCCTCGGCCAGGGTCTCGGCATCGAGCACGTCGAGGGAGACGATCGCCGCGCCCGCCTCTCGCGCCCGGGCGAGCGCCGCATCGCCCTCCCCCCGCTTCATCGCCACGAAGTCGACGAGGCCGACCGGCAACGCCGTCTGGCGGGCGAGGTGGCGGCCGAGATCCGCCTCGTCCATCGGCGTGACCGGGTGGCGGGCCATGGTCGGGTGGCGGTCGAGCCGGTAGCCGGTTCCGCCCGCCATCGCGAAGAGGTGGCCGAAGCTCTGGTAGCGTCCCATCCCCGGATCGGCGACGACCATCGGGGTCCAGTCGCCGGAGAAGACGTCTCGGCCGATCTCGGCGGCCCGGCCGATCGAGCCGACATGCGGCGCCGAATCGAAGGTCGAGCAGGCCTTGTAGTGCGCGACCGGCGCCTCGAGCGAGGCGAGGAGCCGGAAGGCGGGGGGCAGCTCCCGGTCCATCCAGGACGGCGGCTGGGAGCGGGCGATTCCGGCGATGCCGATGGCGCGGGCGCCCGCGAAGGCCTTCAGGCGGTCCGCGCTCGGGGCCGCGAGGAACAGCACGGTCTCGAGCCCGGCGAAGGCCAGCACCTCCATCGCCGCCGAGGAGCCGGTGAAGTCGTCGCCGTAGAAGGCGACGAGGGGGCCGTCGGGGAGCGGGCGACGATTCCTGGACCCTGCGCTCATGCCGCGCCCTCCAGCGCCTGCGCCAAAGCCGGATGGGTGCGGGCGTGGTGGCCGAGCGGGATCCCCGCCACCGCCGCCTCCCAGGCCTGGCGCAGGGCCGCCACCCCCTCGCCGGGCCCACCCGGATGGGCGACGATGCCGCCGCCCGCCGTGACGATGAGGTCGGTGGAGCCGAGCGCCGCGTAGGTGCCGGGCGCCTGCCGCACCGTCTGGCCGGAGGAGAAGAC
>NZ_LABZ01000449.1 GCF_001043955.1 Methylobacterium tarhaniae | reverse complement strand
GTCTACGGGGCGACCAAGGCCGCCCTGCGCGCCCTGGTGCGAAGCTGGGTGCTCGACATCAAGGGAAGCGGCATCCGCATCAACCTCCTCAGCCCCGGGCCGGTGAACACCCCTTCGCTGAAGGGGATCTTCGCAAGCCCCGAGGAGGCGGATGCCGCCCTCTCATTCCTCGCGGAGCGCAGCACGCTCGGACGCATCGGCGAGCCGGAGGAAATCGGACGTGCGGTGGCGTTCCTGGCCAGCGACGCCGCCAGCTACGTCAACGGCACGGAACTGTTCGCCGATGGCGGCGCCTCACAAGTCTGATCGACCGCACTCTGTCCCACCACAATCGAGCGAGCGTGATCGCGCTCGCCCCCATGCGATCATCGTGTGGCATGCCGGCGGCCCATTCCCGCCCGTGTCGGCGGCACCGATGGCACCGTGCGGCCATCGTGCACCAAGCCCCCCAACCACGTGAGAAAGGAAGATCCATGATCACCGATGCTGCCTTCCCGAGCGCCATCGACCGGCTCGTCGCCGAAAGCGAGGTCCGTCGCCTGTTGGCCACCTATGCCCAAAACCTCGACTACGGATTGGTCGATGCGAACGCCAACCTGCTGGCGCGCGCCAGGTTCAAGGTCGGAGACCTCATTGTGGAAGGGCGCGACGCGATTGCCCGCTTCCTGAGGACGAACCTCCGGCATCACGTCGACGACACGCCGCGTACTTGGCACTCGGTTTCGAATGTTATCGTCGAGGTCGCGTCAGAGACGGCCGCCAGCTCGATTTGCTACCTCACGGTCCACCAGGAACTGCCGGGTCTTCCGCTGCAGCC
>NZ_LABZ01000448.1 GCF_001043955.1 Methylobacterium tarhaniae | reverse complement strand
GGACGGGGGCGGTGGGGAATCGGGGGCTCTATACACCACGCCGTCGCGGTTGCGGGCTTGCGGGTGTCACAGGCTGCGGCAAATCCCATATCAAGTCGCGGGGTTTCGCACCCGCGCCCCGGGCGGTAAAGCCGCACCGGACCAGCCCGAGGATTTGTCTCAGCGATGACCGGCACCACCCGTACCAGCGCCGACCTCGATCCGCGCCGCCGCCGCACCCTCTACCGCTCCTGGCACCGGGGCACCCGGGAGATGGACCTGATCATGGGCCGTTTCGCGGATGCCGAGATCGGGACGCTCACGGAGGAGGAGCTCGACGATTTCGAGCGGCTGATCGAGGTGCCGGACCGCGATCTCTTCCGCTGGATCACCGACGAGGCCGAGGCCCCGTCGAACTACGACACCGCGGTCTATCGCCGGATGAAGGCCTTCCACCAGCACGGGGCGCCGGTGGATCTGTGAGATAGGCTTCGAGGTGAGGCGCGGGTCAACCCTCCCCCCTCTGCG
>NZ_LABZ01000447.1 GCF_001043955.1 Methylobacterium tarhaniae | reverse complement strand
CGCGGCCGTCCGGCGAGGCGCAGGAACCCGTCGACCGCGCCGCCGAGCTTCTGGGTGATCTCGCCGTAGAGGTAGACGAACTGGACGCAGCTCGCCTCGTCCCAGGAGACGTGGACCTCGGGCTTGGTGAGCCCCGGCGGCGGGTTGTCGGCCCAGCCCATCAGTTGCCAGATCAGCGTCACCGCCCCCTCCGCGCGGGAGCGCAGCAGGCGCTGCTCCTGCACCGGCATGGCGGGGGGCAGGGTCAGGATGATGCGGCGCAGCTTGCGCGGCGCGTCCTTGGTGCGGCGGCGCTCGCGCACCCCGGCATTGTTGATCGTCGAGAGCGCGTGGCAGACCACCTCGGCGACCATGAAGGTGAAGAACGACGAGCGCGAGAAGGTGAGCCGCGAGGCGCCGACCCGGTCGTCGGGCTGGACCCGGATGCCGTAGCGCCGCTTGTCGGCGTCGAGCTGGGCGATCACGTCGCCGCGCCGGTTGACGAATTGCCGGATGGTGCGGTCGATCAGCGGGCTCGTCCCGTCGGCGCCGTAGTCGCGGTCGGGAAAGCGCCACTCCTGATTCACCGGGCGCACGTCGCAGAGATAGCGCTTCGGGCTCGACAGGCCGCCCACGGCCTCGGTGCCCTGGGCGAGTTCCCTGAACCGGCCCGCCTCGGGCCCGACCCGCACCGGGCTCGGCCAGAAGAAGGCCCGCGGCCGGGCCGAGAGCCGCGAGAGGTGGTCGCGCCCGAACCGGGCATGGGACAGCTCGACGTGGCTCTCGAACGGCTCGGTATAGACCTGCTCCGGCTCGGACAGGTCGCGCAATTGCAGCACGAAGGAGTTGTTGAGGTCGACCCGGTCCTCGTTCGGGTGCGACTCAATCAGGATGCCGCAGGTACGGCTGTTGCCGATGTCCAGGATGAGGTCGACCGTGACCGGGCGAATCGCTGGCTGGGCCGTCACCGTGTCGGTGAGGCGGATCGCCCGCGGGCGCACCGCCC
>NZ_LABZ01000446.1 GCF_001043955.1 Methylobacterium tarhaniae | reverse complement strand
CGCCTGTTCGGCGGCGGCGGCGATCGCGGAGGCCACCTCTTCGGCCCGCTCGGCCAAGCCGTCGACCGCGCCGCGCAGCGTCGCGTCGGCCGTGCTCGCGCGCTCGGTGACCAGCCGCCCGGCAGTCTCGGCCGCCAGAGCGAAGGCCGACGTCGCCGCCAGGGTCCGGGCATCGACCTGACCGGTCGCCTGTTCGGCGGCGGCGGCAATCGCCGCGGCCACTTCCTCGGCCCGCCCGGCCAGACCCTCGACCGCGCCGCGCAGCGTCGCGTCGGCAGCCGCCGCGCGCTCGGTGACCAGTTGCCCGGCGGTCTCGGCCGCCAGAGCGAAGGCCGACGTCGCCGCCAGGGTCCGCGCATCGACCTGACCGGTCGCCTGCTCGGCGGCGGCCGCAATCGCGGAGGCCACCTCTTCGGCCCGCCCGGCCAGACCCTCGACCGCGCCGCGCAGCGTCGCGTCGGCCATGCTCGCGCGCTCCGCCACCAGACGGCCCGCCTCTTCCGCAGCCTGCGCGAAAGCCGACGTCGCCGCCAAGGTGCAGGTGTCGAGGGCGCCGGTCGCCGTC
>NZ_LABZ01000445.1 GCF_001043955.1 Methylobacterium tarhaniae | reverse complement strand
GCCCGGCAACGTCCGCCAGCTCGAGAACGCGCTGTTCCGTGCCGTGGTGCTCGCCGACGGCGACGAGTTGACGATCGCGGAATTCCCGCAGATCGCCGCGCAGGTCCAGGGCTTCGACGTGCGCATCCCCCCGGCTCCGGCGGCGTCCGAGCCCGGCGCCGGGCCGGCCCCGGTGCGGGAGATCGTCCGGGTCGAGGTCCGCGACCCCCACTCCCTCTCCCTCGTCGCCGAGGAGACCGGCGAGATGAAGACGATGGAGGGGTTGGAGGGCGAGATCATCCGCTACGCCCTGCAATTCTACCGCGGGCGGATGTCGGAAGTCTCGCGCCGGCTCGGCATCGGCCGCTCGACACTCTATCGCAAGTTGAAGGAACTCGGCCTCGACGACGAGAAGGCGGAAGACGCCGCCTGATCTTCGCGCCCGAGCGGGGATCGGTCCGAAGAAAACCGCATTTCGCGGGTCTTGGGCGGGACGAATTTCGGGCGGGACGCCTTTTGGGCGGGACGACGCGGCCGCCGTGGCCGATTTCGCCCCGCGAACACTGGCGTGGTGCGCCACGACACGCCGCGAACGCCCGAGGTTGCATGCCGCCGGAGTGTGGCTGCCGTGCGATGGCACGACGTGTGCCGACGTGATTACTAACCTAGATGATCAGCGTGGCCGCACTCCCGGCCGCGGCTTCGAGGAGAGGACCATGGCTCCCAGGCGCAGGACCGGCCG
>NZ_LABZ01000444.1 GCF_001043955.1 Methylobacterium tarhaniae | reverse complement strand
GACTGCCGACTTGCCTTAAATCAGCAAGATACCCCAGCTTTTTTTTATTTTCTATATCTCTGGCGTGTATCGACTGGTTTTGAAAAGATGGCTCCGGAGAAAAAAGCTCTCCACTGCGCGACATGTAAACAGCGATGCGGCCTCCCTCCGGCCGGCGATAGAGAGCGATTCGCTGCGTTGAAGCAGGAAACTCTCGGTACTCCCATTTTCCGTGAAAGTATTGATATGCCCTTGTTAGCGGCTCAGTCGCATCGGCATTATCATCGACGCCTGCCGTGTAGAGCACGTCCTTCGTGACTGCTCTCGCACGAGTGAATACAAGTTTTACCATAGATTTATCACCTTAGTGCACAGTAGATGAGGAGTATGGACTAGAAAGTGCTTTCAGTGCGTCGCCATGTGGTAAACGATCGATGGTTGTTCTGCCAAGAATGTTCGGATTGATACCTGAGAATTCTGATTTTACTACAGATTCTATCTGTGCAAAACATTCTGGACGAACTGATTTGACTTGTTCTTCTGTAGCATCA
>NZ_LABZ01000443.1 GCF_001043955.1 Methylobacterium tarhaniae | reverse complement strand
CCGACGCCCTGGCCCGGGCGCTCCTGGACCATCCGCACGACCTCGCGGCGGCGCTCGCCCGGTTCGAGGCCGGGCGCCTCGCCTTCGGCCGGGCCGTCGTCCGTCGGGCGCGGGAACTCGGTGCCTCCATGCAGGCGCAGATCCTCACGCCCCGGGAGCGCGCGCTCGCCGAGCGCCACCGGGCTCCGGAGGCGGTCATGGCCGAGACGGCCGTGGCGACCGGGCTCCCCGCCATCGATTGACATCCGAGGAGGATCCCATGACCGTCTCCTATCGCTGGCCGAGCCCGCCGGAGGCCTGGCCCGAACCTCTGCGCCGGGAATTCGCGGATCGCGCCGGCAACGGCCGGGTCGGCAGCCGGCTCGTCTCCGAGACCGACCGCGTGCGGGTCTGGCTGCTCAGCCTGAAGCCGGGCGAGCGGATCGGCTTCCACACCCACGTCCTCGACTATTTCTGGACCGCCGTGACCGGCGGGCGGGCCCGCTCGCACTATGCCGACGGGCGGATCGCCGAGGTGGCCTACGCGCCGGGCGACACCCAGCACCATCGCTACGCCGAGGGCGCCTTCATGATCCACGACCTTGAGAATATCGGCGAGACCGAGCTGGTCTTCACCACCGTCGAGTTCCTCGACAGCGCCAACCCGCCGCTCGACCTCGCCTCCGCGGCGGCCTGACCCCAGGCGGGCGAGCGGGGAACGCTCGGCCGCCACGCTGCCCGAAGCGCGGCGCGCCGCTGCCCGATGGCTGGCTCTTAAAAACATCTTACGCTGCCGACGAATAGAGAGGGGGAGATCTCCAGCATCGTCTACTGCATAGCAAA
>NZ_LABZ01000442.1 GCF_001043955.1 Methylobacterium tarhaniae | reverse complement strand
GTCCGGGACGGGGCCGGCCCCTCAGGGAGCCGGCCCTTCGCATCTGCCGGTCAGGGCAGCGTCGGGATCAGACCAGCCTGCGGCTCAGATGAGCTTGGCCATCGCGATGGCGGTGTCGGCCATCCGGTTCGAGAAGCCCCACTCGTTGTCGTACCAGGACAGGACGCGCACGAAGTTGCCGTCCATCACCTTGGTCTGGTCGATGTGGAAGGTCGAGGAGTGGGGATCGTGGTTGAAGTCGATCGAGACGTTCGGGGCCTCGGTGAAGCCGAGCACGCCCTTGAGCGGGCCGTTGGCCGCAGCCTTGATGGCCTCGTTGATCTCGGCGACCGAGGTGGTGCGCTTGGCCACGAACTTGAAGTCGACGACCGAGACGTTCGGGGTCGGCACGCGGATCGAGGTGCCGTCGAGCTTGCCGTTCAGCTCCGGCAGCACCAGGCCGACGGCCTTGGCGGCGCCGGTCGTGGTCGGGATCATCGACAGGGCCGCGGCGCGGGCCCGGTAGAGGTCCTTGTGCATCTGGTCCAGCGACGGCTGGTCGTTGGTGTAGGAGTGGATCGTGGTCATGAAGCCGCGCTCGATGCCGACGGCGTCGTTGAGCACCTTGGCGACCGGGGCGAGGCAGTTGGTGGTGCACGAGGCGTTGGAGACCACGAGGTGGTCGCCGGTCAGCTTGTCGTGGTTCACGCCGTAGACGACCGTGAGGTCGGCGCCGTCGGCGGGAGCCGAGACGAGGACGCGCTTGGCGCCGGCCTCGAGGTGCAGCTTCGCCTTGTCCTTCGAGGTGAAGATGCCGGTGCACTCGAGGGCGATGTCGACGCCGAGCTCGCGGTGGGGCAGCTCGGCCGGGTTCTTGACCGCGGTGACGCGGATGCGCTGGCCGTCGACGACGATGTGGTCGCCCTCGACCGAGACGGTGCCGGGGAACTTGCCGTGGACCGAATCGAAGCGCAGCAGGTGGGCGTTGGTCTCGACCGGGCCGAGATCGTTGATGGCCACGACCTCGATGTCGGTGCGGCCGGCTTCCTTGATGGCGCGCAGGACGTTGCGGCCGATGCGTCCGAAGCCGTTGATGGCGACCTTGACCGTCATGTGTTCTCTCCCTTGGAATGGGCGTGGCGGAGGGGTTGGGGGCGGGTGGGCCCCGCAGCGGACCGGGCCGCGCGGCCGAGGCCTGCGTGGTGCGCGTCGACGCTGGAGAAGGGCCGGCCTGCACCGGCAAGGCCCGCTGCGCTCATGGTCCCAGACCCGTCTCCTATCAACATCTGAAGCTGCCGACGAATAGA
>NZ_LABZ01000441.1 GCF_001043955.1 Methylobacterium tarhaniae | reverse complement strand
GCCTCGCCGAGCAGCAGCAGCTCCGTCGCCTTCACCAGCCCGATCCGGCGCGGCAGCAGGTAGCTCGAGGCCGCCTCCGGCACCAGGCCGAGATCGACGAACGGCATCCGGAAGGTCGCGGCGGGTGCGACGTAGACGAGGTCGCAGTGATAGGTCAGCGTGGTGCCGACGCCGACCGCCAGGCCGTCCACCGCCGCCACCATCGGGGTGCGGGTGACGGCGAGCTGCCGGATGAAGCGCAGGGACGGCGCCTCGCCGAAGGAGCGCTCGGCCCTGGCGACGAAGTCGGCGATGTCGTTGCCGGCGGTGAACACGCCCTCGGCCCCGGCGAAGACCACGGCGCCGACACCCGAGTCCTCGCGGTCCGCATCCTCCAATGCCTCGCGCATGGCGTCGTACATGGCGCCGGTGAGGGCGTTCTTCTTCTCGGGCCGGGCGAGCTGGACGAGGCGGACGCCGCCGGGCCGGTCGGTGATGCGAACGTGGTCGGTCATGAGGGCTCGCAAGCAAGTTGCATCAAGTGGGCAAATGTATGCCGGTCGACGGGATGACGCCCGCCATGTCATTCCGGGGC
>NZ_LABZ01000440.1 GCF_001043955.1 Methylobacterium tarhaniae | reverse complement strand
GAGGCTGACGTGGCCCGGGCGCTCGGCCGTTTGCGCATCGGCCCGCTGATCGCGGGCGTGCGCGGCGAGCCGGCGCTCGCGATCGCGCCCTACCTCGCCGCCGCGGTGGCTTTGGGGCGGCTGATGGTCGAGGAGCCGGAAATCGCCAGCCTCGACGTCAACCCGATCCTGGTCGGCATGGAGCCGGGCGACTGCCTGGCGCTCGATGCCGTGGTGTTCGTGGAGGGGGGCGCAGCATGACCGCCCGGAGCGGCGCGAGGAGCCCATCGAACAGGCCCGGTGCGAAAGGCGGGGAGGCCGTCAGGCTCCCGGTCAGCGCACCCCAACCTCCCGCACCAGCAGCCCTTCCACCGAATTCTCCACCAGCGTGACGTGGCGCAGCATCGCGGCATGGGCCTCCCCGGCCCGGCCGGCCAGGATCGCGGCGACCACCGCCCCGTGCTCGGCATGCGAGAGGGCGAGACGGCCTTCCAGCCGGAACTGCGCCTCGCGGTAGGGCTGGAGGCGGCGGCGCAAGGAGAGCGCGAAATCGGCGAGCACCGCGTTGTGGGCGCCGGCATAGATCGCCCCATGGAATGCCGTGTTGGCCTTCGCGTAGGAGGCCGGGTCGCCGGCCCGGGCGAG
>NZ_LABZ01000044.1 GCF_001043955.1 Methylobacterium tarhaniae | reverse complement strand
CGCCGGCGCTCGAGGCGCCCGGCCTCGAGGGTGGCGATGCCGGCCGAGTCGTAGCCGCGGTATTCGAGCCGGCGCAGGGCGTCGACCACCTGCGTCGACACCGTCTCGCGCCCCACGATTCCAACGATCCCGCACATGCCGCCGTGCTCCTGTTGCGGATGGGTGATGACCTCGAGGACCAGTCAGGCGCATCGGGCCGGTCCCCCGGCGCCTCGCGGGGGTCGTTGCCGCCGACCGGGTCCGGGAGGGGGCGGCCGAGGAAGCCGCCCCCGGGCTGCGCCGTCCGGCGCGGGGCCCGATCGGTGTTAGACGATCGTGAAGTCGCTCGCCGTCAGCGTCGGCTTGGTGTCGAGGGTCGCGAAGAGAACCGGGTTGCTGGCGGCCTGCGATCCGTCGGCATCGTAGTAGAGCGTGCCCAACGTCTTGTTGTAGAGGATGCGTGTGGTGGAATCCTCGACGGCATTGCTGGGAGTCGCCGGGTTCGTCGAGTTGATGGTCTTCAAGGCGGTGTTCGCGAGCGTCCCCTTCGGGATGGCGAACACGCTGCTCGACAGCTGGATCGTGTCGTTGTTGCCCGAGACCGACGGGCTGAAATCCGTGATGCGGTCGGCGTTCCCGGACACGAGGGCGGCGCTGAAGGCGAAGGTGTCGTTCCCCGCCCCGCCCGTCAGCGTGTCGGCGCCCGCCGCTCCGTCGATGAAGTCGTCGCCGCCGAGGCCGCTGATCGTGTTGCCGGCGGTCGTTCCGAAGATCAGGTCGCGCGCCGAGGTCATCGCCGGCGCCGATACCTCGTTGACCGAGATCGTGTGCTGACCCAGTCCCGACACGGTGAGGTCGAGCAGGTTGCCGGACAGGCTGGCGCTGTCGGCGCCGGTGACCTGGACGAACTGGTTCTGCGGGGACTTCAAGGTGACCTGGAACTTGCCCTCGCCGACGGCCGTGAAGCTGAGATTGGTGCCGTCGCCGGTCACCGAGACGAGATCGGACCGGTCGGCGAGCTTCGAGAGATGCGTCACGTCGTCGGGCGTGCCGCCGAGCGCGATGGTGAAGTTGCCGCCGTCCCGGTCGACGAAGACGCTGTCCTTGTCGTAGGCATACCATCCGGCGACGTTCTTGATGGTCTGGCCGGCGCCGAGATCGAGAGAGAACTTGCCGAGATCGCCCGTCGCCGCCGTGGTGACGGAAGCCGCCAGCACGTTGGTGGAGGCGTTCCAGGTATAGTTCACGTCGGACTTCTCGAGCGTCGCGACCCGCTGCGCCAGGTCGGCCAGCGTCACGAACTCGGATCCGGCCTGGTACGCCCGCTGGATGTAGCTCGTGAACATCTGCTGGGTGTAGTTCGACGCCACGCCCGGATCGAGCGGCCAGTTGGTCGGGCCGTAATCATGCCAGGGCCAGACGACCACCGGCAGGTCCGAGTGGCTGACGAGGTCGTTCCATTCCGAGGCCCATTTGGCGTCGGCCTGGGCCGGCGTGAGCTTCTGGTAGCCGATGAGGGTGAAGTCGAAGGAGGTGTTGGGGGCGATGTAGACCTTGGAATCCGCCGCCGCCGGGCTGAGATACCCGATCGCACCCGGATAGCCCGCGCCGATCATCGACGCGCCGCCGGTCATGTAGGGATAGTACTGGGCGATGTTGCGCGACGTCGCGATGGTCTCGCCCGCCCCGGGGACGGCGACACCGATATTCGTCAGCCCGAGCTGCTGCTCGATCACCTGCCGCGATTGCTGGAACTCGAACTGGTACTGGCTCGCATTCAGGAGGTTCGTGTCTTCAGGGTGCGTGTAGGAATGCGACCCGATCTCGTTGCCCATCGCGAGCAGCTGGTTGTAATACTTTTTCGAATAGGCCCAGTCCGTGTATTCCCCGTTGGCCTGGTTGTTGCCGATATCGATGTAGTAGGAACCGACGAAGTTGTAGTCCTTCTTCCACTGCGACAGGATCGGCATGAGCGCGTCGTAGATGCCGCGCCCGGAGGCCGGCTTCACGTCGTCGATCTGCATGGCCTGGTCCATGTCGACCCGGGCGGCCACGATCGCCTTGCCGCGGCTCATGTGCAGGCTGACCTCGGGCCCGCCGGCCGGCGTCGTCACCCAGTCGATGGCGTGCTGCAACATGTTGTTGTCGCCCATCATGCCTTCGGTGGCGAAATGGACGTTGTTGCCGCCGGTCTTCGTCGCCAGCACGGCCGCCTTCGACTGTCCGTTCACCACCTGGTTGGCGAGCGTGGTGCCGAGGCCGTCGGCACTCGTGAAGAAGGAGGTCGAGATGCCGGAATAATTGCGGATGACCTCGTTGGGCGTGTAGCCGGCCATCATCGGGTTGGTGCTCGACCCGGCCGTCACCTGGACGTTGCCGCTGGCGTTCCCGACGAGCTGGACGTCCAGCAGGGCCTTCATGCGCGCGTAGGAATCGCCCGGCAGGGCGGCTCCGGTCGCGTCGTTGGTCATGAAGTTGCCGGCCGTGACGATCCCGACATTGTAGTTCTTGGTCAGCGTGGTGAGGGTATCGGTGATCGCCCCGACCTTGTCCGCCGGAACGTTCTGGAAGGAGGGGAAGACCAGGGCATCGTAGTTGACCAGCTTGGACAGGTTGGTGAGGTCGGCCTCGGAGAGCAGGTCGTAGGCGACGCCGGCCTGGGCGGCCTGGTTCTGGGCCATCATGAACAGCTGCGAATACGCCGTCGGGCTGAAGTACTTGGCCGCGCTCGTCTCCGAATAGACGATACCGATCTTGTGCCCCGTGTAGGTTCGGGCCGGCAACGAGGCCTTTTCGGCGACAGAGTACGGCCCGGCACTGTAGTCGCCCGGCAGGTAGACGCTGTTGTCGACGTCGGCGAGGACGTTCAGGGCGGTGGTGTTGCCGATCTGCGCCACCGGAACGGTCACTTCGACGGCGGTTCGATCGGCATTGTAGGCATAGGTGAGCGGGGTCGGGCTGACCAGGTTCTGGCCGTCGGCGCCCGTATAGAGATACGGGACCCCATTCGTGAAATTGATGTTGTAGTCGTAGCCCGGGAACAAGCCCCAGATGTTGTAGCCGCTCGCCGTCGACTTGTCGGTGTTGAGCCAGATCGTCGAGCTGGTCGTGAGGGCGGTCGGCGCCTTGATCGCGAAGGAGAGAGAGCCGCCCGAGAGTTCGCCGTAGAGCTGATAGCCCGCCGGCGCGCCCGTGGTCGTCAGGAGGTCGGCGGTGGTCCAGTCGGACAGATTGCCATCGATCGTGCGCATAGCGGAGGACTTCCTGTCAGGATTGCTCGGCCAGCCGACCTCACGAACGGCTCACGCCGCGAGCCGCGCTGCAGCGGCCGGTGAGGCCGCCTGGTCATCGTTCGATGGCTGGGTATATGCAGGTTCCATCTCGCGAGAGGGTAATCATTCTCGCATGTAAACGCTTAATTTGCATATAACACTGACGAGTTACAGCATCTACGCCCTGTTTTCTTGCAGATCTGCTTGGACAGTCCTTCCTGCCACCGGAGCGTCCGCGCCCCGGCCCGGCTGCGCCCGGGACAGGACCTGAACCGCCGCCTCCCGGAGGCCGCCTCGCATCGGCTCGTCCGTCCAGGCGCGCAGCCGGGTCGTGTCGCCGACGATGATTCTCGGCTCGTGCGGCCGGTAGCGGGCGGGGTCGGCCGAGACCGCGACGGCCTTGCCGGACGCGGCGATCATCTCCTGGAGCAGATCGCCGAGGCGGGTCGGGACGCCCGTGCAGACGTTGCAGAGGCCGGCGGCATCGGCGTGCCGCGCCAGGGAGCCGAGAGCGACCGCGACGTCGTCGACGCGCATGAAGTCGCGCCGCACATCGACATTGCCGGTGAGCAACTCCCCGCCTTCCGGGGGCATCAGCGCGATCTGGGCCGCGAAATCGGCGAGGGCCAGGTGAGGCGGCATGCCGGCACCGATCGGGTTGAAGATGCGGGCCACGAGGACGCGTGACGACGTCTCGTCGCCGAAGGTGAGCGCGGCCTGAGTCTGCGCGAGCTTGCTGCGCCCATAGGCGGCGTAGGGCGAGCAGGCGGCATCTTCCCGCACGGGGATCCCGTCGAGCGCCGCCGCCCCGTACTCGGCCGCACTCCCGGCGATGATCAGCGTCGGGCGCAGGTCCGTCAGGCGAAGCGCTTCGAAGAGCGCTTCGGTGAGGCCGAGATTGATGGACAGGAGGTGCGCCTCGTCGCCCTGCATGGCGCCGGCGAGATGATAGACGGTGTCCGGTCTCGCACTCGCGAGTGCCCGGCGCCACCGTTCCACGGGCGGGACCGCCGTCTCCCGCGCGCCCTCGGCATCGGTCCGCAGGCCGACCGTCTCGACCTGCTCGCCGCTCGCGCGGAGATGGTGCGCGAGCGCCCGGCCGACGAAGCCGCCGGCCCCGCTGATGAGGCTGCCGGCCATCGGCTCACGAGGCCAGGAACTGGTTGCGCTCGCTGACGAACATCTGCTGCGCCAGAGCGAAATCGTCGGGCCGCCCGATATCGAGCCAGACGCAATCCTCGTGGTAGCAGTTGATGTCGCCGCCGGCCTCTTTGACATTCATGATCAGGCTCGGCATGTCGAGATACTCGCCGCTCGTCAGGTGGCTCCGCACGGCTTCCCGGCGCAGCGCGTAGACGCCCATGCTGACGAAGTGGCTGCTCGTCGGCTTCTCGCGATAGGCCGTGAGGCGGCTGCGCTGATCGATCTCGATGAGCCCGAAATCGATCTTCACCTCTCTTTTATAGACGCCGATGGAAATATCGGCGTTCGAGCGATAATGATTTTTCATCATCCGATTGAGGCTGAGGGTCGTGAGCAGGTCGCCATTCGTCACGAAGAAATCATCATCCAGATCATCGAAGATGTCACCGAGCGCGCCCGCCGTTCCGAGCGGCTTGCTCTCCAGCCTGTAGCGGATGTTGAGACCGATGCGCTCGCCATTGCCGAAGAAGGCCTCGAGCAGGTGGCTCAGATGGTTTACGGCCAGGATGACATCGGTGATCCCGGCATTCTTCATCTGCCGCAGCAACAATTCCAGGACGGGCATGTCGTTGAGCGGCATCAGCGGCTTGGGGAACAGGGCGGAATAGGGATGCAGCCGGGTCCCCTTGCCGCCGGCCATGATCACGGCCTGCGTGATGCGGGGCTCGGTCGAGGGGCAAGGGAGGCTGCTCGACATCAGCGCTTCGCCGTAATCGGCGGAGAGGAGATCGTCGCCTGCTCCATTCCGAAGATCTGCGTAGTCATCCAACCTCTGTGACATCTCGTTCTCCATTCTCGATGTCAGCGCTGCCCAGTACTTGCGGCGTCATTTTGCCGAATTATGCATCGATTTTTATCAGATAAATCGCCAATTTAGCAAGTAGATCGATATGGGTAGGAATTTATATCTCCGCGCCTTCGCATCGACACGTCGATGCGAAGGCGTCCGGCGCATCGGCGCCGGCGCCCGTTCGGGCTTGCCTTGCGCCTTCGAACGGATCTGTTCGAAGGCGCGGCGGTATTATACGGTGCCTGCCGGCGGTCATCCGGTCGAATTATCGCACGACAATCGTGTCTTCGGCCGCGGTTTTCGTCTCGCCGGCAATCTGGCTGCGGATCGCGCGGCCGAGAGCCAGCGCAGGCGGGGCCGCCCCGCGACAGGGCGACCCTGGTCCGGCGATGAGATCGCCTCGCATCCTTCGCGATCGTCCGGCTTACTGCGGCGGGGCCGAGTCCCCGACGCCGGCTCCCCGTGCGGCTCATCCTCCAGCGGGCTCGGGCGGGCTTGCCGCAAGCCGCCCGCCCCCCGTTCGAACCTGCCTGCGACGCCGCTCAGGCCACCATCATGGAGTAATCCTTGGCCCAAAGCGCCGCCTGGGTGCGGTTGTTGAAGTTCAACTTCCTCAGGATATGCCGGACGTGGACCTTCACGGTCGCCTCGGTGATGTTGTGCTTCCGGGCGATCACCTTGTTCGAGTTCCCCTCGGCGAGGGAGGAGAGAATTTCCTTCTCGCGAAGGGAGAGGCTGCACGCCACCGTGTCGCGAAAGGTGCGCTTCTCGGGAATGGCATGACCGAGCAGGATCGGGAGGTCGTTCCTCTGTTGGGCGGCGAGCGGCTCGCGGCCGACCTGCCGCGTGTCGAGAAGCGCCGCATCATGAACGATGACGCCGGTCATCACGGCCTGGACTGCAATGAGAAACTTCTTGGGGCTGCTCGCGCGGTCGAGGAGGGCCGCCGCGCCCGCCAGCACTTCGGTCGGCAGGCAGGCATCCATCCCGCCGCTCAGGAGGACGACCAGCTTGGTTCTGCTCGGCATCCTGCCGGGACGGGTCGCCTCCGCGAGGCTCGCGCCCCCCTGATCCGAGCAGACGATCAGAAGGTCACAATCGATGATGTCGGGCAAAGCGGGGAGGCTCGCGCTGACTTTGTACTCGGCCGATTGGAGGAGCAAAGCCAATCCTTCCCTGAGTAGCTCATCGCTACCAACGACAATGACATCGGGACAAGTGAGCGTGGTCATTGAAATCCCCTTCAGAAGTCAAGGCTGCGCCAATTGACGCAATGCGGGAGCGATGACGGCCCCTACGCGTTCCTCGATCCGCGCGCGATTCGCGGTTTTGAGCTTCTGGTTGCGCCGTGCCCGGCGCGGCCTCATTCATGTCTTATTGGTTACCGGCAAAGTTGGCACACGCAAGCGCAAGCACGCCGTCGTGCTCTCCCCGACGCATGTCAGGCAAATTCCGCGTTGTCATGAAAATTCCGCCAGGGACGGCCTGCCACCGGTCACGCACGACCACATGGAGTGCCACCGCGACCGCGGCCCCCTGCCTATCGCAGGCAGCGGATCGGCTTCGCCGCTTGGCCGGTGCGTGACCTGGCCGCCAACTCCCGCAGATCGCCGCACCGACCCACATTCGCTCGGCGAGATCGCCCGGCAAGGTGGCCCGGGCCGCCGGGATACATCTTCCGACGAGTATGGAATTTCACGGCGAGAATGTCGTCTCCGACTTCCGTATCATCGGCCCCGGCACCGGCCCTGCTGGAGGGGCCGGCCGCGCGCCCGGATCGCGACAACCGGCGGCGCGATGATCCGAACCGCCAGGTGAGAGGCGCCAGGCGGCCTCCGGCCATGGCGGGGAGGACGTCCGGCAAGCCGGAGAAAGCCGGCCGAGTTGCGTCTGGCTCCCGCCATCTCACGCATGCTTCAGTGAAGACTGAAGCCGTCTGCCACGATGGGTGTATCGGTCACCACAAACGCGTACCTGTGCCATTTGTTAGTGTGGCGGCTCAAAACTGAAATATCTTGACTCATTGCGCGTGGCGTTATCTTTGATCGTTGCGAAAAGGATATATTTGCAAAGCAATCCAATGCACCGATAGCTCGCTGCGACGGGGCATGACGGCAAAATCGATCTCGAGCGACGTTCAAGCGGCGACACGCCAATTTCCGCGATGTCGTCATGTACCAATCGAGACTGCCAAAGCGAAACTGCCAACGCGAAACCGCCAAGCAGAAGCCAGGAGGACGCACAATGTGGCATGCCTCACGCATCGACGGCTACCGCCCTGCCAAACGCGTGGCCGCTCTCCTTCTGGCGAGCGGGATGGTCCCGGGCGGGCTTGCGGCGGCCGAGGGCGTCGGACACCCTGTCACGGTGCATGACCGTCCCGTC
The DNA here is from genome assembly GCF_001043955.1 of Methylobacterium tarhaniae. Taxonomy (GTDB): domain Bacteria; phylum Pseudomonadota; class Alphaproteobacteria; order Rhizobiales; family Beijerinckiaceae; genus Methylobacterium; species Methylobacterium tarhaniae. The sequence continues at coordinate 33,494 of NZ_LABZ01000044.1, read as the reverse complement.
GTGTCGGCGCGCAACGTCGTGGGAGAGGCCGGCGCGCCGATCCGCTTGGACATCGAGGTCGTGCCACCCTCCAACCGGCAGGTCGCGAGCACGTACCTGCTCGGTCTGCCGCTCGGCGCGCACGTGACCGACACCACCAACATTGCGGCGGCGGCCGAGGAGGAATCCGTCATCGAGGTGACGCGCTGGAACCTGCCGGAACTCGCCATCACCCTGCAACCGGGGCAGGTCGGCACCTTTGCCATGCGGGTCGCCGCCATGTCCGACTCGGTGGAGGGTGGCACGCAGCAGGTCGTGAGCTCCGGTTTCACCGTCAGCGCCCAGCCGCCCCATCCGACTCCGCTCAGACCCGCGCTCCACGCCGAGATGCCGCGCACCGTCGTCGCGGTCATCCCCAGGGGCACGGGCACCCAGCCGCCTGCTTCCGCGCCGGATGCGGCCGCGCCGCCGAAGGAGAAGCCCGTCGAGGCCAAGCGGCCCGAGACCAAGAGCCCCGAGGTCAAGAGCCCCGAGGTCAAGCGTCCCGACCCGGCTCCTCAGCCCCCTCCCGCCCCACCGGCACCGGCGCTGCGGCCGTCCCTCTCGGCCGCGACGCCCGTCGCGACGCCGGAGCCGGGCGCGCAGGCCCTCGTCGGACGCGCCGAGCAGCTGATCCGCCGCGGGGACATCAGCGGCGCACGGCTCACGCTGGAGCGGGCGCTGAGCCGGAACGAGCCGCGCGCCGCGTTTCTGCTGGCGCAGACCTACGACCCGAACGTGCTGCGCACGTGGAAGGTGCGGGGCCTGCAACCCGACGCCGAACGCGCGCAAGCCCTCTATGCCCGCGCGGGGCGCGACACCCTCGCCGAGCCGACGAACCTCGCCGCCTCCCCCCGCTGACGCCTCAACGATGACGGAGCATGCCGATGACGCCGGCCCGGTCCACGCTGTCCGCCCTGTTCGCCGCCGCGGCCCTGCTGACGGCCCCCTTCTGCCTCGCCCGTGAGGCCGGCGCCCAATCCCCGGCACCGCGCGAGCCGACGACGGAGGCGATGCTCGGCGAGATGATGAACGCCAACACGGTGTCGGTGATCACGGGAACGGCCGGCGGCACCTATTTCCGCATCGGCGCCGATCTCGCCTTCGTCCTCAACGACGGCGACAAGATCCGGGTCCTGCCGATCCTCGGCAAGGGCGCCGGCGAGAACGCCTACGATCTGCGCTTTCTGAAAGGCATCGATCTCGCCTTCCTGCGCACGGACACCATCGAGCAGCTTCGCCAGGACAAGCGCCTGAGGAACATCGAACATCATATCCAGTACGTCGCGAAGCTCTTCGACGACGAACTTCACGTGATCGCGCCCAGGGAGATCGACGACATCCGCGGGCTCGCCGGCAAGCGCGTCACCTTCGACGTGAAGGGCAGCGGTACCGACTATAGCGGCCGCGCGATGTTCCGCGGCCTCGGCATCGAGGTGAAGGCGGTCAACGTCGATCAGCCCACGGCCTTCGAGATGCTGCGGAAGGGCGAGGTCGAGGCCGTGGTGTCGGTGGCCGCCAAACCCGTCGCGGTCGTCGCGGGCTTCGATCCGGGCGATCGCTTCCACCTCGTCAAAGTCCCGTATCCGGAGACGATCAGCGAGGCCTACGTACCCGCGACGCTGACGAGGGCGGATTATCCGAAGCTCGTCGACGGGTCCGGACCCGTCGAAACGCTCGCGGTCGGCACCATCCTGGGCGTGTACAACCACCCGAAGGGCTCGGAGCGCTACCGCAAGCTCGAGCGCTTCGTGGACGTCTTCTTCGGCCAGTTCGACAAGTTCCTGGCCCCGCAGCGACACGCGAAATGGCGGGAGGTCAATCTCGCGGCCACGGTTCCCAGCTGGACCCGCTTCCGGCCTGCCCAGGACTGGCTCGACGCTCATCGGGAGGAAGCCTCCCCCCGGGCCGAGATCGAGCGCTTCCTGAGCGAGCAGCCGCTGGGCCTCGGCGCCGACAAGGAGCAGGTCTACCAAGCCTACCTGACCTGGCGCCGCGCCAAGGACACGGCGCAAGGGCCCGCGCGCCGCTGATGGCGGCGTCGCGCCGGACGGGACCACCGCGATCGCCTCGCCGTGGTCCCGGGACGAACAGGCGCCGGCCGGCTCACCCCTTGGCCGCCGTCACCACGACCTCGATGAGCGCGCCGCCGCCGAGATCCGCGACGCCGACGGTCGCGCGGGCCGGCAGGTCGTCCCCGAAGAAGCGGGTCCAGGCGGCGTCCATCTCCTTCTTGTGCGACAGGTCGGTCACGAAGATCGTCGCCGAGACGATGCGCGAGGCGTCCGTCCCGGCTTCCTTGAGGTAGCCGGCGATTTTGCCGAGGATGTTCTCGGTCTGGGCACCCATCGGCACCGAGGTGTCGTCCGCGATGGTGCCGCCGATGAAGACGAGACCGTTGACCTCGACGGCGCGGTGCATGATCGGGGTGCGGATCGAGCGGGTGATGGTCATGGTGGTCTCTCCTTGGGTCAGGACCGGAAGCGCTCGATGCCGAGCGCGCCGATCCGGGTCTGGGTGCCGCCCTCGACGATGAGCTCGGCCATGACGGCGCCCGCCGCCGGCCCGAGCTGGAAGCCGTGCAGCGAGAAGCCGAACTGGTGGTAGAGGCCCGGATGCCGGGCGCTCGGCCCGAGGACCGGCAGGTCGTCCCGCATCTTGGCCTCGATGCCCGCCCAGGCGCGCAGGATCTGGGCCTCGCGCATCACCGGAAACAACTCGAACACCGTGCGGGCGCTCTCGGCGAGGCGCCGCCAGTCGAGCACGGTCGTGCCCCGGTCCTGGTCCGGCACCGCGAGATGGCCGCCACCGATCAGCACCGTGCCATTGCCGAACTGCTTGAACGACAGCTTGCGGCCGCGCAGGATCACCACCGGATCGATGAAGTGCGGCACCCGCGAGGTGATCATCAGCATCGGCGCCACGGTCTCGACCGGGACCGGCTCGCCCAGGCTGGCGGCGATGCGCCCGGCCCAGGCGCCGGCGGCGTTGACGAGGACCGGCGCCGCGTAGGTGTCGGCGCCGACATCGACCCGCCACAGCCCGTCCTCCCGGCGTATGTTGGTCGCCGGCTCGCCCTCGCGCATGGTGGCCCCGAGCTGTTCCGCCTTGCGCCGGAACGCCGCCACCGTGCGGGCGGGCTGCGCCGCGCCGTCGCGACGCGAGACGACGCCGCCCGGACAGGTCTCGGCCACCGCCGGCACCAGCCGGCGCAGCTCCGCCCCGTCGATCAGCTCCTCGTGGGTGAAACCGTGGCCGTGGAGGTCCGCGACCCGCTCGGCACAGGCCGAGAGCTCGCCGTCATCCTCGGCGACCAGCACCTGGCCGTGGCTCTCGAAACCGCAATCGTCGTCGACGAGGTCGCCGATGCGCTCCCAGAGATCCATCGAGCGGATCGAGAGCGGGATCTCGGCGACGTGGCGGGCGAGCTGGCGCACCCCGCCGGCATTGACGCCCGAGGCGTGCCGGCCGGCATAGTCCTTCTCGATCAGGACGGGCTTGAGCCCGGCCCGGCAGAGATGGAGCGCGGTGGAGCAGCCATGGATCCCGCCCCCGACCACGATGGCGTCCGCGAGCACGGTCATCCGCGCACCACCGCCTCGGTCTCGGCCTTGGTCTTGGGCAGGGCGGCGAGTTCGCCGAGCGCGATCGGTTTCACCGGCGCGCGCAGGCGGTAATAGCCGATCTGCTGCGGCGTCTTTCCTCGCGCCTCGGCCATCAGCTCGGTGACGGTGAGCCCGCAGAGCCGGCCCTGGCACGGGCCCATACCGGTCCGGCGATAGGCCTTGAGCTGGTTCGGCCCCGTCGCCCCGATGGCGACGGCCTCGCGGATGTCGCGGGCGGTGACTTCCTCGCAGCGGCAGACGATGGTGTCGTCGGCGGGGATGCGGAACTGCCGGGCCGGCCGGAACAGCAGGTCGAGGAACGGCCGGCCACGCTCGGCGCGCGCGAGTTCGGCCCGCACGCCCGCCGCCGGTTCGAGCGTCGCGAGCGCCGCCGGCGCCAGGGCCTCGACCGCCGCCAGGGCGGCGAGGCGCCCGCGAAGGGCGGCAGCCTCGGCCCCGCCGATCCCGGCCCCGTCGCCCGCCACCGCGATCCCCTCGACCGAGGTCGCGCCATCCTTGCCCAGCACCGGCAGCCAGGCGAGCTGCACGTCGTCCCAGGCATGCTCGACGCCCGCCGCCATCGCCAGGTTGACGTTCGGCACCACGCCCTGATGCAGGAGCAGCAGCGAGGCCGGCAGGGTCTCCTCCCGCGCGCCCACCTTGTAGGTGACGCTCGACAGCCGCCCCTCCCCGCTCGCGGCAAGACCGGTGACGCCGGAGACCACGCCCACCTTGGCGCGCACCTCGCGCATCAGGGCGAGGCCCTTTCGGAAATACGGCGAGGTCGCGAAGGCCAGCGCGTGCGGCAGGGCACTCACGACGTTCCGGCGCTCGGTCGTGTCGAGGATCCGGTCGATCCGTCCGCCGAGGCGCAGGATCTGCGCCGAGAGCAGCCAGAGCAGAGGCCCCTGCCCGGCGATCACCGTCGGCTCGTCGGGCACCAGGCCGGAGGCCTTGAGCAGCGTCTGGGCCGCGCCCGCCGTCATGACGCCCGGAAGCGTCCAGCCGGGAATCGGGAACGGGCGTTCCAGCGCCCCGGTCGCCAGGATCACCCGCCGCGCCGTCACGAAGGCCGAGCCGCCGCCGACCGAAACGCCGATCTCGAGGGCCTTGTCGAGGCTCCAGACCGTGGCGCGGTGGATCACCTCGGCGCGGCTCTCCCGCAGGGCCCGTACCAGGTCCTCGCCGCTCCAGAAGTCGTGGCCGAGCTGCGTCCGGTCGGCGAGCGGCGTCGAGGTGATGGCGCGCCAGACCTGGCCGCCGGGGCCGGCATTCTCGTCGAGGAGCAGGACCGAGAGGCCGGCCTTGGCGGCGGTGGCGGCGGCGGCGAGGCCCGCCGGGCCGGCGCCGATCACCACGACGTCGTAGGCGTCGCGCCGCGGGGCGTTGGTGGACGGTCCCTGGCTCATCGGCCGATCTCCCGCTTGCCCTTCTGGATCTCGATTCGCATCCCGTCGGCCACCGGCACGAGGCAGCCCTGGCGGTTGCCGACCCCATCGATGGTGACGAGGCAGTCGAAGCACACCCCCATCATGCAGTAGGGCAGCCGCGGCGCCCCGCTGACGGCGGTGAGCCGGCGCACGTCGCGGCCGGACGCCAGCAGCGCGGCCGACACGGTGTCGCCCGCCCGCGCCTCGACGGCTGTGCCCTCGACGAGGATGCGGACGATGGGTCTGGTGTCGTGGTCGGATCGCTTGAACATGGGCGTCTCCGGGCCTTCCGGCCCTTGTCTCAGTGTCGGAGCCTGTCCGATGAGTTCTTGGTTCTTCCCACCCCCAACCTCATCCTGAGGTGACCGGCGATCGAAGATCGCAGCGCTTGCAGCAGCCTCGAAGGCGGGCTCCAGAAAAACACCGAGATCTCTGGAGCCCGCCTTCGAGGTCGGTCCCTCTCCGATGGACTGGCGACTCAGGATGAGGTGGAGGGTGGGATCGATCGAAGGATCCGGCTGTTCTCAATAATACCCGCTGCCGGCCCGGCTCTCGGCCGCCGCGAACCGCTTCGCCGTGAAGGCGCCGACCAGCTCCGGCTCCAGCGCCCCTCCCGCCACCATGCGGGCGATCTCGAAGGCGTGATTGGAGGCGAGCGTGACGCCCGAGTGGCAGCAGGCCACGAAGGCGCCCGGATGGGTCTCGGACTGGTCGTAGATCGGGAACCCGTCCCGCGGCATCACCCGGATGCCGGACCAGGTGCGCACCACGTTGAGCCGGGCGAGATGCGGGAAGGTGCGCTGGGCCCGGTCGGCCATCACGGCGTTGATGCCCTGGCGCATCGCGCGGTCGTCGAGCACGTCCTCCTTGCTGTCGCCGATCATCACCGTGCCCTCGTCGGTCTGGCGCAGGGTCGAGAGCGCGTGGGGCAGGAACGGTTCGGTGCGCTCGGTGACGATGATCTGGCCCCGCGTCGGCCCCATCGGCGCCGAGAGGCCGACCATCGGGGCGAGGGCCTGGTTGGCGTTGCCGGCGGCGAGGACCACCTTGGCCGCGCGCACCTCGCCCGCCGGCGTCGTCAACCGGAACTCGCCCCCCTCCCGGGCGATGCCGGAGACCGGCCGCTCGGGCAGGTAATCGACGCCGAACGCCTTCAACCCGGCATGGAGGGCCCGGTAGGTGCGCAGCGAGTTCACGTGGCCGTCGAGGGGGCAGAAGCTACCGCCGGACACGTCGGGGCCGAGGCCGGGCAGCGCCCGGCCGAGCTCCGCCGCCGGGACCATCTCCATCCGGTAATCGGCGGCGCCGATCTGGTTGTGCATCCGCGCGACGAGGTCGGTGCGGCGGCCGTACTCGTCCTCGCCGAGAGTGATGTGGAAGCCGCCATTCTGCTGCAACGAGACGTCGAGCCCGGTCTGCTCGCGCAAGGCGGCGGCGAGCTGCGCCCAGCTCTTGGCGGCGCGCACGGTCCAGCCGGTATAGGCCGGCATGCCGAGGCCCTTGCTCTGCACCCAGACCAGGGCGAAGTTCGCCCGCGAGGCGCGCTTGGTGATGTCGCCCTCGTCGAGGACGGCCACCCGCTGCCCGAGCCGGCCGAGGCCCCAGGCGATGGCCGAGCCGAGCAGGCCGCCGCCGACGACGGCGACGTCGTAGTCCTTGGACATGTGATCTCCTGTACGCGGCCCGCTCAGTGGCGACCCTCAGTCGGTTCCCTTGCCCGCGAGCACGCGGTCGAGGCCGTAGAGGCGGTCGAGGACGACGAGGAACGCCATGGTGACGGCGATCACGCAGGCCGAGACCGAGGTCACCAGGGGATCGATGTTGTCCTGGATGTAGAGGAACATGCGCACCGGCAGCGTCTCGGTGCCGGGCGCGGCGAGGAAGACCGTCATGGTCAGGTCGTCGAAGGACTGGATGAAGGCGAGCGCCCAGCCGCTCACCACGCCCGGCAGGATCAGCGGCAGGGTCACCCGGCGAAACAGCGTGAACCCGCCGGCCCCGAGCGAGACCGCCGCCCGCTCCAACGCCGGATCGAGGCCGGCCGCCGCCGCCAGCGTCAGCCGGAAGGCGAAGGGAAACACCACGACGATGTGGGCGGCGAGCAGCGCCAGGAAGGTGCCGCCGAGGCTCAGCGCGGTGAAGAAGCGCAGGAAGGCGACGCCCAGCACCACGTGCGGGATCATCAGGGGCGACAGGAACAGGGCCTGCAGCGCGCCGCGGCCCGGCACCTTGTAGCGCGTCAGCGCCAAGGCCGCCGGCACCGCGAAGAGCAGGGCGACGAGCGAGGACAGGGCGCCGAGCCCGAGGCTGACCCAGAAGGCGTGGACGAATTCGGGGTAATCCGCGATCGCCCTGAACCAGCGCAGCGAGAACCCGTTCGTCGGCAGAGAGAGGAAGCCCTCCGGCGTGAAGGCGACGAGGCAGACGACGACGATCGGCGCCAGCATGAAGGTCACGAACAGGCCGTGGAAGGCGAGCGCGAGGGGGCCGTTGCGGCTCATCGAAACACCTCCGCGTAGCGCCGCTCGACCAGCGCGTTGGCGCCGACGACGATCAGGATCAGGCCGACCAGCAGCAGCACCGCCACCGCGGCGCCGAGCGGCCAGTTCAGCGTGTTGAGGAACTCGTCGTAGGCGAGCGTCGCCGCGACCTTGAGCCGGCGCCCGCCGATGATCGCCGGGGTCGCGAAGGCGCTCGCCGAGAGCGAGAACACGATGATCGCGCCCGACAGCACGCCCGGCATGACCTGCGGCAGGACGATGCGGCGGATGATGGTGAGCGGGCCGGCGCCGAGCGACATCGCGGCGTGCTCGACCTGCGGGTCGAGGCGCTGGAGCGCCGCCCAGACCGACAGCACCATGAACGGCATCATCACGTGGACGAGGGCGATGACGACGCCCGTCTCGGTGAACAGGAACGGCAGGGGCGAGGCGATCAGCCCGAGCGACATGAGCAGCTTGTTGGCGAGCCCGTTCGCGCCGCCGAACAGCAGCGCCCAGCCGAGCGTGCGCGCCACCACCGAGATCAGGAGCGGCCCGAGGATCAGGAGCAGGAACAGACCGCGCCAGCGCCCGCTCATCCGGTTGAGGATGTAGGCCTCGGGGGTGCCCAGCAGCGCCGTGACCAATGTCGTGATCAGCGCGATACGGAGCGTCCGCCCGAACATCTCGGCATAGTACGGATCGGTCGCGATCTCCTGCCAGTTCTTGAGGGTCAGGACCGGCTCGATGCCCTTGTACTGGCCCCAATCGTGGAACGAGAGCAGCACCGTCATCGCCAGCGGCACCAGCACGATGCCGACGAAGAGCATCACGGCCGGAAGGATCAGCCAGAGCGGCGCGCGGCTGGCGCGGGGCTCCGGCACCGCCGCCGGAGCGGCGGCGGGCAAGGCGGTCGTGGCGGCGGCGCTCACGCGGCGGCTCCGGCGCTCAGGCTCATGTCCTCGGGCCTCCAGGCGAGCCGCACCGTCTCGCCTTCGCCGGGCTGGCCCGCGCCGTCGTTGGGGCGCACCACGATCGCGGGACCGCACTCGGTCTCGCACTGGAACAGCCAGTGGTTGCCCTGGAAGATGCGGGCGGCGACCCGGGCCGGCAGGCCGGTCTCGGCGAAGCCGATCCGCTCGGGGCGCACGCTGATCGTCACCGGGCCGCGCAGGCCCACGGGCGCCGGCGCGCTCCAGCCGCCGGCGACGATCCGGGCGGGAGAGCCGCCCTCGATCCTGGCGGCGAAATCGTTGGTCTTGCCGAGGAACTGCGCGACGAAGGCGGAGGCCGGGCGCTCGTAGGTGTCCTGCGGCGTGCCGATCTGCTCGATGCGGCCCTTGCTCATCACCACGATCCGGTCGGACAGCGACAGGGCCTCGGTCTGGTCGTGGGTGACGAGGATCGTGGTGGTGCCGAGGTTGCGCTGGATCTGGCGCAGCTCGATCTGCATCTCCTCGCGCAGCTTGGCATCGAGGTTCGAGAGCGGCTCGTCGAGGAGCAGCATGCTCGGGCGGATGACGAGGGCGCGGGCGAGCGCCACCCGCTGCTGCTGGCCGCCGGACATCCGGCGCGGATGACGGTCCTCGTAAGCAGCGAGTCCCACCATCGCGAGCGCGGCCCGGACCCGCTCGGTGCGCTCGGCCTTGCCGATGCGCTGCATCTCGAGGCCGAAGGCGACGTTCTCCGCCGCATTCATGTGCGGGAAGAGCGCGTAGCTCTGGAAGACGATGCCGAGGCCGCGCTTCGAGGGGTGGACGCTCGTCAGGTCTCGCCCCTCCAGGCGGATCGTCCCGCGGGAGGGCGCCAGGAAACCGGCGATCATCTGCAGCGTCGTGGTCTTGCCGCAGCCCGAGGGGCCGAGGAACGAGATGAACTCGCCGGGGGCGACCGCGAGGTTGAAATCCTCGACCGCGACGTGGCTGCCGAAGGCCTTGGCGACGCGATCGAGCTCGAGCAGCGGCGCGGCGGAGCGGGAGGGTGTCGTCATGCACAGAGTCCGGGTCAGTCCGGGGAAAGAAGAGGCGCAGCGTCCTCCTCCCCCCGCGGGCGGGGAGAGGGGACAATCCGCGTCCTAATCGGGAATGGCGGAATGGCTCACCGCTCCACCTCCCGATTCCACCTTTTCGTCCACTCCTCGCGCTTCTCGTTCACCACGGTCCAATCCGGGGTGTAGAGGGCGGTGGCACGGGCGCCGACGGGGGCCATCTTGACCATCTCCGGCGGGACCTCGACCGATTTCAGCACCGGGCCGTAGCCGTATTCCTTCAGCATCACGAGCTGCACCTTGGGGTCGAGCAGCGCCTTGATGAAGGCGTTGGCGAGCGGCGAGGCCTTGGGCTTCGCCACCGGGCAGGCGGCGGTGAGGAGCGCGACCGCGCCCTCTTTCGGGTAGACGAAATCGACCGGGAATCCGGTATTGGCGAGCCCCTGCACCCGGCCGGTGCCCCAGACCGCGATCACCGCCTGGCCGGACTGGAACAGCTCGGTCATCTTGCCGGGGGACGGCTCGTAGGCGAGCACGTTGGGGTTGATCTCGGACTTGAAGATCTTGAAGGCGGAATCGACGTTCTTCTCGCTGCCGCCGTTCATCTTCGCCAGCATCACCAGGACGTTGAGCCCGTAGGTGTTGTTGATCGGCGGGATGACGAGGGTCTGGCGGTACTTGGGATCCTTGAGGTCGTTCCAGGAGGTCGGCGGCGCCCAGCCCCGCTCCGAAAAGACCTTGGTGTTGTACATCAGCCCGGTGGCGACGAGGCCGGTCGCCACCGCCTTGTCGTCCTTGAAGCGGGCGAGGTCGTAGAGGTCGCCCGTCGGCACGCCCTCGATCCTGTCGCAGAATCCGAGCTGGATCGCCTGATACATCGGGCCGTCATCGACGATGGCGACGTCGATCTGCTGATTGCCCTTCTGCGCCTGGAGCTTGGCGAGCGTGTCGGTGGAGTTGCCGGCGACGTACTCGACCTTGACGTCGTTCGCCTTCTCGAAGGCCGGGATCACCTCGGTGCGGATCGTCTTCTCGAACGAGCCGCCGTAGCCGGCGACGTAGAGCGTCTTCTGCTGTGCCGCGGCGGGCGCGAGGGAGGTCGCCAGGGCCGTCAGGCCGAGAGCGGTCAGGAGGCCGAGCTGCTTCACCAAGGACCTGTCTCCTCTCGCGGACGCGATGCGGCGCTGCACAAGAATGTGCCATGGCGCGCCGATGGGCAAAAAGGTGCCGGGCCGGCCTGGAATCGTCCAATGCGAAATGGCGCGCACTTCATGCCGAAATGTTATGATCGGCCTCGGCGAGGGAGGCAGAATTGGCACGGATCAACCTGCGGCAAGTCGAGGCCTTCCGCGCCACGATGCTGACCGGCAGCGTCACCGAGGCCGCGGCCCTGATGGGGGTGACGCAGCCGGCGGTGAGCCGCTTGCTGCGCGACCTCCAGGCGCTCCTCAACATGCCGCTGTTCGAGAAACGCGGCACCGGCTTGGTGCCGAACGCCGCCGCGGTCGCGCTCTATACCGAGGTCGAGCGCTCCTTCGTCGGGCTGGAGCGGATCGGGGCCGCGGCCGAGGAGATCCGCTCGCGGCGCACCGGGTTCCTGCGGGTCGCGGCCCTGCCGGCGCTGGCCAACGGCTACCTGCCGCGGCTGGCCGGCCATTTCCTCAAGGAGCGGCCGAACCTGAACCTGTCGCTGTTCGGGGTGATCTCGCCGCTGGTGGTCGACTGGGTGACGAACAACCAGTGCGACGTCGGCTTCGCCGAGGTCCCGATCGCCCATGAGGGCGTGCCGAGCCGGCGCCTGCCGGCGGTGGCCCGGGTCGCGGTGCTGCCGGAGGGCCATCGGCTGAGCGAGAAAGCCGAGCTCGGGCCGCGCGATTTCGAGGGCGAGACCTTCGTGTCGCTCACCGCCGGCTCGACCGGGCGCCACCTCGTCGACCAGGCCTTCCACCGCGACGGCGTGCGCCGGATCCTGCGCATCGAGACGGCCCTGTCGGAGATCATCTGCGGGCTGGTCTCGTCGGGAATCGGGGTGTCGATCTCCGATCCCTTCACGGCACGGGAATTCGAGGGCCGCGGGGTGGTGGTGCGGCCCTTCGTGCCGCGCATCGAGTTCGAGTTCGCGGCGGTGTTCCCGCCCCAGCGCAGCCCCTCCCCCGTCGCCCTCGACCTCGTCGAGGCGGTGCGGCAGTCGATGACGCGCGCGCCGTATGCGGGGTGAGGGAAGAATTCCGGCAAAAAGAAGTGGCACCTCTCCCCTCTCCAGGCGATGCCGGGCTTACCCGGTATCGCTGCAAGGTGTGGGAGAGGGGATCCCGCGCTCGATCTTTGAAGGAATTTCTCTGGACAACCTGCGGCGTGATCAAGCCTCACCGGTCACGACGACCGCGCCAGCCGATGCTCCACCGCATCCCGGAGGTGATACCACCCGCTCACGACCGGCAGGAACCACGGCCTGCCGTCGTAGAACGGCACCGGGACGGGGGCGAAGCTCGGAGAATCGAAGGCGCTCGGGCGGTTCTGGCGGCCGAGCAGCTTCAACGCCGCCTGATGGCCGAGATAGGTCATCAGCGCCACGCCGTTGCCGTTGCAGCCGACCGCGAAGTCGGCGCCGTCCCGGCGGCCGAGATGGGCGAGCTTGTCGGCGGTCATGCCGACCTTGCCGCTCCAGCAATGCGTCACCCGCACATCCGCGAGTTGCGGCCAGACCGCCCGCATCAAGGCGTGCAGCCGCGGGGCGGCCTCGCGCTCAGGGATGGTGAACATGCCCGGCCGGCTGCCGAACAGGAGGCGGGTGCCGTCCGGCGAGGGTCGGGCATAGATCAGCTCGCGGCGCGAATCGGTGATCATCCGCCGGCCGGGGTTGATCTCGTCCATCAGCGCCCGCGGCAACGGCTCGGTGGCGATCTGGTAGCTGCGCACCGGCACCACGCGCTTTCGCAAGTAAGGGCTCGCCCGGTCGCTGTAGCCGTTGGTGCCGTAGAGGACGTGCCGGGCCCGGATCCGGCCGCGCCCGGTCTCGACGGCGAAGAGGCCGTCCGCCAGGGGCTCGACCGCGAGCACCGGGGCATGCGAGCGCAAGGTCGCGCCGTGGCGGCGGGCCAGCCCGCGCAAAGCCCGATGGTACTTGCCCGGATGCAGGCCGCCGTAATCGTCGATGACGATGCCGCCGTGGTAGAAATCGGTCCGGGTCACCTCGTGCTGGCGGCTCTTCGGAATCTCGTGGACGGTGACGCCGGTATGGCGCGCCAGCAATTCGCCGTTGCGGCGCAGGCGGTCGTAGTGGCGCGGCACGTAGGCCGCGAAGTAGCGGCCGACGACACCGAGATCGGCGTCGAGGGCCTCCTCGCGGATCAGCGTCTTCAGGTGCTCGTAGGAGGATAGCGAATCCTCGAGCAGCCGCGCCATGCGGGCGGCGTCGACGCCCTTGATCGCGCCGCCGATCACCAGCTTCTGCCCGCTCGACACCATGCCGCCGGAGCGGGTCGAGGCCCCGGCCCCCAGTTCCTCCGCATCGACCACCGTGACGGAGACGCCGTTGCGGGCGAGTTCCGCCGCCGCCGAGAGGCCGCAATAGCCCGAGCCGACGACGAGGATTTCGGTCTCCTCGGGCAGCGGGTCGCGGGCGGTCTCGGGAGCGGCGGCGTCCCACCAATAGGGATCGGTGGTGAAATCCTCGGCGAGGATGTGGGCCGGATCAGGCATGGAGGGCCTCCGATGTGGGGCGGAGCAGGGAGAGGAAGGCCTGCGTGCGGGCGTGAAGGGGCGCGCCGAAGAGGGCATCCGGCGGTCCCTCCTCGACGATGGCGCCCTCGGCCATGAAGACGACGCGGTCGGCGACCTCGCGGGCAAAGCCCATCTCGTGGGTCACGACGACCATGGTGGTGCCGTCGCGGGCGAGCCCGCGCATCACGTCGAGCACGTCGACGATCGTCTCGGGGTCGAGGGCGGAGGTCGGCTCGTCGAACAGGATCGCCTTCGGCCGCATGGCGAGCGCCCGCACGATCGCGACCCGCTGCTGCTGCCCGCCCGAGAGCGCGCCCGGAAAATCCTCGGCCTTGTGGGCGAGGCCGACCCGGGCCAGCAGCGCGCGGGCCTGCGCCTCGGCTTCCGCCCGCGACAGGCCGAGGCGGCGCATCGGCGCCAGGGTCATGTTGCGCAAAACCGTGAGGTGCGGGAACAGGGCGTAGTCCTGGAAGACCATGCCGATCTCGGTCCGCAGGCGCTGCCAGGCGCCCTCGTCGCCGAGATCGACCGACCGGCCGGCGACGCTGAGGCTGCCCGCATCCGGCCGCACCAATCCGTTGATGCAGCGGATGAGGGTGCTCTTGCCCGACCCGCTCGGGCCGATCAGCACCACGACGCTGCCGGCCTCGACATCGAGGTCGATGCCGTGCAGGGCCTGGAAGGCACCGAAGCGCTTCTCCAGCCCGCGCAGGGAGATGAGCGGCTCGGCACTCATGCGGCAAGCTCCCGCACATCGCGCTTGAGTGCGTCGCGCGCCGCCTGGAGCTGCGTGCGCCGGGCGACCAGGGCGGCGCGGCGTGCCTCCAGCCGCCCTTGCGCCGCCTCGACCGCGCGGGCGACCGAGTCCGGCGCCGGGCCGCCCGGCAAGGTGCGGGCGGCGACGCTCGCCGCCGGATCGAGGCTCACCCGCACAGCCTCGCCGGAGAGCCCGAGGGGACGGCCGATCTGGGCCTCGGCCGCCTCGTCGACCATCGCAGGCGTGATGCCGTCGGCGCTCAAGCCCGCATCCATCGCCGCCCGCACCACCGCGCCGACGACGTGGTGGGCCTCGCGGAAGGACAGGCCGGCCTCGCGCACCATCAGGTCGGCGAGGTCGGTGGCGGAGGCGAAATCCTCCGTGACGCGCCGGCGCATCAGGGTGGCGTTCGGCCGGGCCGTCGCGATGACGAGGTCGAACAAGGCGAGGCAGCGCAGGGCCTCCTCGCCGGCCTCCCACACCCCGCGCATCGTCTCGCGGTTGCCGTCGATCGTGTTGGTGAAGTGCGTGCCCTTCACGGCGCTCGCCGCGGCCACGTAGAGGCCGAGCATCTGGCCGGCCTTGCCCTTCAGGTGCTCCAGCACCACCGGGTTCTTCTTCTGCGGCATGATGCTGGAGGTGCCGGTGACGCGGTCGGGGAACTCGATGGTCTGGAACTCGTGCGAGACCAGCACGTGGTAATCCTGCGCCACCCGGCTCCAGCCGATCGCCACCTGCGACAGGCCGGCCAGGATCTCGAGGCCGAAATCGCGGGTCGCGACGGCATCGAGCGCGTTCTCCACGAGGCCGTCGAATCCGAGGCTCGCGGCCAGCCCATCCCGGTCGATGCCGAAGGCGGTGCCGGCGAGCGCACCCGCCCCGAGCGGGCTGACATTGGTGCGCGCCCAGGCATCCGACAGGCGGCCGAAATCGCGCGCGAGGGATTGCGCGACACCGGCGAGGTAGAAGCCGTAGGTGATGGGCTGGGCCGGCTGGAGATGGGTGTAGCCGGGCATCACCGCGTCGCGGAAGCGGTAGGCGCCGTCCAGCGCGTGCTCCTCGACCGAGAGCAGGGCCTGGCCGGCATCGAGCAGCAGGTCGCGGGCCCGCATCCGGTCGAGGGCGGAGGTCAGGTCGTTGCGGCTGCGGGCGATGTGCATCCGCCCGCCGGCATCCTGGCCGATCAGCCGGATCAGCTGCGCCTCGTAGTTGAAATACGAATCTTCGCGCTCGGGATCGAGCGGCACGGCGCCCGGGCCCTCCTCCTCCATCCGGAGCAGGCCCGCCGCAAGCGCCCGGGCCGCCGCCGGGGCGATGAGACCGCAGCGCGCCAGCATCAGGACGTGGGCCTGGTTGAGGTCGGTCATCGCGGCGAACACGGCCTGGAAGTCGCGTGCCAGGCGCGGGGCGTAGATGTGCTCGCACACTTCCTTCGCGACCGGCTCGGTGAGCCGGCGGCTGACCTTCGATTCCATGGCTGAGACCTTTTTTGTTAGATCTTCGGGCCGCGGCCGGCCTCGCGCCGGTCGCATCAGGGTTCAGGGAAGCTGCGGGGCGGGCGCGGGCGCAGCGGAGGCCGAGGCGGGGACGGGCCGACCTTGAGTCCGGCCGAGGCGCCGCTCCAGCCAGCGGCCGAACCACGACAGGCCGGAGCAGATCACGAAGTAGGTGACGAGCACGGCGCCGTAGACGAGGAAGGCCGGGTTCCAGCCCTCCATCATCGTGGTCCGCTCGACGATGATCTGCCCGACCTTGAAGAACTCGCCGACCCCGACGAGGGCGCCGAGCGAGGTCGCCTGGATCAAGAGCGTGAGCAGCCCGACGAAGGGCGGCAGGATGGCGCGCAGCGCCTGCGGTCCGGTGACGAAGCCGTAGACCTCCCAGGTCTTGAGGCCCAAAGCCGCCGCGCTCTGCCACTGGTGGCGCGGCACGGCGTTGAGGCCGCCGCGCACGATCTCGGCGCCGTTGGCGCTGCCCCAGAGCGACAGGCCCACCGTCACCGCCCAGAACGGCGTCAGGTCGAGCCCGGCGAGCGGTGCGACGAAGAACACCAGGAAGATGTTCACGATCAGCGGGATATCGCGAAAGAGCTCGACCCAGACCCGCACCAGGATCCGCAAGGCCCGGAAGCGCAAGGTTGCCAGGATGCCGAGAAGGCCCGACAGGATCGTGACGAAGAGAAGCGTGGTGAGCGAGAGCGCCAGCGTCAGCCCAAGGCCCTGGAGGATGAAGGGCAGGTTCTTGGCGAGGAGATCCATGAGCCGCCCCCTTCAGTGCCGGAACGGCGCGTTGAGCCGGAACTCGAGCCGGCTCGCCAGGAAGGACAGGACGAGGACCAGCGCGAGGTAGATCACGCAGATCGCCGCGAACATCTCCAGGGTGCGGAAATCCATCGAGATCCGGTCGATCGCCACGTAGGTGAGTTCGGCGAGCCCGATCGCCTGGAGGTAGGACGAGTTCTTCAGGAGCGAGATCGCGGTGTTGAGCATGGCCGGCAGCGCCACCCGGATCGCCAGCGGCGCGGCGACGAGGTGGAAGAAGCGCCACGGCGTGAGCCCGAGGGCATACGATGCCTCGCGCAGGCCCTTGCCCACGGTCGCGAGGCCGCCGCGCAGGTTCTCGATCTGGTAGGCCCCCGCCCACAGGGTCAGGCAGAGCACGCCCGACCAGAACAGCGACAGCTTCAGCCCGATGCCGGGCAGCCCGTAGAAGATGAAGAACAGCTGCGCCAGCATCGGCGTGTTGCGGATGAACTCGACATAGGCCGCCACGACCCGGTCGAGAACCGGCACCTCGAGCACCCGCACGGCGGCCCCGAGGAGGCCGACGAGCACGGAGAGCACGATCGAGATCAGGCTGACCTGGACCGTGAGCCACAGGCCGCGCATCAGGGCGGGCCCCTGCGCCATCAGGTAGGCGAGATCGAAATCCATGCCGGCCCCTTTTCGTGGTCGGGATTTGCGGAGTCACAGGTCGCCTCTGACGGCCAACCCCTTGCACAATCAGACTCGTTCCCCTCCCCCTGGTGGCAGGGCCGTTCGGGGGAAGAAGTGGCGTCGAAAATCCCCTCTCCCCGCGGGCGGGGAGCGGGGAAACCCGCGCCTTTTCGTATCCCCGGACATCCCTGCCCTTGTGGAGAGGAGGCTCGGGCCCTCAGCGCGCCGTCGGCTTCGGCTTGGTGAAGGCGTCGGCGTAGAACGGGCGCAGGTCGGCCGGCAGCCACTTGTCGACCCACTTCGTGTAGAGGCCTTCCGCCTTCATCCGGGCCAAAGCCGCATCGACGTAAGCGAGCCATTCGGGATCGTTCTTGCGCAGGCCCGCGGCGGCATCCGTGACCGCGAAAGCCTCGCCGACGAGGCGCAGGGACGGGTCCTTGGCGGCGACCACCACCAGCGTCGCGGCATCGTGCGTGTAGGCGTCGCCGCGGCCCTGCTTGAGCGCCTGGAGCGCGTCCGAGGCGGTGTTGAGCCGCAAGGTCTCGACCTTGGGCATAGTGTCCTCGAACCACTTCGCCTGGGTCGAGCCCTTGAGCATGATCACCGTCTTGCCGGCGACGTCGTCGAGCTTCCTGATCGGGCTGTCCTTGGCCACCAGCATGTCCGAGCCGCCCCAGCGATAGGGCTTCGAGAAGTCGATCACCCGGGCGCGCTCCGGCGTCACCCCGAGGGTGGCGAGCAGGATGTCGACCTTCTTGCCCATGAGCTGCGGGATGCGGTTCTCGGCGGTGACGCAGGTCAGCTCGATCTTGTCCGGGGCACCGAAGGCCCAGGCGGCGATCTGGATCGCCATGTCGGTCTCGATGCCCGAGAAATTCCCCGATTCGTCCTTGTAGCCGTAGGGCGGCTGGTCGCAGCGCACCCCGGCCCGCAGGACGCCCGCGGCCTGGATCGCCTTCGGCAGCGGCGGCAGCGCCTGGGCCGCCGCCGTGGAGAGGCCGGCGGCGAGAAGGGCCGCGGTGAGAGCGGATCGGGCGAGGTGCCGCAGCAAGGTCATCGGGTTCCCCTCTGGTCGAATGGAATCGTGGCGGCCGGCGCGTCCATCGCGCCCGCGCCGGAGCCGGTCAGCACCGCGACGGCGTGGCGGCCGGCGAGCGCACCCTCGGCGCCGAGCATGAACAGGGCCGCGACGCTCGACGCCGCAGCGAGCTCGGCGTGGAGGCCGGCCCGGCCGAGGCGTATTTGCGCGGCCCGCGCGGCCTCGTCGTCCACCACGATCGCCGTGCCGCGGCTCTCGCGCAGGGCGTGGAGCGCCTGGAAGGTCACCGTGTCGCCGCCGATCGAGAGCTGCGCCGTCCGGCCCGGAAACGACTCGCGGTAATCGGCCCCGGCGAGGACGCGGGCGAGGCGCGGGAACGGTTCGGCGGCAACGAGGCGCGGCATTCCGCGCCCGAGTTCCTGAAAGCCGAGCAGGAGCCCCGACAGCAGGTCGCCCCGGGCGCACGGCACCACGACGAGGTCGGGCAGGCCCTGCGCGGCGATCTCGGCGGCGAGCGTCTTGTAGCCCGCGATCCCGAACGGGTTGGTGCCCACCGCCGGGCGCCGGTAGTTCGTGGCGGCAAACGCGCCCTCGGCGGCCAGCCGCCCGACATGGTGCCAGCGTGCCGCGCTGTCCGCGACCTCGACCAGCCGGGCGCCGGTGGCGAGGATCGCCCGGCGGGCGCCTTCCGGCATGGCGGGGGTCGTGGCGATCTCCGCGCCCAAGCCCGCCCGCGCCGCATAGGCTGCGAGCGAGATACCGGCATTCCCGCTCGATGCGCCGACCACCAGCGGGGCGCCGCGCTCGCGCGCCCTCTCCAGGAGCTGGGCGCTCATCCGGTCCTTGTGCGAGCCGGTCGGGTTGCACCATTCGAGCTTCAGCGACAGCCGCCCCAGGCCCGCCGCCGCGGCAAGGTCCGGCGCCTCGATCTGCGGTGTTCCACCCTCTCCCAGCGTGATGCCGTCGGCATAGGGCAGGACGATCCGGCCCGGTGCTGCACTGCGGTAGACGAGACGCAGGTTCGCCGCATGTCCCTCGGCCGCGCAGCGCGGACACCCGTCGTCGACATCTCCGACGGGGAGCGCGAAATCGCAGCGCAGGCAGGACATCCCGCTCGGGTACTGCGTCTGTACGGCGCGTTGCTCGACCATGACGAGCAGTGTGCGAGGCTTGCGCTATCTGGTCAAATGCTGGTTTTTGCGCATGCTATTCACCGATGATATGGGGTGGTGCATGAACCTGAGGCAGGTTGAGGCTTTCCGCGTCGTGATGCTGCGCGGATCGATGACGGCGGCGGCACAGGCCCTGCGCACCTCGCAGCCGAGCGTCAGCCGGCTCATCGCGGACCTCGAATCGGCGACCGGCCTCACCTTGTTCGAGCGCCAGGCCGGGCGCCTGCGCCCGACCGACGAGGGGCTGTCCTTCTACCGCGAGGTCGAGCGCAGCTTCCTGGGCCTCGAGAACCTGGCCCAGGTCGCGCGCGACATCCGGGTCTTCGGCAGCGGGCGCCTGCGGGTCGCCGCGATGCCCGTGATGGCGCTCGGCTTCATCCCGCGCTGCATCCGCCGCTTTCGCGACCAGTTCCCGAACGTCGCGATCTCCCTGCAGATGGGCAGCGACGGCACGGTGATGCGCTGGATGTCGGCGTCCTATTGCGACATCGGCTTCATGGCGAACGTCGTCGAGACGCCGTTCATCGAGTACCGGCCCCTCTACACGATCGCCGGCCTGTGTGCCCTGCCCCCGGGTCACCGGCTGGCGGAGCGCGCTGTCATCGTGCCGGAGGACCTGGAAGGCGAACACTTCATCTCCCTGTCCCTGGAGGACGGCGCGCGGACCCGGGTCGACCGCGCCTTCGAGGCCGCCGGGATCCGCCGCCAGCTGATGCTGGAGACGCCGTTCGGGGCGACCATCTGCGCCCTCGTCGAGCAGGGACTCGGGATCGGCATCGTGAACCCGATCGCGGCCGACGATTATCGCCGCAGCGGCATCGCCTTCCGGCCGTTCCGGCCCGAGATCCCGTTCCACGGCCACGCCCTGTTCCCGAGCCGCCACCTCAACAACCCGCTGATCGACGGATTCCTCGCCGTCGTGCGCGAGGAGCTGGCCGTCTACGAGACGACGGCGACCGGGCTGCTGGCGTGACGGCAACGGGCCGGCGGCTCAGCCTGCCGGCAGGATCGGGGGACTTCGACGGGATCGCGCGTCGTCGTCCCGGCCGGCGAACGCGCAGGCGGCCGTGAATGCCGGCCATCCTGAAGCGGCAGGGTCGGATGACCAGCACCCGATGGCCGAGCGCCCCGATCTCTCCGGGCATCCGGAGCGCGCGCGCAGGGCAGGCGAAGTACAGCGCTTCGCTCTTCGCCCCCTGCCCATCGGACCCGCTCATCCCAAAGGATCAAGCACGGGCACGATTGAATTACTGTTTCGACGTCATCGCCAAAGGCATGCTCCACAGCCTGCCGACGAAAAATATCGGCAAAACATCGGCGATCGGGGCGTCAGTCAATGGAAAGATGCGATGTCTCTGAAGATCGCCACTACTCCTTTTCCGACACGGTGCTCGAAGAGGTCAGGGCGCATGGAGCAATGCGGTCGATCCTGACGAGCCGCGTCGTCGGCGCGACTGGCAGCGTCAACTTCATCGACTTGACCGTCGTTCCGTCAGGCAGCGACATCGGCGTGCACACGCATGCCGACGACAACGAGGAGATCTACGTCGTCGTCTCCGGCACCGCGACGATGATGGTCGATGGTCGACGCATCGCGGTGTCGGCCGGGGACGTCGTCGTCAACCGTCCCGGAGGGACGCACGGCCTCTGGAACACCGGTGCCGAGGAGCTTCGCCTCGTCGTGATCGAGGTTCCGGTGGGAGCGCGCGGCCGAGCCGGGTCGTGACATCCGCGTCGGGCCGCGCCCCGACACCCGCCTGCCTCGCGCCGAAGGCCGGGCGCGCAGGCGATCCCCCCTCTCTGAAGGATGCCCACACGATGGCCATGGCCCTGCGCGATTCTGGACTGGAGACCCCGCAGGTGTCTCTCGCTGCGGCGACTCGCCGGACGGCTTACGAAGTCGTGTTCCAGGACGGGGCGGCCGCGAGCGCGCTCCAGTCGCTCCGGCCCTGGACCGCCGGGCAGGATTTTCTGGTCGTCACGACGCCGACCGTGCAGGCCCTGCACGGGGACGCCCTGGCCGTCCTGGACCCGACCGGCCGGCGGATTCTCGTGCTCGCCTGCACGGAGGCCGGCAAGACCGTGACGCAGGTCGAGCACGTCTGCCGCCGGGCCCACGCACTCGGCCTGGGCCGCGGCGGCGTGCTCCTGGCGGTCGGGGGTGGGGTCTGCAGCGACATCGCCACGGTCGCCGCCTCCTGGCTGCGGCGCGGCATCCGGCACGTCCGGGTGCCGACCACCCTCGTCGGGCAGGTCGATGCGGGGCTCGGCTACAAGGGCGCGGTCAACTTCGACGGGCACAAGAGCTATCTCGGGTGTTTCCATGCGCCCGCCCACGTGCTGATCGCCCCGGACTTCCTGCGCACGCTGCCGGCCCGGCACCAGCGGGAGGGCTTCGCCGAGATCGTCAAGATCGCCATCGTCTGCGACCCCGACCTCCTGAACCTGGTGGACCGGCACGCCGAGGAGCTGGTCCGGACGAGCTTCGCCACGCCCCGGGCGGCGGGCCGCGCGATCGTGTGGCAGTCGGCCCTGCTCATGCTGCAGGAACTCGCGCAGAACCCCTACGAGGACCAGGGCTACGAGCGCCTGGTGGATTTCGGGCATACGTTCAGCCCGCTCCTCGAAGCCGATTCCGCCCATCGCCTGTCGCATGGCGAAGCCGTGGCGATCGACATGGCGCTGACCATGGCCCTCTCGGCGGAACTCGGCCTGGTCGCGCCGGCATCCCGGAACCGGATCCTCTCCCTCCTGCGGCGGCTCGGCCTCCCGACCGATTCGCCGCTGCTCACCCCCGAGCTCTGCCGGCGCGCGCTGGAGCAGGCCGCGCTCCACCGCGGAGGACGGCCCAACCTGGTCCTGCCGACCGACCTCGGCCCATCCCGCTTCCTGCAGGCGGCCGACGCCGTCGGGCCGGACATGATCGTCCGGGCGCTGCAGGCCCTCGCGCCTCCCCCCGGGATTCCGGGGCCGGTGAGCCTTGCCCGCCCGGGTCTTCGCGCCGCCGGCAGCCTCAACCTGGCCGGATCCTGAGCGATGGGAGCGCCCGACGCGCAGGCCCTGGTCTTCGATATCGGCGGCACCATGACCCGGGCCGGGCTCTATGATCTCGCTGCGGGACGGCTCCTGCGCACGGAGCGGGCGGCGACGCCGTCCATCTCCGCCGGCGCCTCCGAGCCCGGCCCGGGGCTGCGCACCCGCCTCTACGACCTCATGGAGCGCCTCGCCGCGCGCCTCGGCGCCGACGCCCCCGACCGCATCGTCGTCGGCTTCCCCGGCCCGGTGGACGAAGGCGGGGTCGCCCTGCGCGCGCCGACCGTCTGGGGGACGCAAGCGGATCCCGAGCCGGTGGCGGCGCGGGTGAAGGCGATCTGGCCGGGGGTGCGGATCCGGGTGGTCAACGACCTGAGCGCGGCCGGATACGGCTTCCTCCGTCACGATCGCGACGATGCCTGCATCGTGACGGTCAGTTCCGGGATCGGCCACAAGGTGTTCCTCGACGGGCGGCCCGCCGTCGGCCCGGCCGGACGCGGCGGCGAGATCGGCCACCTGCGGGTCGACTTCTCCGACGAGGCACCGCTCTGCGAATGCGGCGCACGGGGGCATCTCGCCGGCCTCGCCTGCGGGCGGGCCGTGCCCGATCAGGCCCTGCGCCTGGCCTGCCGCGATCCCGGCGCCTTCGCGCGCTCGTCCCTGGCCGCGCCGGTCGCCGGCCGGGCGGCGCGCGTCGATTCCCACCTCGTCGCCAGGACCTTCCGGGCCGGCGATCCCTGGTCGGCGGCGCTGGTGGGGGCGCTCGCCGCGCCGCTCGGCCGGGCGCTCGCCGGCATCCACGCCGCCGTGGGCGTCGAGCGCTTCGTGATCATGGGCGGCTTCGCGCAGGCCCTCGGCCCCGCCTACCTCGCGCAGGTCGGGCAGGCCGCCGCGGCGAGCACCTGGGACCTCGGCCAGGACTGGGGGCGGATGCTGGAACTCGGGGAGATGGGCGACGATGCCGGGCTGATCGGCGCCGGCCGCCTCGCCGCGCGTGAATGGGGCGGACCCGCGTGACCGGACACCTTGCCGTGCTCGGCGGCGGCACGCCCTACACGGCCGCCCTCGCCGACGCCCTCGCGGACCGGGAACCGGCCGTGCCACCCGGCGCCCTGGTGCTGGCCGGGCGGGATCGGGAAGCCCTCGACGCGGTCGGACGCTACGTGCGCGGCCGCCTCGCGCCCCTCGGCTGGACCACCGCCTGGACGACCGACGCCCGGGCGGCCCTGCGCGGGGCCGGGATCGTCATCCACCAGATCCGCTACGGCGGGATCGCGGGCCGGCAGCGGGACGAGGATCTGGCGCAGGCCTGCGGCCTCGTGGCGGACGAGACCCTCGGGCCCGGCGCGCTCCAGGCCGCCCTGCGCCTGCGCGACCCCCTGGCCGAGACCTGCCGCGCCCTGGTGGAGGAATGCCCGGATGCGGTGGTGCTCAACCTGACCAATCCGCTGAGCCTGACCACCGCCCGCATGATCCGGGCCGGCGTCACGCGCTGCGTCGGCCTGTGCGAGCTGCCGCGCGTGACCCTGGCGGCGGCAGCGGCCGTGCTGGGGGAGGACCCGGCACGGGCCTGCTGGGCCTATGCGGGCCTGAACCACCGCGGCTTCATCGTGCGGCTGGAATGGGACGGGGTCGACCGCATCCCCGACCTCGCCCGCAGGCTCGGCACGGACACCCTCGACGGGATCCGGGCGGACGAGATCGCCGCCCTGCACGCCGTCCCCACCAAGTACTTCCGCCTCATGCGGTCCGCGGCGCCCGCTCCCGAACGGGGCCGCGCCGCGTTCCTGGCGGGGCTCCGCACCCGGCTCCTGGAGGAGCTGCGCGCCGATCCCGGCCGGTCGCCGCCGAGCCTCCGGACCCGCGACATGGCCTGGTACCCGCACGCCGTCGTCCCGGCGATCGAGGCGCTCCGCTCCCGGCGGCCGGTGCTGTGCGAGCTCAACGCCCTCGCCGCCTCGGGCGTCGTCGAGGAGGGGCGCGCGCGCGTCGATGCGGCAGGTTCGGGGCCCCTGCTCCCGGCCCCGGCCCCCGCTCCGGTCGAGACCTGGCTCGCCGCCTTCCGCGACCACGAACGGTGCCTGCTCGACGCGCTGGAGCAGCCGAGCCTGTCGTCGGTTCGCCGGGCGCTGGAGGCCGACCCCCTGATCCCGGCCGACAGGGCCGAGGCCTGCGCCACCCTCGTCTGGGCGGGCCGGCAGGACGAGGTCGCGGCCCCGTAGCCGGCGGAATGCGGCCCCGATCCTGCCCTTCCGAGAGCCGGCCCCTCTGGACCGGCCCCTCGAGGCCGCGGCCCTACGCGGCCTGCGCGACCCGGCTGCGCGGCGAGGCGTGGACCTGCTCGAACAGATCCTCGATGCGGCCCGCCATGACGCGTGACGTGTAGCCGGCCTGGTAGCGCGCGTGGGCGTTGCGCCCGAGGCGCGCCGCCTCCTCGGGCTGCCGGAGAAGGCGCAGCAGCGCCTCGGAGAGCAGGCCCGCATCGCTCCGGGGCAGCACGATCCCGGTCTCGCCGTCGAGGATCAGCTCGTGGATGCCGCCAACCCGGGTGGTCACCGCCGGCTTGCCGACCGACATGCCCTCGAGGAGCGCGATCGGGGAGGAATCGAGCAAGGTCGGGTGGGCGTGGATGTCGACGAGCGGCCAGACGTCGCCGACGGGCCCCGGATAGGGGACCAGGCGGATACGGTCGCCCATCCCGGACGCCGCGATCATCTGCACGAGCCGGTCCCGGTGGTCCAGGCCCTCCTGGTTGTAGGACGGGTAGCCGCACAGGAGGAGGAACGCCTCCGGCACCTCGGCCATGATCCGGCTCGCCGCGTCCAGCAGGAGCTCCTGGCCCTTGTAGGGCTGGATGCGGGCGATTTGCCCGATCACCGTCGCCCCGGCCGGAATGCCGAGCTCGGCCGCGACCTCCTGCGCCGGGCGGGCCGCCCGCGGCGGCTCGATCCCGTTGGGAACGCAGTAGCCGGGAGGCGCGAACAGCATCCACCGGCGCATCGCGTCCAGGCAGGTCTGGGAATCGCAGACGACCGCGTCGACGAGGCCGTAGACACCCCGGAACAGATGCCAGGCCGGCGAGCGCGGGCCGGCATGCTTGACCTGCGGGAAGTAGTTCGTCGACACGACCGCCTTCGTGCCGGCGAGCTTGGCGGCCAGGGCCGCCACCACGGTGCCGGTATCGCCCCGCCCGTCCACCACGTCGATCTCCCGCTCGCGCAGCAGACGCGCGGTCCGCTGCACGAACCGGGCGAAGCCCTGCATCTTGCCGAGCTGGCGGTCGGCCGCCGAGGCGTCCCGCAGGCGCTGGAAGCCGTAGGGCAGGCCGAGATCGATCAGGGGGACGTCGAGGGCCGCGAACCGGTGCCGGATCGGGCCCCAGAGATCATCCATCTCTCGCGAGGCGCCGCAGCCGCTGATCACCAGGTGATCGAACCGGTCGGAATCCCGGGCCGCCAGATAGGCGAGCAGACGGTTCTCGTCGCCCCCGATATGCAGGAACGGGACGATCGTCGCGACTTTCAACCGGCGCGGCATGGGCGCTCCTCTGATCGGGCGTGCGGGAGGATGCGGTCAGCTTTCCCCCCATGCATCCGGCTCGCAATCGCTCCCAATGGCACCGCACGCGCCGAACGGCTGAGCCTGCCTCCCCTCTTCGGGCATCCCGGATCGGCCGTCCGCGCCGGATCGCCCTCTCCCTTGGGAACGGCGCGGCCGTGCCCCGACGCCGAAAGGACGTCGGGTGCGGCCGCCAGCGCCGGCCTATCCTGACGGGCGACCCCGGGTCCGCGGCAGGACCCGGGCGGGAGCGAGCGCGGAGTGGACGATGCCGAGCGATGCGGCGGGCCTCATCATGGCGGGCGGGACGGGCGAGCGGATGCGACGCTCGGGCAGCGCCGTGCCGAAGCCCCTGGTCGCCGTGGCCGGCAGGCCCTTGCTCGAGTGGAACCTGCTGGCGCTCCTGCGGGCGGGCCTCGGCGAGATCCACGTCTCGGTCTCGGCGGCGGACGGAAGGGTGCGGGACTTCGCACGGTCGCGCTGCGCGGACCTCGCGGGGCGGCACGGCGCGCGCTTCGCGGTCATCGAGGAGCCGCAGCCTCTCGGATCCATCGGTGCGGCGGCCTGCGTGGCTGGCTCCTTGGCGGGGTCCCCGGCGCGGCGCGGCGACATCGTGGCGGTCAATGCCGACAACCTGACCAGCCTCGACCTGCGCGCCATCCTGGCCGCCCACCGGGCCGACGGCGCCGCCCTCACCCTGGCGGTCCACGACGAGCCGTTCACCATCCCCTACGGCCAGGTCACCCTGGAGGGGAGCCGCGTCGTCGCCTACCGGGAGAAGCCGAGCTTCCCCGTGCGCATCTGCAGCGCCGTCTCGGTGCTCGGGCCCGAGGCCGTGCACGCCATCGCCCCCGGGGAGTCGATCGGGCTGCCCGCCCTCGCGAACCGTCTCCTGCAGGCCGGCGCGGCGGTCCGTGCCTTCCATCACGCGGCGCCCTGGATCGACGTGAACGACCTCGCCGCCCGGGAACGGGCGGAGGCGCTGGTGAGCCGCTTCGCCGACGGGTTCGCGGCCTGAGGATGCCCGATCCGCAGCTCCCGTCCGGGGCCTCCTCGCCGGCCTCCGCCTTCCCTGCCCCGTGCCGGCGGCTGGAGGGGCGCATCGTGGCGGTGACCGGCGGCGGCGGCTTCATCGGCTCCCGGCTGCTGCGGGCGCTGCACCGGGCGGGCGCCACCGTCCGCACGCTCGTCGGGCCGCCGGGCGCCGCGGCGGTGGCGCCGCCCGCCGGGATCGCGGCGTGGCACGGCGAGATCGACGATCCGGCCGTCCTGGCACCCGTGCTGCGCGACGCGACGCTCGTCCTGCACCTCGCCGGGCCCCGGTCCGTCGCGGCCTCCTTCGGCGCGGCGGCGGCCTATGCCCGCATCCACGCCGCCGGCACCGCGGCGGTGGTGGAGGCCTGCGCGGGAGCCGGAGCGGCCCGGCTGATCTACGTGTCGTCGGCGGAGGTCTATGGCCAGCCCGAGCGGAACCCCGTCGGCGAGGAGGCGCCGCTCGCGCCGCGCTCCCCCTATGCCACCGCCAAGGCCGAGGCCGAGGCCTTCGTCCGGGCCGGCGCCGCGGCGGGCGGGTTCGAAGCGGTGATCGTCCGCCCGTTCAGCGTCTACGGGCCCGGCATGGCGCCCGACACGCTGCTCGGCACGCTCGTGGACCGGGCGCGGTCCGGTGATCCGGTCGAGGTGTTCGACCCTCGCCCGGTCCGCGATTACTGCCACGTCGACGACGTCGTGGCGGCGCTGGTGGCGTGCTGCGGCGCCGCGCTCCCGGAGCCGACGCGGACCTACAACCTCGCCAGCGGCCTCGGCCTGCCGGTCGAGGAGCTGGCCTGGCGCGTGCTCGCCCTGGCCGGGCGGACCGACGCGCCCCGTGTCGCACAGGAATCCGACCGCCCGCGAAGCGCCGACATCCTCGCCCTCGTCGGGGACCCGGCGAGGGCCGCCCGCGAGCTGGGCTGGCACGCCGCCACGCCCCTCGACCACGGCCTGTCCGCGATGCTGCGGAGGAATCCATGACAGCCCGCATCATGATCACCGGCGCACAAGGCTTTCTCGGCCGCTATCTCGCCGCGGAGTGGCTGGCGGCCGAGCCCGGCGCCGTCATCCTCGGCCTCGGCCGCTCCCCCGCCCTGCCCGGCACCTTCACGCATGAGGTCCACTGGGGGGAGGCGGCGCTGCCGGCGCCCCTGCCCCCGGGCCTCGTCCGGATCCTGGCAACCCCCCGCTACGCATACCGGGCGATCGACATCGGCGACGGTTCCGGCCTCGCCCGGACGATCCGGGAGTTCCGCCCCGACCTCGTGGTGCATCTGGCCGCCGCCCTGCGGGACGACCCGCCGGACCGGCTCGTGAGCACGAATATCGGCGGTGTCGTCTCCCTCCTGGGCGCGCTCCGGGCGTCCGGGGTGATGCCGCGAAAGGTCGTCCTCGGCTCGTCCGGCTCGGTCTACGGCTGGGAGGCCGGGCGCGAGCCCCCGTTCGGCGAGGATGCCCGCTGTGCACCTGCCGACCCCTACGCCGCCACCAAGCGGGCGGCGGAGGAATTGGGGCGCATCCTGGCGGAGGCGGCCTGCCTGCCGGTGGTGTGGGGCAGGATCTTCAACCCGGTCGGCGCCGGGCAGGACGAGCGCCACCTCTGCGGCTGGCTCGGCCGGCAGATCGCGGAGGCCGGAGCCGGGCTGCGAGCCCCCCGCGTCGAGGTGGGATCGCTCGACACCACCCGGGACTACATCGACGTCCGGGACGTCTCCGGCGCCTTGCGCGTCCTGGCCGCCCACGGCGAGCCGGGACGCGCCTACAACGTGGCGTCCGGCCGCGAGACCAGCGGCGAGGAGATTTTCGCGATGCTCGTCGCGCTCGGCGACCTGGCCGCCCCGGTCGAGATCGCCCGGCGACCGGGGCGGCGGGGAGACATCGCCCGCAGCTTCGCCGATGCGAGCCGCCTCGCGGCGCTGGGGTACCGGCCGCGCCACACGCTGCGCGACAGCCTGGCCGAGGTGCTGGCCTATTACCGCATGTCCGTCGCGGCGGCGCACGCCTCACCCGCCTGACCGGACGGGCCGTCCGCTCATGGCGGGGCGAGCATCGCTCCCGGCGGCGGCGTCACCGCAGCGGCAGCACGCGGACCCGCCGCTGTTCGGCCAGGCGCGACGGGGTCCCGAGTTCCTGGGTGAGCCCGATTTCCTGCAAGCCGGCGAGGGCCGCGATGATCTTGACGTGGCTGGTCTTGGTGAGACCCGAGGCGGTGTCGACGTCGAGGAACACGACGCCGTCGCGGTCGCTCCCCTGCGCGCTCAGCCAGATATAGGTCTTCAGCACCGCCAGGTTCGGCGCCTGCCGGCAGGTGAGGCCGTGCAGCGCCGCGATCCGGGCGCCGGCCTGCGGCGCGCGACGGACGGATGCCGCGGCTTTGGACGGGCGCAGGCCGGTCAAGCGATAGGCGATCGTCCCGCCCTGCCGGTCGCCGCAGGTCGTGACGAGGCCCTGGTCGAGGAGGGCCTTCTTGCCCGCGCAGATCAGCGGGTCCGAGAGGCCGCACAGCGCGGTGGTCCGCTCGTAGGACAGGAGGATCGGCGACGGCTCGCCGGCGGCCGAGGTCGCGTCCTGGTTGACGACCAGGGTCAGGTAGAGCTTGAGCGCCGCGATCGAGCGCCCGAGATAGCCGGCATCGCCCCGAAAGGCGCGCAGGCCCCCCTCGTGGATCCAGTCCGCCGGCATCGGAAACGCCCTGCCCTCCTGCGCCCGCGCCAGGGTCACCGATGCCGGCAGGACCGGCCGGGCGCGCACCGGGATCGGGTGGAGAAGCTCCGGCTGCATCATGCGGTCCTCGCGTCCCTCGGGCCTCGCCCGGAAACGGCGTCCCGGCGAAAGCCATCGACGCGTCTCGCGGCATGAGCGAGTTCATCGGCGGTACGATGCCATTACGATCGCATCAATAGGAAGATTGCTTCCAGTACGACTCGCGGCTCGTGCTCGCAGAGTCATCGGGGCAGCGCGCGGCAAATCGCACGAGTCCTCTCCTTTTCCGGACAACCGGGCCCGATCCGGGCCGTCCGTTGCGCCGGTCCGGGACCTGCGCCGGACGTCCCGCCGAGCCCCGGCGCAGGGTGGCGCGGCCCTCGCCGTCCATCCGCGCACGGATTTCATGCTAAGCGACATGGACGGCACGCCTCGCGGGCGCGGCTCGTGCGCGGCGGTCGAGAGGACGCTACGGTGCGCCGATCATGACGACACCTGCCGATGAAGCGCCGGTGGTCGAGCTCGGGCTCGGCGGTTTCCTGCGGATCGGACGGGCGCGCATCGCCGTTGCCGAGATCTTCGCGCTTCTGCGGGCCATCGCCCAGACCCGCTCGGTTCAGGGCGCCGCCGTCGAGATCGGCCTGTCCTATCGCGCCGTCTGGGAGCGCGTGCGGGCGCTCGAAGCGGATATCGGCCACCAGCTCGTGCGCAAGACCCGCGGCCACGGCACCACGCTCACCGAGACCGGTGCCGCCCTGCACGATGCCCTGTCGGGCGCCGCCGAGGGCCTGTCCCTGCCGCTCGCCCGCGAGGCGCGGGTGATGCAGGCTCGCCTCGCCCCCCTGCTCACCGTCTCCCGTCGCCTCGGCCTGGCGGCGAGCCACGACCCCCTGCTGATGGAGGTGCTGGCGGAGTGGAGCGGGGCCGAGGTCGCGGTGATGGGCAGCCGCGACGCGGTGATCCGGCTGATGGACGGGCGCGCCGACGCGGCCGGCTTCCATTGCGGGGCGATCGGACCGGCGGCGGCCGGCCCGCCGTTTTCCGACCTCGTTGCCGACCCGGCATTCCGGGTCCGTTCGCTGTTCGAGCGCGAGCAGGGCTTCCTGGTGGCCCCCGGCAACCCGCTCGCGCTTCGCAGCCCGGCCGATCTGCGACTGACGAAAGCCCGATTCGTCAACCGGCAGAAGGGGTCCGGCACCCGGGCCTGGTTCGACCGGCTGCTTACCGAGACCGGAATCCGGCCCGACGAGATCGTCGGCTACGATCTCGAGGAATTCACCCACCAGGCGGTGGCGGCGGTGATCGCCTCGGGCGCGGCCGATGCGGGCCTGGGGGCCCGCGCGGCGGCGGAACGCTTCGGCCTCGGCTTCATCTCGGTCGGCTGGGAGGTCTACTGCCTCGCCGCCAGTGCATCGCTGCCGGGAGAAGGGCTCGACCGGGTCCAGGCGATGCTGGGCACGCGGGTCGGGGCGGTTCCGGGGTACCGGTTGCCGGGGTGAGCAGTCTTCCGGGTGAGAGCCTGGATCGACGACCGCGGATCGACGACGGCATGTGGGCGGATGAGGCGGGATTTTTCTCTTGCCGCGGTGCCCGGTGCCGGCCGGGAGCAGGACGCGGCGGCCGGGCGAGCCATCGATTGCCGACATGACGGGCATCATGCCCAGAATGTTTGCAAGCCGAAGCCTGGCGCTTAGAGGTACCCGCCATCGGCCTCGAGCGGCAGCGCCGCCACGCCGCGCAGCTTCAAGGGGTTCAGTCAGCATGAGGGGGATGTCCCGGATCGTCGGGTCCATGCGCTCGGGCGGCAAGAGGTGGGGCAATTGGCAGCTCAAGCCGATGCTCCCGGGCGCGACCCTCCGCGAGCGTCTCGTCGCCTGCCTGGGCGCCCTGGTCGGCATCGCGCTCACCGGCCTGATCAGCGGCTGGATCGTCGGCAAGGGGCCACATATACCGATGATCGTCGCGCCCATGGGCGCAAGTGCCGTGCTGCTCTTTGCTGTCCCCGCCAGCCCGCTGGCGCAGCCCTGGTCGATCATCGGCGGGAACACGCTCTCGGCCCTCATCGGGGTGACCGCCGCCCACCTTATCCCCGACCCGGTGGCAGCGATCGGCGTCGGGGTGTCCGTCGCCATCGCCGTCATGTCGCTCACCCGCTGCCTTCACCCGCCCGGCGGTGCGGCGGCGCTCACCGCGCTCATCGGTGGTCCGGCGGTCACCTCCTCCGGGTTCCTGTTCCCGTTCGTGCCTGTCGGTCTCAACTCGCTCGTTCTGGTGGGCCTCGGCATCGTCTTCCACCGGCTGGCCCGCCGCCAGTATCCCCATAGGCCGGCCGCGACACCGGCCAACACCCACGGCACCGCGGACCTGCCCGCTCCCCTGCGGGTCGGGTTCCGCGCCGGAGACCTCGACGCGGCGCTGCTCACGCTCGACGAAACACTCGACATCGATCGTGCCGACCTGGACCGGCTGCTGCGCGAGATCGAGTACAAGGCGCTCGCGCGGTCCCACGGCGCGCTGACCTGCGCCGACATCATGTCCCGCGACGTCGTCACGATCGGGATGCACGAGCGGGTCGAACGGGCGCGCGAGCTTCTCTTCCAGCACGATATCCGCACGCTGCCCGTCGTGGACGCGGCCGACCGCCTCGTGGGAACGGTCGGGCTGCGCGAGCTGATCCTCCGCTCGATGGGCGACATCGCCCAGGCGATGTCCGCGGCCAGGACCGCCGGGCCGGACGAGCCCGCGTTGGTCCTGGTCCCGGCGCTCACGGATGGCCGTACCCACGCCGTCGTCGTGACGGCGCCGGATCGCCGCGTGCTCGGGATCGTGACCCAGACCGACATGCTCGCGACCCTGGCCCGGGCCGCCACCACGCAGGCTCTGCTGCCACCTTGAGCACCGGGCCGAGCACGGGACCGGGAGACCTCTCGCCGCGCCCGTCCCCAAGCCGCAGCCCCTTGCAGGAGGCGCCGGACTCGCGGGCCCGTTCGTTGCATGGGGGCTCCGTGCTGCGGACAGCACGTCCGCCGGGATGACGCCCATGCCCGACACTTCCCCGGCCCTCCACCTCCTGCATGCCGCCCTCATGGTGGCGAGCATGATGCTCACTTGGCAGGTGTATCTCCTCCGGAACCGGTAGCGGCGGCTGCCGCCGCGTCGGGGAGGAAGAACAAACCGGCTTGAAGGCTGGCGCCGATCCGCTCGGCCCGCTCCTGCAGGGCGGCCGCATCGTCCGGGAGGAAGCGCGTCGCAGCCGTCTCCCGGAACAAGTCGAGCCAGCGCGCGAAATGCTCGGGTCGCAGGATGCCGAGCGCCTGGTGCCTGCCGAAGGGATTGCCCTTGTAGCGCCCCGTCTTGAACAGGACCGAAGACCAGAACGCCTCGACCGTCGCCATGTGGTGCGGCCAGTCCGCGTCCGGGATCGCAGCGGCGAAGACCGGCCCGATGAGCAGGTCGCTGCGGACGCGTCCGTAGAAAGCCGCCAGGAAAGGGGCGAGGCTGCTGTCGTCCAGGGTCGTACGGGTCATGCCCGTCAGATGCCAACCGGCTCGGGCCACTGCAAGGGATGCGGACGGGGTCCCGGTATCTCGGCTGGTGCGAGCCGCACGTCTCGGTGTCGCGACTCTTCAATACGGGCGGCGCTCCAGGGAGTGACCCCGCACACGCAGCGCAGCGAACCGGTCCCGCAGGTCGTCGATGCGCACGGCTGATGATGCGCTGCCCTTGAACGGAGTTCACGCATACCCATCTCGGGTACAAGCCGGCCGCGGAGGCTGGGGCAGTCCATCTGCCCCGCCTCCCGTCGCCCCGGCCGCGATCCTCCGGATCCCGGCCGTGTTGACAGGCGAGCCGGCTACCCTTAGACAGCCGCTCACCGACGGGGCGCCGAGACGAACGGCCTGCCTCGCAGGACTTCCTCAGAGAAGGGCAAGCAAGGGCCGGGGCAACCCGGCGCGGCTTTCTGGTCTCTCAGACATGAGATCCGGTTCACACTGGATCAGCTCTTTGACAAGTTCATCTG
>NZ_LABZ01000439.1 GCF_001043955.1 Methylobacterium tarhaniae | reverse complement strand
CCGCCGCCAGGGCCGGGCGAGCGCCGCCACGGACGGCGCGAGCGCGATCATCGAGCATCCCGACGTGCAGCGGATGCTGCTCACCATGAAGGCGCTGACCGCGGCTTCTCGCGGCATCTGCTACCTGACGGCGGAAGCGATCGACCGCGCGCACCGGGCGCCGGACGAGGCGGCGCGCAAGGCGGCGCAAGCCCGCGCCTCCCTGCTGACCCCGGTGGCCAAGGCCTTCTCGACCGATATCGGCATCGAGGTCGCGTCGCTCGGCATCCAGGTCCATGGCGGCATGGGCTTCGTCGAGGAGACCGGCGCCGCCCAGCACCTGCGCGACGCCCGCATCGCGGCGATCTACGAGGGCACCAACGGCATCCAGGCGATCGACCTCGTCACCCGCAAGCTGCCCCTGGACGCCGGCGCGGTGGTGC
Source organism: Methylobacterium tarhaniae (assembly GCF_001043955.1). Classification (GTDB taxonomy): domain Bacteria; phylum Pseudomonadota; class Alphaproteobacteria; order Rhizobiales; family Beijerinckiaceae; genus Methylobacterium; species Methylobacterium tarhaniae. Next base: position 509 of record NZ_LABZ01000439.1, on the reverse strand, counting down.
GCGGCCAGATCGGCGCGATGCGCCTCGTCGCCGAGCGGGTGCTGAAGGAGGGCGGTCCCGCCTTCGGCCACACCGCCCCGCGCCTGCGCGAGACGATCGAAGCCCTCGACCGGGCGACGAGCTCCCTCCTCAAGGCTCTCGGCTCGAACAGGCCGGACGAGGCGCTCGCCGGCGCCACCCCCTACCTGCGCCTGTTCGGCCTCGCCCAGGGCGGCACCTGCCTGGCGCAAGCGGCGCTGGCGGCGAACGCGGCGGCGAAGGCCGGCGACACCGACCCGGCCCATCCGGCCCGAATCGCGCTCGCCCGCTTCTTCGCCGAGAACCTCGCCACGGCGGCGCGGGGTCTGGAGGAGACCGTGACGGGCGGCGGCGGCTTCCTGCAGGATGGGGTGTTGGCGCTCGCGGGGTGAGGGGGGGGACAGCATAGCCGCGTCGATCACGCCTCGTCCAAGGTAGCGCGCACCCCGCCTGACACCCTCCCGGTCATCCCGGGGCCAGCGAAAGCGGAG